>JBAXVB010000217.1:0-6529 GCA_037129415.1 Deltaproteobacteria bacterium
TTATCATGGTTGAGCAGGTTAAATCGGTCGATTTTCATGCTCGTCAAGCCAAACGGATTGAACATGGAAACAATGAGTTGCTTTCAGACGTGCTGTCTATATTAGATGCTTGCATTTACTGACCGGCCAACCCAATTAAAGCAAGTGCCTAGTTTAAAATCAAAACTTAATGATTTTGAAATTTGCCTAACGGGTAAACAGAAAAACTCGTCACTGCTTTCAGAACCGCCATATAACGGGGCATAAGCCCCACCGACCCCAAAATATGAGGAACCTATGTCAATAAAGAAAAAAAAATCATCGAACGGAACCACGCCGCCGGTTATACCAACAATGATGTCACCTATCGTCACATTGACAGATGACGGCGACGAGTCGTCCCGGATGCAGGTACTGCTGCAGGCCATCCAGGCCATTGTGAATGGCGATTTTTCCATCCGGCTGGATTTTAGCCGGGATAAGGTGATGACGGAAATCGCCGAAGCCTATAACGATGTGGCGAATCTGAACAGACGGGTCACGGATGAATTTATCCGGATCAGCGAAGTGGTTGGCCGGGAAGGAAACATGACCGAGCGGGCCAGCGTAGCAAATCTGGCCGGCGGGTGGCAGATTCAGATCGAATCCCTCAATTCTCTTATCGTCAATTTGGCGCAGCCAACCATGGAGGCAGGCCGGGTTATCACCGCAGTGGCCAGGGGCGATCTGTCCCGTCAGATGGCGCTTGAAATTGAAGGAGTGCCGGTCAAGGGCGAATTCCAGCGCATCGGAATTATTGTCAATACCATGGTGGATCAGTTGAACGGTTTTGCATCGGAGGTCACCCGTGTGGCCCGAGAGGTGGGTACAGAAGGCATCCTGGGCGGTCAAGCCGATGTCAAGGGCGTGTCCGGCGTCTGGAAGGATCTGACCGACAGCGTCAATGCGA
This sequence comes from Deltaproteobacteria bacterium, assembly GCA_037129415.1. Taxonomy (GTDB): domain Bacteria; phylum Desulfobacterota; class Desulfobacteria; order Desulfobacterales; family Desulfatirhabdiaceae; genus RAAP-1. The sequence continues at coordinate 929 of JBAXVB010000217.1, forward strand.
TGGCCGGAAGCCTGACCAGTCAGGTCCGAAACATCGCCCTGGTAACAACCGCCGTGGCCACCGGCGATCTGTCCCAGAAAATTACGGTCGAGGCCATGGGTGAAATCCTGGAACTGAAGAATACCATCAACCAGATGGTGGATCGGCTAAACGCATTTGCCGCCCAGGTCACTCGTGTGGCGCGGGAGGTGGGTACCGACGGAAAGTTGGTACGGACGGCAAACTGGGTGGACAAGCGGAGGTTAAGGGCGTGTCCGGTGTCTGGAAGGATTTGACCGAAAACGTCAATGCAATGGCGGGAAGCCTTACCAACCAGGTCCGAAACATTGCTGAGGTAACTACGGCCGTTGCCGAAGGCGATCTCTCGCGCAAGATCACGGTCACAGCCAGCGGCGAAATCCTTCAATTAAAGGAAACTATCAACCGCATGGTGGATCAGTTGAATGCCTTTAGCTCAGAGGTCACATGTGTGGCGCGGGAAGTTGGTACCGACGGTAAACTGGGCGGGCAGGCCGAAGTCAAGGGCGTGTCCGGCGTCTGGAAGGATTTGACCGAAAACGTCAATGCAATGGCCGGAAGCCTGACCGGTCAGGTCCGAAATATTGCGGAGGTGACCACGGCTGTTGCCGGTGGCGATCTTTCGCGCAAGATTACGGTCACGGCCCGTGGAGAGATATTGCAGCTTAAGGAGACCATCAATCAGATGGTGGATCAGCTTAATGCCTTTGCCTCGGAGGTTACACGAGTGGCCAAGGAAGTAGGCGCCGAAGGCAAGCTGGGCGGCCAGGCCGAAGTCACAGGCGTATCCGGAACCTGGAAAAACCTGACAGACAGCGTCAATGCAATGGCCGGAAGCCTGACATCCCAGGTGCGGGACATCACCAAGGTGACTACGGCGGTTGCCAACGGCGATCTATCCCAGAAAATTACGGTCGAGGCCAGGGGTGAAATCCTGGAACTCAAGGACACCATCAACCGCATGGCCGATCAGTTGAACGCCTTCGCCACTGAGGTTACCCGCGTAGCCCGCGAGGTGGGAACCGAAGGCAAACTTGGCGGACAGGCCTATGTCCGGGGCGTTTCCGGGGTTTGGAAGGATCTGACCGAAAACGTCAATCGAATGGTCAGCAATCTTACAGATCAGGTAAGAAACATCGCATTGGTTACAACGGCCGTTGCAACTGGAGATTTGTCTCAGAAGATCACGGTCGAGACCCAGGGCGAAATCCTGCGGCTCAAGAACACTATCAACAAGATGGTGGATCAATTAAACGCCTTTTCCTCTGAGGTCACCCGCGTAGCCCGCGAGGTGGGCACCGATGGCAAGCTGGGCGGTCAGGCCCTGGTCAAAGGCGTTTCCGGGGTCTGGAAGGATCTGACCGACAACACCAATGCCATGGCTGCCAATCTGACGACCCAGGTGCGGGCCATTGCCGAGGTGGCCACGGCTGTGACCAAGGGAGATTTAACCCGGTCCGTAGCGGTCGAGGCCCGTGGAGAGGTGGCGGAGCTGAAAGACAACGTCAATCAAATGATCAGCACCTTGAAGGATACTACGCAGCGCAACGAGGAGCAAGACTGGTTGAAGACCAATCTGGCCAGGTTCACCCGCATGCTCCAGGGCCAGCGGAATCTGGAAACCGTGGCGCAATGATCATGTCGGATCTTACTCCATTAGTCAGCGCCCATCATGGTGTCTTTTATGTGTCCGAAATCGTGGGAGAGGAAACCTATCTGAAACTCTTGAGCAGCTATGCCTATGTTCAGCGGAAAAATGTGTCCAACCGGTGGCGGATTGCAGAGGGTCTCGTTGGTCAGGCCGCGTTCGAGAAAAAACCCATCATCCTGAACAATGTGCCGATGGATTATATCAAAATTACATCGGGACTGGGGGAGGGAACTCCTCTCAATATCGCGGTCCTGCCGGTTCTCTTTGAAAATAATGTCATGGCGGTGGTGGAACTGGCGTCGTTTAGCCGCTTCAGCGACATCTATGTCACCTTTCTGGAACAGCTTATGGAAAGCATGGGCGTCGTTATTAACATGATTCTGGGCAGCATGAGAGCAGAGGATTTGTTGAAGCAGTCCCAATCCTTGACCGAAGAGCTTCAGAATCAGCAGAACGAGCTGAAACGGTCGAACGAGGAACTGGGGGGTCAGACATCGGCGTTAAAAGAGTCTCAAAGCATTCTTGAACAACAGCAGAGCGAGCTGCAATTAGCCAATCAGGAACTGGAACTGAAAGCAGGACAGTTAGAAGATCAGCGCAAGAATGTGGAGATTAAAAATCGCGAACTGGAGCTGACGCAGGCCAGTCTGGCCGAGCGGGCCGAACAGTTGGCCATCACTTCCAAATACAAATCCGAATTTCTTGCAAACATGAGTCACGAGTTGCGTACGCCTTTAAACAGTATGTTGCTTCTGTCCAAATTAGTATCTGATAACAAGGATGGAAACCTGACCGACAAGCAGCTCCAATACATCAAAACGGTTCATGGAAGTGGGAACGACCTTTTGAATTTGATCAATGAAATTCTGGATCTTTCCAAGATTGAGGCAGGAAAGATGGATTTCAACTTCGGCGAGATTGCGCTGGGCGAGGTCAAGACTGGCATGGAACGAAGCTTTATACAACTTGCCGAGCAAAAGGGCCTGAACTTTTCGGTTAATATTATAGAAGGCACGCCTGGCATAATCCGGACAGACGGTCAGAGGCTAAAACAAATTCTTCGCAATCTCTTGTCGAATGCCTTTAAATTTACGGAAAAAGACGGCATTACACTGAATATCAAGCGGGCCAAGTTTGACAGGCGCTTTGAAAATGATGTGCTGAAAACCGCAAGAACCATCCTGGCTTTCAGCGTCGCTGATACTGGTGTCGGCATTCCCATGGGCAATCAGAGAGTTATCTGGGAAGCATTTCAGCAGGCGGATGGCACTACCAGCCGCAAGTATGGTGGCACTGGTCTGGGCTTGACTATAAGCCGCGAAATCGCCCGTATGCTGGGCGGTGAGATTCATCTGGAAAGTGAAGAGGGCCGGGGCAGCACATTTACCTTGTATCTGCCACAGATTCACCGGGCTCCAAAGAATGGGGGAGGAAAAATGAGAGATATCGAAGGTGAGTCCTTCGATGATTCGGGCGATGATTCGGGCCAGGATTTTGCTCCAATAGCGGCATCTGATTCGCCTATTTGCCGGGAAAAACCCATATCTGAAGAAATGAAAAATGCGGCCCTGTACGCCGAGGAAACCACGCAGGATGACCGCTATGCGATCCAGCCTGGAGATCGGACGCTTTTGATAATGGAAGACGACCCGAAATTCGCAGGCATCCTGATGGACATGGCGCATAATCGCGGCTTCAAAGTCTTGTGGGCGGACAAGGGAGACACTGGTCTGGCCATGGCCAACGAGTTCAAACCCGATGGCATAATTCTGGACATCATGCTGCCGGTAATGGACGGATGGACCGTTCTGGCGCGGCTGAAGGCCATTTCGAATCTGCGGCATATACCGGTCCATATTGTTTCCGCTGTCGATGAAAAGCAAAAAGGGATTCAACTGGGCGCCATTTCCTATCTGACCAAGCCGGTGCCTGCTGAGATGCTGGAGCGGTCTTTCGATCAATTGGACGGATTCATCCGCCAGGGCATCAGGAATCTGCTGGTGGTTGAGGACAACGAAACTGAACGGGAGGAAATCGTCCGGACCATCGGTAACTGTGATGTGGCGATCACTGCCGTTGGTACCGGTGGGGAGGCCCTGGATTTGCTTTCGAGGCAGCGGTTCGACTGTATGATCCTGGACTTGAAACTGCCTGATATCAGCGGATTTGTGGTGCTTCACCGGATGACCGAAGAGATGAACATTCGGGATATGCCTGTCATAGTCTATACGGCGGTGGATCTGACGCCGGATGAGGCTCGTACCTTGCAGCAGTATGCTCATACCATCATCCTGAAGGGAGAGCAGTCCCAGGCCCGGCTTCTGGATGAAACAGCGCTGTTTCTGCACCGTATGGAGTCCAGGCTACCGAAGGAAAAACAGATTATCCTGAATCAACTGCATGAGCCGGAAACCGTGTTCAGGGACAAGCACATTCTGATTGTTGATGACGACATGCGCAATATTTTCGCCCTGACAAGCGTACTGGAAAGCCATGAGCTAAGGGTTTCTTATGCGGAAAACGGCAGAGACAGCATCGCGCTGCTAAAATCAACTCCGGATATAGATCTGGTGCTGATGGACATCATGATGCCGGAGATGGACGGCTACGAAACCATCCGGCAGATTCGAAAAGACTTGAAATATCAAGCCATTCCCATTATAGCGCTCACGGCCAAGGCCATGAAGGGCGACCGGGAAAAATGTATCGTAGCCGGCGCGTCCGACTATATCAGCAAGCCGGTAAACAGCGAACAGTTGTTGTCTTTGATGCGAGTTTGGCTGTATAAGCACTAATCGTCAATCAGCCCCAGTGACGAGCGATGTGATGTGATGTGATGCGCCGTGACATATATGAACAAAAATGAAATCGAAGCGATTGAGGTAAAACTCCTTCTGGATGCCGTGTATCAGCGGTACGGGTATGATTTTCGGAATTATGCCCTGTCCACCATGAAGCGGCGTATTCTCAAACGCATGGAAGACGAGTCTCTACCAACCATAACGATGCTTCTGGATCGGGTAATACGGGATCCAGCGGTCATGGCTCGGTTGATGATGGATTTTTCCATCACAACATCCGCCATGTTCCGGGATCCCGCTTGCTTTAAAACTTTTCGGGAAAAAATCATTTCGATGCTTAGAACCTATCCGTTTTTGAGAATTTGGCTGGATGGATGCGGCTGCGGAGAAGAAGTGCTGTCCATGTCCATTCTTCTACGCGAAGAAGGCTTGTATGACCGGTCCCGCATTTATGTTACGGACATGAACGATGCTGTTTTGGAAAAAGCAAAAAGCGGGATTTTCCCTATTGGCAAGATGAAAGATTATACGCTGAACTACATTGGAAGCGGTGGAAAAGGCGTTTTTTCCGACTATTACACCGCCAAATATGACCATGCGCGATTTTCGCCGGAACTGATAAAGAACATTGTCTTTGCCCAGCACAACCTGGTAACAGACAGCTCCTTCAATGAATTCCATGTTATTTTCTGCCGGAATGTCATGATCTATTTCAACAGGGAACTACAGAACCGGGTCCATGTCATTTTGTATCAAAGCCTGATTCACCTGGGTATCCTATGTCTGGGTGAAAAAGAAAATCTTCATTTTACACCACATGAAAACGACTATACGGAAATGAATGATCAGAAGTGCCTGTATCGAAAGACCCGTCTATAAAAACAACAGAAGAAAGTAGAAAAATAGAGGTGAAAAAGAAAATTCATACTTCTTTCTTCGTCGGCATTAATGCACTTCCGTTCCTTATCGCCACAGTCATAGCTGAAAGCCCTACCGGTTTTTGGAGAACCTCGCAAATGCCGGCGGCTTTTAGCATTTCCGGAGCCATCTGGTCGCCAAGTCCGGTACACAAAATGACGGGCATGCCGGGCCGGATATTCTGAATTTCCTTCGCCAGAACCATTCCGGTCA
>JBAXVB010000218.1:0-6522 GCA_037129415.1 Deltaproteobacteria bacterium
ACTGCATCGCGATCCTTCTTCATTTTCTTTGCCACATCAGCAAAAACCGTCCACGCGATCAAAACCAGCAGCACCAGATAAATATATCGCACCACTTTCTCTACATTGCCGAGACGCTCCATCCACATGACCATCTGCGCGCCGACCTCAAACCCGCCGACAGTTCCTATGATCATGATACACCCAAGCTTGTAATCGACATTGCCGAACTTGCCATGTCTCATGGTGGAAATCAGAGACTTCCCTGCCATGTGAGCAATGTCCGTACCAATGGCGAAAGCCATCGGAAACCCGAGGATATTCAGACCAGGGGTCACCATCCACGCCCCGCCCATACCAAAAAATCCGCCGATCACGCCAACACCGACACCGAGAATGATCAGACCCGGCCAGAATATCTTAACGCCTGCTATGGGCATCAATACATATAACCATTCCATGCTATCCCCTCCTTAAACCGTTAAAATGAAACATCAATGTTCTGCAAGCTCTCTGTGCTCCAGGTCCAGACCCAAAAATTTCATAAAAAAATCGGCGACCGTGCCGAAAACAACACCGATGATCGGAATCAGAACGACCGTAACCACGGCGAAATAGAGGTGGCTTTCGTTATAGAGATTGGCCCACCAGGCCTCCCATGCCGGCAACCCGCGGGTGTCGGCCACAATAACCATCATGTCGATTTTGCCACCTCCGGCAGCCATCGCCAGAGCCGGCAGCAACAGCATCAAACTGGTTCCGCTTATAACAAGCGATGCCATGCGCCCGTAAATCTTTTTAAAATGCTTCCTCATGGGTGTAATCCTCCAATAATTGTGAATGTCATGGGTTGAAATTACCGAACGACCAGAACCGAACACGGCGCGTAGGTCACAACTTTTCCTGCCACACTATTTTCTTTTTGAGCCATGTTCGCTGCTTTGTCCAATTTATGACGAGCCATAAAAGACGGATCAGAATTGTACAAAACAACCAAAACCTTCATATTTCACCTCCCTTTTTAAAATGTATAAGTGCAAACTTTTGATTAAATTCCAGTCTATTTCATAATTGCCTTTTGTTTTGACTGTGACATAAGCAACATGCGTACCATTGCACAATATTTATCCTGCAACATTTCACTTTATGTGTATAACATTTTAATAATATAGGTTATATTTTATAGGTTATTATGTTATTCCGATGACGATAATCGTGCAATTCAAAAATAGCACTTGTTTTTTGCGCGATCTTTGTTAACATCTTGCGTGATGTAATGGTTGATTGTGATACCTGCATGATTGTTTTGCACATTAAAGAGGGGGGCAGATGAGATTGTTTTTCAGGGAGTCTTATACCGCAAGATATTTCCTGTTTTCTGAAAAATTTTACAAATGGAGCATTCGCAAAAAGCTTCTTACTGCCATCCTGCCCCCTGTAATATTTATCATTCTTGTCACCGGGTTTGTTTCCAACTGGTTTTCTTCAAGATTCCTTAACATGGCGCTGGAACGATCCTCACGGTTACAATGTCTTGCTCTGGGACATGAAATCGAGAGTTTGCTGGAAAGATGCCGGATTGATCTGATAACACTGTCCCAACATCCTTCCGGCAAAGATGACTTGAAGAAATTTCTGGCCATTCATAAACAGACCGGGGGGGATTTCTATCGGGAACTCGCCTACATCGGAGCCGACAGCGCCAAACGATTTTTTCTTCTGAATGTCGGTCCGTCTGTCCTGGAGCTTCGCCCGGATCAGCTTTCCGAGATCAGGCCCAACCCCCTGGTTATATTTGAGCATATTCGGCCCTTGGGTTCCGGCCAGTTTTATCTCTCTGATATTGCAGAAACTTTCTATCCGCTGCCTCTGGATAAAAATGGACATGCCCTTACCACGGTTGTCCTGCGGATGGCTGTTCCGTGCCTGGGTCCGGATGGCCAGACCGAGGGATTCCTGATTCTGGGTATAGATGTCCATCACCTGAGAAACATTCTGTCCCTGTTCAATTCATCCCAGTCGCCCCTTCATGCATTTTCCCGTACGCCCGAACTCCGTTACGCATACGTCTTCGATCGCCACGGCTGGATGCTGTTTCAATCGGAGAACCTTGAGGAAAGGGGGGCAGTGCTTTCAACCTCAAAAATCCGGTCCGGTTTAACAGGGACCATCAGCAAACCTGGATTTGCTACTGCATTCCGGCCAGATCCGGAACATGAATCGTTCTGGAAAATGGTTGTTGATGTTCAGGCCGGAAATCATGGGGCCCTCACCATTGACGAAAAAGGAAACCAGACCCGATCCCAGACTGACAATTACTATCTGGCATATACACCCATAAAGTTCCAGTCCGCCCCTGAAGGGGCAGGCAAGGAAACGATTCTGGGCCTTGCTTATCTGGACAGGACCCGACTGACCCTGGCTGCACAGATACGTCAATACGACATATTGTTTATCCTTACGATTCTTACTGTCATTGTTATCACCGCCGTCATTTACGCGGTCAATCGCAAAATTACGCGTCCAATACTGGATCTGGCGAAATCGGTTTCAGAAATCGACCCATTAGAGCCTCTTGAAGAAATCAACACCCCCGATCTGGATCATGAAACGACCCTGCTGAAAAACGCCATCAACAGTATGATTATGACGATGGCTAACCAGCTTGAGGAGATCAGGAGAAAGGACAGACACATACAGATTGCGGGTCAACGCGAGAAAATCAGGCTGGATGAGGAAACACCCATTGCTGCATCCTCCCCTCCGGCGTTATTCAATGATCTTGTCGGGTACAGCCCTGCGCTTGAATTGCTGAAATCGGAAATTCTGAAGGCGGCAAGCATTGCTGCAGACGTGTTAGTCACCGGCGAAACCGGAACCGGCAAGCAATTGACATCGGAAGCCATTCACCATAACAGCTCAAGGAGAAACGAACCCTTCATTACCATCAATTGCGGCGCCCTGGATGAGAACCTTCTTCTGGACGCGCTTTTCGGGCACGTCAGCGGCGCTTTTTCAGATGCCAAAACAAGCAGGAAGGGTGCATTTCTTGCCGCCAACAAAGGAACGCTTTTCCTGGATGAAATCGGTAACGCCTCCCCAAAAGTTCAGCAGGCGCTGCTCCGAACGATTTCCGCACAAAAAGTTAAGCCCCTGGGGTCAGACACAGAAATCGACATTGATGTGCGGCTGATATCCGCCACAAATGAAGACTTGAAATCCCTGATTGATCGCGGTATTTTTCGTGAAGATCTTTATTATCGTCTGAAGGTCATCTCCATTACCACGCCTTCTCTTCGTGAACACAAGGAGGATATTCCAGCTCTTGTCGATTGTTTCATTAAGGAAGCGTCGAAGAGAATGCAAAAAGAGGGAATCGGGTTAAGTCGCGGCACCCTGGAACGCCTTAAAAATTACAATTGGCCGGGCAATGTCCGGGAGCTTAAAAACTGCATTACCCGTGCGGTGGCCATGGTGGAAACAGATGTGATTCAAACCGAAGACATCCGGCTTGAAGAGGCTTCCGAGGATATGCCGATTATCATGATGGAGCCACCCCCCTCTCTGTCAAAGGCCCAGGATAGCAAAAGTTTAAAAGAATCTTCTCATGCAGATACCCCGGAGTTGAGCAAAAGACAGCAAAAAGCCTTCCCCGCGATTCTTAAAAAAGGCGGAATTACCCGCCTGGAATACCATGAACTTATCGGAGCGGACATGTCAACCCGCACTGTCCAATACGATCTGCAGGATCTGGTCAAAAAAGGTTTCTTGATTAAATCCGGAAGTGGTCCTGGAACACGGTATTATCTTGCAACTATTAGCTGATTTGAGGTTGGGATGCGGATTGAGGTTGGGATGGGGAAATGCTGGGCTGATGAAAATGAGCGGCAAATCGCCTCTGGGATCGCCGCACCCCAGTGCGGCAATTATGACGACGCTCTATGTGGCGGCTAAAAGCGAAGTGGGCCGCACTGGGGTGCGGCGATCCCAGGATGTCCGTTCTCGGTTCATCCGTGTTCTTGAGCCATCAGTATTTTAAGGTCGTAATCCCCGCTAAGAAAAGCATCCTTGATCAGATTGACGGAATTCTCATTGGTCATGGCGACGTCCATCTGCCGAAAGAATTGAAAGAGTTTTCCTATCATTTCCAGTTGATCGGTAGTCTCTTCCCGGCTTGCCTTGCTAAGGCGGGCGTTCACCATGTCGTGATCCTGGTGGACAGCGAACCCATGCTCCTTGAGGATACCGGCAATAGCTCGCGTCCTGCGACTTCGGCGAACGAAATCCGCCGCTCCCCCTCTGAAAGTCAGGCTTATGTAGTTTTTATTCGGCGTTTTGCCACAATAGGTATCTACGACATTGAAATGATACCCGACTCGCGCCGCATAGTTAAGATAGTTATCGGAAATGATGGCATAGCATGGATCATGAAAAGTGGATTCTCCCTCCGGATTATTGATAGCATGGCGCATCATGATGGAGAAAAACCCACTGCCGTCAATTGGCTTTACTCCGTAACGGGGAATTTTTTTGTGTAACATCCCATTTAGCATGGCGGCAAGGGGCGTAGAGATAACCTGGGATCGTTTCACTTTCCGGCTCCCGTGCGTGTCTGCAACACCGCCGCCAAGATCAATTAGATACAGATCGATAGGGAGAAAAACATCCAGCTTGTAGGCCGAGGTTCTTAGATCGCCCACATTACTGCCCATAATGAACATCTCTTCGTAGGACTTTTCATGGACATAACGGGCGATATCGTGAAGGGTCCGGCACCCATCCGATGAAAATTCATGAGAACGCGGATCGGTAAGATTAAGAGGTGCGACTATCTCTACAGCTCTTTCGAGAAGCTCAAACCGGGGAGATGCGGGCTTTTGTCCCCCTGAGTCGCTTAGCAATTCCTCACTCCCGAATCCATCGGCAAAGGGAACCTCTCCCTTATACACAATGCCGCTGCCCGCATCCACGGTGATGGTTGTCCCCGGATGGATATCCCGTGTAGCCGTCCTGGTATTGAGCAGGGTCGGCACACGAAACTCCCGCGCCAGAGACGCCATGTGGCCGGTGGTGCTCCCGAAGTCTGTAACGATAGCCCTGGCCCTGGACATGACACGAGTGAACTTGGGGGAAGGCCGCTTGGCGACCAGAATTGCGCCTTCCGGAAAATGACTCATATCCTCATCTTCATCAAGATGTACAGCAGGACCGGAACCCATGCCGGGACAGGCGGTTTCTCCTCCTTTCACCAGCACGCGAAAACCATCAACAGGCTGGCCGGTGCAAGAGACCCGACTCATGAGACGTAGCGGCCTTGACTGGAGAACAATGATCTGCCGATTCTTATCCACTGCAAATTCGATATCTTGGGGACCGGCGAAATGGGCCTCCAGTTGGAGCGCCCACCGTGCAATTTGTCGTGCTTCATCGTCGGTCAGGCAATCTTGCCCGAACTCTTCTGGTGTTAGCGGTACCTCTTTCAATCCTGCGCCAAGGAAAGGGATGAAACGGCTCTGTTGTTGCGAAGGAACCCGGACAACATTCCGCACAGTTTTATCTCTGGAGACAAATATACTTTCCGGTGAGGTTTTTCCATCCACAAGAGCAACACCCAGTCCCAGTACCGCCTGAATCAGGACAAGCCCCGAATCTGGTTGGTTGGGATCCTTTGAGAAAGCAACCCCGCTTGTTACAGTATCCACCATGGCGATAAAACCGACCGCCATTTCCGCAAACTCACTGAGGATTCCGTGGAGCAGTTGGTATTGAATCGCTTCAGGGGAGTAAAGGCTTGCGACCACGCGCAAATATGCCCCGGGAAGTTCTTCCCTGTTGACATTGAGGACGGACAAAAACTGGCCTGCATACGAAAATTCGCTATCTTCACCCAGCGCACTGGAGCGAACCGCCATAAAGGGACTCGATCCCGTTCTGAGGGAAAGCCGGTCGTAAAGCTCGAAAATGGCTTCTCTGAGGAGTGTGGGAATCTCCGCCTTTTCTATCTTTTCGCGCAACTCACTGCTAATCTTTTCTACATCTCCTGATTCGGAAAGAAGCTCCTGATGCCTGTCCTGAACCCAGGAGCGTATCCCGCTTTCCTCCATGAACATCCGAAAACCCTCCGTGGTAACCAAAAAACCGTCCGGTGAAGGTAATCGAAGTACATTTTTGATCTCGCCAAGGTTTGCCATCTTGCCGCCCGCCAGATCGGCGTGACTTCGAAGGATAGCGGGCATCTCCATAACGATAGCGGTGGGAATTGGGGGATTTGGTTCTTCGAGCAATAGCTTCAGAGCAGCAGAGCAGCGCTCCAGGGGTTTTTTCAGACCAGGATAGCGGTCTCTGGAGATGACATTCAGACTTTCCACCATGGCGTAGATATCGGCAATAGCGCGCATAACTTTTCGCTGGGTGAAGGAGGGGTCAATGTGGCCCCTGCTGAGGATTTTATGCTCCAGATCGGCTGTCGTTTCGAGGAAACTGTTGTTCGCGGAGATAAGCTTGCGAAATTCGGTGTGATATCTCTTAAGGCTGGCCATCTGA
>JBAXVB010000219.1:0-6512 GCA_037129415.1 Deltaproteobacteria bacterium
TGAAAACTCTGATGAAACACGGCGGGATCATAAGATATGACCAAAAAACCGGTGGGGCGCTCATCTCCGGTTTGGGCATTGAGATGCCAGATGATTTTAACAGCAGCAATGACCTTTGGATGCTGAGAGTTGACAATGATGCTATCTATTATCCCCATCCATATCACAGATCGACTGGCATTGGTCGCTTCTGCAAAAACCTGTTCCTTGAAAGATTTTTGAATTTCTCCGGTCACAAGGGTTTCCCCTACATGATAATGGACATCTTCCGAGGAAATCAGATCAATTGAAACAATGCCTGCCAGATTGATGTATCCGCTCAGAATATAGCCGATCTTCGCCTGGGTTGAAAGCCGTTCATAATCGTTGCCCTCCTTTTTTGAATCGGCTGTCTCCTTAAGCACATTTCGAATATCTTCCTGACTTGACAAGCTCATCATAAGGCTTTCCACATCACGCATGAGCAGATTCAGATAATTTTTCTTTTCTTCCATGAGTTCTGCTGTGTAGCTTTGAACTTTTTCATGAACCGCAGAACGCGATATGCTATATGAAACAGCGCCAAGACTGATCAGCGGTACAAGGCTGATCAGTACGACATAACCGATGACGCTGCGGGTCAGGGAAGGCTTGATCAATGAGGCAGGGCCGACTTTCACGGTAGATTTTCCATTGTGATGATGTTAACGTCAATGAATGTTTCAAGCTGAGGTTGTTTGCCGTGAATCAGATCGACCGCATATTTCACGCCAAGATAGCCCTGTTGACCCGCATTCTGATCCACTGTGACCTGGAGTTTGCCGTCCCGAATCGCCTTGACAGCCTCGGCCAATGCATCAAAACCAGCCACCTGAACATTGGTTTTACCTGCGCCCTGAAGATACTGAATCGCGCCCAAAGCCATCATGTCATTGGCGCAGAAGAGAAGATTCACGTCCGGATGCTCTGCAAAAATTCTGGATGTCACGGTAAACGCTTCATCAATTTTCCAGTTGGCGGTTTCCATTGTCGCTATTCGAATGCCAGGATTTTCCTGAAACGCCTTCACTGCTCCCTGCTTACGATGCTCCGCATTGGTTGCAGCGCGAATGCCTTCAAGAATTGCTGCTGTAGCCGGTTGCTGAACCTTCTTAATGATAACTTTGGTAGCCAGATAGGCGCCCTGAGTGTTATCGACACTGATAAATGGAACATTGGTCAGTCCCATTTTTGCTGAAAGATTTGGATCCAGCCGGTTATCGATATTGACGATCCAGATACCGGCGCTCTGGGCTTTTTTGAGAACCGGAATGAGATCGGTTGAGCTTCCAGGAGCGATGACAATGGCGCTGATACGCTGCCGAATCATGTCTTCGACAATGGCGATCTGCTGATCAATGGATGTTTCCTTTGCACCTGTCTTGACCAGAAGACGAATCCCCAGTTCTTTTTCAGCCCGTCTGGCGCCTTTTTCCATTTCGATAAAAAAAGGATTGGTGAGCGTTTTCATAATAAGGCTCACTGTTTTTGGATCTCCATCCGATCCGCTTTTTGAATCAGCGCCGGAAACCTGCGGAATAATGACAACCAGTAATAAACACGCCAAGATTGCGTAAAACAGACCACATTTTGTTTTCATTGATGATAACCCTTTCATATAATAATTAATTTAAGTTCAAAACTATCCTTCTGAACGATTATGTTTAATGCGGTTTGTTAAGGGCCAGTCTCCTAACTTTTTTTGAACCCTGCAGCGCCTCCCGTCCGCTGTATCTCCAGAATGCGATCCAGATGGGAAAAGAAGACATCCAGCACATCCGGATCAAAATGAAGTTCGCGGCCCTCTTTCAGAATAGCCAGTGCTTTATCGAGCGGGAACGCTTTTTTGTAGGGCCTGACACTTAAAAGCGCATCGAATACATCTGCTACTGCCACAATTCTGCCTGGCAGCGGAATTTCTTTTCCCTTCAGGCCCTGGGGATAACCTGAACCATCCCATTTTTCATGATGCGATAAAGCAATTACTTCCGCCAGTTGAACGACCTCAGAACTCGAACCCTCCAGAATTCGTGTACCGATGATGGTATGGTTTTTCATGATTTCCCATTCTTCGGGATCCAGACGACCAGGTTTAAGTAAAATCCGATCTGGTATGCCAATTTTGCCCACATCATGCATGGGAGATGCGTACAAAATCATGTCCTGCTGTTTTTTATCAAGGCCCAAACCTTCCGCCAATACCTCGGCAGAGTGGCTCATGCGCAGAATATGGTCACCTGTGTCTTCATCTTTATATTCGGCCGCCCGGGCCAGCCGATAAATGGTTTCTAATGAGCTTTCCTTGAGCTGTTCAAATGCTTCGCGCAATTGCCGGGTTTTCTGCCCAACCTCGGCCTCCAGATGCTGCTGATAGGATTTGAGGTGGTCGTAGTAGGCCTTAAGTTTAACCGAAGACTGAATCCGGGCTTTGAGTAAAACCCGATCCACCGGTTTCATCAAAAAATCGTCCGCACCAAGTTCCAACGCCCGAGCCCTGGATTCATTTTCTTCCGATCCGGTGACCATTACCACCTGAATACCCCGGGTTGCCTCATTTTGTTTCACCTCGGACAGAACTTCAAATCCATTTTTTTTTGGCATCTGGATATCAAGCAAAATGACATCGGGCATGTATTGTGTCACCAGTAACAGCGCTCTTTCCCCATCCGAAGCAGTAATGATACGATACCCCATGCCGCTTAGTGTGACTTCAATAAGTTTTTGCTGCCAGAGGTCATCATCGGTCACGAGAATTGTCGGTGTTTTTTCCATATATTGTTCTCCCTGCGTAGGTGGTAGCCAGACCGTCCCGGTCTGGCCTACACCCAAATGCCTTATTTGTCCTTACTGACGATTTGAACCCGCGCCAGGTAGTTCTGCAGATCGGCAATGGCTATTTCAATGCCATCATGCTGACTGCTCCGGGCTAACTGCTCGATTTGAGCTCCAAGGTCGGTAATTCTCTGAAACCCGTATCCGCCGCCAACGCCTTTCAGGGAATGCCCTGTTTTTTGGATATCGGCATAATTACCCTCACGCAACAGCTCTGCCAGGTGAGATATCTGATCCCTTATGCTTTGAAGAAAACCCGGAATTAGCGGCGCCAGATCGGGATCCACAGAGACTATAATAATATCATCCAGCTTATTTTCCTCTTCGGTTAGCGGTAAGGGCGAAAAATCTTTCACCCTTGCAGATGTCTGAGAAATCTCTTCAACAGGAACAGATGGCGCTGCCTTACCAGGGGTGAGGGGCGCGCTGGGCGACCGGCCGGTCGCCCCTACTGATTGTTTTTCTCGCCCCTCGTCCATATTCGCTCGTTCCTGTTGATTTGAAAATGTATCCAGGATATGGATCATCGTGGTCAGCAATCTCTCCTTGCGAATGGGCTTGCTGAGATGAGCATCACAGCCAATAGCCAGACATTTCTTTACATCTTCACTGAAGGTATGTGCAGTGAGCGCGATAATGGGAACTCTGGATTGTTTCCCCACGGCTTCCTGCTGACGGATGGTTTTGGTAGCTGTATATCCGTCCATGACGGGCATTTGCATATCCATTAAAATCAAATCATAGGACTGCTTTTGAAGGTGTCCAATTGCTTCCAATCCGTTTCTGGCGATGGTAAGCCGCCAGCAATCGGCATTGAGAAAGGCCTGAATTAAAATAAGGTTTGGTTCAAAATCTTCAACCACCAGAATCCGCCGGGTAGGCATGTTTTCCAGTACGACTGGTAATAACGGCATCAGACCATTCGAAATGCTTAACCCGGATGGTGAAATATTCAACGAAGGGGTAGGGATTACGGCGGGGCAGATGGCCATGAGCGACCGTAATCGCACGGTAAAACGGAAATCGCTCCCCCGCCCGAACTGGCTGGTGGCATGGAATGATCCGCCCATGAGTTCGGCGAGTTTTTTGGATATGGTTAACCCCAGACCAGTCCCACCAAAACGGCGGGTTACAGTTTCGTCCGCCTGGGTAAAGGCATCAAAAATGGTGTGCAGTTTATTCTCAGGAATGCCCACTCCTGTATCCCGAATGCTGAATTCCAGCATCAATGTTTGAGCATCGAACGAATCAGCCACTTGTTCAGTCGGAGAAATGCGATGAACGGAGAGCGTGATTGATCCATGCTCGGTAAACTTCAGAGCGTTTCCAACGATATTCATTAAAATCTGTCTCAAACGGCTCGGATCTCCCAGCAGTTGATCTGGAATATCCTGGTCGATGGTAAAGCTGGATTCAAGACCCTTCCTGCGGCTCTGAACCTGTAAAATAGCTCCAATATCCGCCATCAACTCCAAAAGGCTGAATTCAAGGTTTTCCAGCCGGAGATGACCTGCGTCGATTTTGGAGAAATCCAGTATATCATTAATAAGATTGAGCAGATTTTCACCTGATGATATAAAAATCGTCACATATTGGCGTTGTTCCGGGGTTAATTCGGTGTCTGCCAACAGGTCCGCCATCCCGATGATTGCATTGAGGGGAGTGCGTATCTCATGGCTCACGTTCGCCAGAAAATGACTTTTAGTGGCTGTAGCCGCCTCTGTTTCCAGAACCATCCGATTAGCCATTTCGATGGCTTTGTTAAGCTCCTCATTGCTTTGGGTCAGCTCCCGGTTGGCAGCTTCGGCCTCGTCCTTCAGTCGCGTTAATTCCTTTTCATGGCGTTTGCTTTCCGAGATATCCAGGAAGCTCTCCAGCAGGTAATGCTTTTCGTCCCGATGGAGTTGCACCACCGTCTTCATTATTGGAATCTGATCGCCATTCCTGGTGAGCAACTGACCCTCGAAATTACAACTTTCTTCAGCACAGTGGTCAAATGGGCAGGCATCCATGGTCATGCAATAAAAAAAATCGTGGCAGGACTGATCTTTGATTTCATCCAGAGTCACATTCAATTTTTCAAGGGTATAGGTATTCGCATCAACGATATGGTAGGTTGCCTGATCAATGATCACAATGCCAACGTGGATCGAGTTCATGATGGTCTTTAAATGTGTCTGGTTTTCCCGCAGGAGTGCTTCAGCCCGTTTAAATTCGGTGACGTCATGTCCGGATCCCCGAACATAGATTCCCTGGTCGTTTTCCGTCACCAGAGAGTTGCTGTATTCAATCAGATGGCGAGAACCATTTTTTGCGACAAACACCGATATTCCCCGGTGTGATCCGGATGCTATGATTTCCGGTAAAAAGGTATTGTAAAAGGCCGAGCGTTGAGCAACCGGCATAAAATCAGCCACCGACCGGCCAATCATGTCCACAGGACTATACCCCAACAGATGCCCGATTGCCGGATTGACGGTTAAAAATCGGCCCTTCAAATCATGCGTATAAATAAAGTCCTTTATGTGATCGAACAGGTCCCGATATTGTTTTTCGGATTTTCGCAGCGATTCTTCAACCTGGGTTCTGCGTGCAATCTCCGTTTCAAGTAGATGGCGTTTTTCCTGGATAGCCGCCTCCCGTCTGGCGGATTCGGCCAAATGTATCTGCAGGGCAAGGCTCTTGCTGCCAAGAAACCAGATCGCCACTAACCCGCCAATCACCAACAGCGACAAAGACCCCAGGAGAATGATCAGTTGCCTGGGAAGCATCCCGTCGTAAACTTCCTGGCGAGGTAATGCCCTGAAGAGGTGAAAGGGGGTTTGGGTGATCTGTGAACCCATGGCCAGCATCTCTGTACGCTGAGCATTGTGGTAAACAACGCTAAAAAATTCGTTTTGATCCAGTAGCGTTTTATCAATCTGATCAGCCGGCAAAAAAGGTAAGTCATCTGACGGAAAATCACCAGACAATACCTGATGATTGGCATAGAGAAAATGGCCACGGGTTGGCCCATCTCCAGCCTGTCTTACGAAATGAAAAAAAACATTATCCAGCGAAATCCAGCTTCTGACCTGCCCGACATACATATCCTTGAAAGAAAGGGCAGTGACCGTGCTGGCGCTGGGAGGAGATTGGGAGGAGTTGAACAATATCTCCACGCCTTCGGGTATATCACGAGGGACGGCTGTGGTGTCGTCGGCCGGTAGAATTCCCAATTGGGTGTCCACCAGTATCTGCCCCTGAGCATCCATAAATGACAGCCTGGAATACACCGGCTCACCGCCTATTCGACGTTCATCCTGCAACTGCTTTAAAATGTGGTAGATGTCAAACAGGCTGGCTCTCAATCCATAAGCCATTGTCATACCCAGAGCCTTGTTTTCAAAATATGTCTGCAATTCCCTGCGGGTGGTAATATCTTTCAGGTCATGCCTGCGCTCCGCAAAGAAGAATCCGATGGCGGATGCCTGTCGGGTCAAATCCATTTTGATCTGGTTAAACACCGACTGTCGGAGCGCCACCTGCGAGCGATAATTGGACACCATCATAAATCCAATCAGACCCGCCAGAAACACGCCCAGAAATAGAACAGCCCATTGGTGTTTTTTCAAACTCAGGTGGTACTGGGATGGGATAGATATCATGGATTATCGATTGTC
>JBAXVB010000022.1:0-28051 GCA_037129415.1 Deltaproteobacteria bacterium
CGTGGTTGTTCATAAAAAAAAGGTGTGGGTTGAATCAGTGGGGTTATGAAACAAATTAGTATAATCATGTTTAGACTAATCATGATTATACTGGCGGTTGAAAGGTCACAACATGCAATTCGTCAACAGACATGAAGAACTTGCTTTTCTCAATCGTTACAGTAATGAAAGCGGTTTTCAGTTCGTTCCTCTTTATGGACGGCGAAGAGTTGGAAAGACCCGATTAGTGCAGGAATTTTTGCATGGCAAACGTGCTGTTTACTTCATGGCGGACTCTGTTTCTGAACGGGAGCAGCTTAAAAACCTGGGGCGCGAGGTTGGGGAGCTATTTGGCGACATCATTCTTGTGGAATCCGGTTTTCGCGACTGGCAGCAGTTCTTTGCCTATATTTCCGAAAAGAGTCGTTCGGAGCGTATGGTGCTGGTAATTGATGAATTTCCCTATCTGGTTTACTCGAACAGCGCTATCTCGACAATTTTTCAGAAGGGGATTGACACTCGGCTCAAGGAAACCAATGTGTTTCTGGTTCTGATGGGCTCCAGTATAGGGATGATGGAACAGGAGGTGTTATTCAGCAAAGCGCCGCTGTATGGAAGGCGTACGGCATCTCTTGAGGTCAGGGAGATGGAGTTCTCAGCCCTTGAGGAGTTCTTTCCCGGCTTGTCCCTGGAGTACAGGGTTGGACTGTATGCAATTTTCGGGGCGATACCTGCGTATCTGGAGCGGGTTAATCCTGACGAAACGCCGCTTGAAAATGTACGCCGTCTTGTGCTTGATCGAGGCTCATTTCTTTACAGCGAGGTGGAATTTCTACTGCGGGAAGAGCTTCGCGAACCGAGGAACTATTTTGTAATTTTGCGCGCCATTGCCCAGGGGAAAAGAAAACTTTCAGAAATAATCAACGACACCGGTTTTGATAAAAACCACCTTTCACGATATCTTGATATTCTGCGCACCCTTCGTCTGGTTGACAAGGAGATTCCGGTTACCGAGCGCTATCCGGACAAGAGTCGGATGGGGCTGTACTGTATTCATGATTACTATGTATCATTTTGGTTTCGTTCGGTTTTCCCCTTTCGAGGAAGATTGGAGCTGGGAAATATTGATTATGTGGCGGACAGGATTGCCCGAGGTTTTGATCAACTGTTGGGAACTGTTTACGAGAAAATATGCCGTGAACTCTGCAAACAATTCATGGTAGATGGCGCGATGCAGTTCAGCGTCATTGGCAAATGGTGGAATCGCAGTGAAGAGATTGATCTTGTTGCTCTTGATGAGGAGGAATCCACAGCCTGGTTTGGCGAATGCAAATGGAGTGTCAACAAAGTAGGGATTGATATTTTCCGTTCCTTGAAAGAGAAAGCCGCCCAGGTGGAATGGCGCAAGCAGAATCGTCGCGACAAATATATCCTTTTCAGCAGAAGCGGTTTTACGGATGAAATGCAAAAGCTTGCATCAGCAGATGGGCTGATGCTTGTGCATGGCGATAAGCTGGGCGGAATGATTGAAAAAAGATAATGATGAATGCGTAATTTCATTATTCATCATTCGGCATCCTTCATTTTCTTGTTGACACTTGATGAGTCAATCTCTACATTCTCAGAGGTTGAGCAGAACAAAATACAACAATGAAAGGAGAATTTAAAATGGCGCTTCTGGCTAAGAAAATTGACCATGATTATGTTTTGTTCAGAATCAATAACTGGGAGGAGAGATTAAGTTATTTATTTTCTGATATTGAACAGTGGGCTAATGAAGTCGGAAAAGTAGAAATCAGAAAAATTGATGTTCTTCAGGCCAGAGAGGAACTTATGCAGCAGTTTGATGTTGAGCCAAGAAAACTTTCCGCTATTGCCATTTCATTCAATAAAAATAGGACTTCATTTGTTCCCATGGGCCTCTGGGTTGTTGGCTCGAATGGTAGGGTAAATATAAAAACCAACAAGGATCATTATATTCTCGTTGATATGGGCGAAGAAAGTAGCGTACCCAGCCAATGGACAGTTGTAAATCCATCAAAAAGAAATCAAAAAATATCCTTTGACAAGTCAACGCTCACCAAATTGTTGAATGACGAGGATATCTTCTTATGACAAATTTTGACTTAATTCGCGAAGCATATTGTTTTATATCATGGATGTAATTATCTGACAGTGAATTGAACATAAAAATTGAATTCATATTACTTTATCAAGTAATATGTGATGGTATCCAAGGCTGTCTAATAATGCCAGTTCAAATGAGTGTCAGCAATCTTACAAAAAAATATCTGTCACCGCGTGGTAATGTTTTCGCGCTTCAGGGAGTTACGTTTACCGTGCTTCAGGGAGAATTCATTGCAATAGTTGGTCCCAGCGGCTGTGGTAAATCAACCCTGTTGCGCATGGTAGCCGGGCTGATGATTGCCGATAGCGGTGTTATCCGGTTTTCCGGCTGGTCCGAGCCACCCAAGCGCCGACTCGTCTTCCAAGACCATACGCTTTTCCCATGGATGACGGTGATCGACAACGTAGCTTTTGGTCTGGAGATGGACGGTGTGGGTGTCACTGCCAGGCGAGAGCAGGCTGCAGCGCAACTGACAAATATGGGCATGATAAGTTTCGCCGACCATTATCCCCACGAACTTTCAGGCGGGATGCGCCAGCGGGCCGCTATTGCCAGGGCATTTGTGACAGATCCGGACATTTTGCTCATGGACGAACCATTGCGTGCTCTGGACGCCCAGATGCGGCTGGTGATTCAGGAGGAGCTGCTTACTCTGTGGGGAACGAATCACCCTATGGTGATCTATGTGACTCATGATATTGAAGAAGCGCTGTTGCTGGCGGATCGGGTGCTGGTCATGAGCGGCCAGCCGGGGCGTATTTGCAAGGAAATCATACCGCCATTTAAGCGGCCGCGCGATCTTACAGGACGAAATCATCTTGAATTGGAGGAGCTGAAGTGGCGTATATGGAGTATGTTGGAGCAGGAAGTACGACAAACATTGCAACCGATGACATCAAGCCGGGGTTGAATGAATGCCGACGCACTTCATTATTTCCCAGGATGGAGCGGTGGATGTCGGCGATTGTGATACTGAGCGGGCTGGTGCTCTGGGAAGTCGCTGCACGCGCAGGTTGGATCGCAAAGATATTCTTCCCGCCGCCAACGACGATATTCCTCACACTGGTGAAAATGGGTGGGACCAGCGAGCTGTGGGCATCTGCCGGAATAACGATCTATCGCCTCACGGCGGGCGTTGCAATCGGAGGGACTGCTGGATTGTTGCTGGGCTTGATCATGGGTGCAAATCGCCTTGTGCGTGTCACTCTCAATCCGTTTGTAGCTGCTATGCACCCGCTGCCCAAGCTGGCGATCTTGCCGATTTTCATGGTGCTGCTTGGCATCGGCGAAACTTCCAAGATTGCATTGGTAGCGCTAACAGCATTCTTTCCGATGCTGATCAACACCCTGGCCGGTGTGCAGCAGATTGATCGCACCTATTGGGAAGTTGCTACGAACTATGGTGCGACGGGCAGTGTGATGCTCCGCCGTATCATCTTACCTGGCAGTCTGCCCTTGGCGTTGACCGGGCTGCGCCTGGCCGTGAACGGTGCTCTGGTTGTCACAGTGGCGGTTGAGATGCTTTCGGCGCGGCAGGGACTTGGCACTCAGATATGGATGGCATGGCAGACGATGCGCACGGAAGAAATGTATGCGACCTTGGTTGTTATTGGCTTTTTGGGGTTGTTAATCAATGTGGCTATCGAGTTCATTACCAGGTGCCTGCTTCCTTGGCAAGCAAAGGACAATTCACTATGAAAAACCTGATCATGTTTCTAACCTTACTCACGCTGTTGTTGGCGCCAACGATGGTTTTAGCCGTTGATGCAACCTTTTCGCCCTTAACTCCTTTGCGTGTCTCCGCCCTTCCATATCTCACGTATGCGCCGCTCTATATCGCAGAGGCCGAAGGCTTCTTTGCGCAACAGGGACTGAAGGTTGAATTCGTTCATTTCCAGCGCCATGGCGATTCATTGACAGCCTTACTTCGTGGGGACCTGGATGTCGATTCTGTATTTACTGCGGGTCTGCTTAATGTTATAGGACGTGGCGGGAAGGTTCGGGTCGTAGCCGAGAAAAGTCTGCTCCAGTCGAATGGCTGCACCACAGCCGCATTTCTGGTGCGTAAGGGACTGTTTGACCAAATCTCTGAGATGTCTCCGGCAGCACTTCGCAAACTGACCTTTGGGGTAGATCCAACCTGGCCGGACAGTTATTTTCTGCAGCGTTTCCTGGCGGCGCGTGGTGTTAATGTAAGAGATGTCGCCACCCGGTATCTGCCCGACTCTGCGTTGCGCATTGAGGCTCTGCGGCAGGGTGTGCTTGATGTGGCTTTTTTGACCGAACCATGGATCACCCGTGCAAAGGAAAGTAACGCAGGAGTTGTCTGGGCTCCTGCGGAAGAAATCATTCATAGCTATCCGCTGAGCATCCTCTCCTTTGGCCCCTCCCTGCTTGAACGCAAGGATGATATCGGCGTGCGTTTTTTACGCGCCTATCTACAAGGTATAGCGCGTTACTCCGAAGGCAAAACCCTTCATAACATTGAGATTCTGTCCAGGGTGACCCGTATAGATGCCGATCTGCTGATGCGCGTGTGCTGGCCTGTCTTTTCTTCAGATGGTCAGATTGATGCGCAGGCGATCAGCCGCTATTCATCCTGGGCAACCACGCAAGGCTTGACAGACCAGGCCTTGTCGCCAGAGCAGTTCTGGGACCCCCGTTTTGTCGTAGCCGCCAGAGAGACGTTGAATGCCCAGATACCTTCAAAGCCTTGACGGTCATGCGGTTGCCGAAACTCGGCTTCCCGGTCCGTCGGAAAATTTTACTCCGATTCAGGTTTTGCGTCACTATCCCCGTCCCGCGCCGGATGGCTATGTACCATTTCCACGCACTGCGCTTGACGGGTCGGTGGTTACCCGTTTTGAGGAGCAGGTGTTGCTGCATGAGCATAAGATCGCACTGCGTACCGCAAACAAGGCGCTCACTTATGGAGCCTTGAACGTAGCAGCCAATCAGTTGGCGCGCAGAGTGCTTGCATTCTCTGAAAGTGCTTCGGCGATTGTTGCCATTCTTATGGATCAGGACGACGATTCAGTCATCCCGGCGATTCTGGGTGTACTCAAAGCAGGAAAAGCCTACACTGTGATTGATCCTGCCGATTCTTCCGAAAAACAGGAGAGATATCTGGCCCTGACGGGCACTGTTATTGCCATCACTACGGCAAGGAGAGTGAAAAAGTTAGCGCGGTTGGCACATTCACCATGCCATCTACTGGTTGCCGAGGAAGTCGATGGAGATTCAACCTCTGATAATCTGGGACTGGCGCACAGGCCGGATAACTTGGCAGCACTCTTTTTTACATCTGGATCTACTGGCGAGCCTAAATATATCGCTCGTAACCATCTTCAGTTTTTACACTCGACCTGGCTCAACACGAACACCTATTATGTGACGACGAAAGATCGGCAGTCCTTGCTCTATTTCCCCGGATTTACGGCATCTGTGCCCAACATCTACGATACGCTACTCAATGGCGCAACCCTCTGTACACTCAATCCTCGTCACATTCCACTTTGTGATCTTGTGGAGTGGTTGCATCGTGAGCGCATCACTCTTTTCAACCCACCAATCGGCCTCTTGCGAGGCTTGATGGATGTCGTTCCACCCAATACACAGTGGCCTTATCTGCGTTTGATAACCTTGGCGGGACAGCCCATTTCCGGGAAAGATATTCGTGATTTTCAATCCCGGTTTGGAGCGGATACGGTACTTCTCCACGTATTGGCCATGACCGAAGCGGGGGCCATCACCCAGGGTTATATCGACCACAACACTTTCACCGGCGATACTGCAGTGCCTGTAGGATATCCGGTTGCTGATAAAGAAATTGTCATTCTGGGCGATGACGATATGCCGCTCATGGTTGGAGAGGTGGGACAGATCGCCGTGACCAGCGCATATATCAGTCTTGGCTACTGGGGTGATGAAGTGCAAACTCGACAGCGATACAGACAGCTTTCAGGTGATCTTAGCCGCCGAACATTTCTCACGGGAGATCGCGGTTGCTTACGTCCAGATGGATGTCTGGAGTATTGTGGCCGAAACGACTTCATCGTTAAGGTGCGTGGGTATCGTGTCGACTTGGCCGCGGTGGAAGCCGCACTCAACAGTCATCCTGAGCTGAAGAGCTCCGCAGTGGTTGTGCGAAGGCGAAAAGATGATGAGCAATCACTTATTGCCTATCTTGTCCTGGCCTCGGGTACCGAGATCCGTATTCCAGAGTTACGAACATTCCTGACCAAAACGTTGGCGCATTACATGATTCCGGAGCGCTTTATCCGGGTAGTAGAGATGCCGTTAACAGCCAACGGAAAGATTGACAGAAGGAGGCTGCCTCACCCCACACCAATCCGACCAAACATGAACACACCCTTTCTATCGCCGAGAAATGATCTGGAGCAACAATTCGCTGATATATGGGCGGAACTGCTGGAACTGGATGAGGTGGGGATAGATGACAATTTTTTCGAGTTGGGCGGAGATTCCATAACTGCTTTACGGATGCTGCTACGGATTGAGGAGCGAATTGGTCATGTGGATGCGACTGCCTTCTTTTATCGTCCTACTATCGCCAGTATGGTCGGCAATGTTATCAGTGCGGCAGAGCAGAACATGGGCCAGCCGCCCCGTTTTGGAGTTGACTCAATGATGTCCACGCAGAAACGACGAGCTTGGCGAGTCGAAGCTGGTCAAAGGCTGGGAACTTTCATGGCTCAGGGGCCGGTGTGGGGCGAGCATGTCATGCCTTATGGTATAGGCATCCGTTTGCAAAGGGCGTTGGTGACGCAGCCTTGGTTACAGCAGCGACTTTACGCTCGACAGTTGGAGATGGTGCATAAATGGCGGACTGAGCTGGGTGTGCCATATAACAAGCGGGTATTCACCGTCAACCTGTTGGCCAATACCTGGTTGGAGTGGCGCAATCCGGCCCTGATAAAGCTTGGCGTTCTGGATCGCTGGGTTACGATGAGCGGAGAGGGCTGGCGACTGTTTGAGCAGCCTGATCTTTCCTGCGGAATAGTAATTGCGCTGCCCCATGCGGGACGAACAATAACTCTGCTGCAACATGTTTTCCAGTTGCGTGGTTGGGAGACGGCCAAAGTCATAGATGACTTGATGATCAACACTTCGACCTCATTGCAACGGACTCAATCGCGTACGGCGCAACTGTGGCATGCTCAACAAGTATTACGACGCAATGGCGTTGCCTTCATTGCCGCCGATGGATTGCAGGGCAAACAATCAGTGGATGTATCCTTCTGGGGGCGGCGGCGTCCTTTTCAGATCGGAGCAGCAGAGTTGGCCGTTGAGACACATGCCTTGTTCATACCTGCATTTGACACGATTAATGACATCGGACATGTGCAGGTGGAGATCACGCCACAACTGACTGCTCAAGCCGGTTCCAAGGATGATAAGATTATCGAGTTGACCGAAAAGTACGGGGCGCTTTATGCGGCGCGATGGCCCCAATTCTACGATTCGATGCGCTGGCATCACCTCGCATATAATTTCAATCTGCCGGTCGTCTGATTGCCAGCAGTGGACCCGGCAGGAAGGCATCCGGGTGATGAAAGGACCGACAATGAGTTTTCATGCACCAACAGGTCAAGACGCAGTATTAATAGTCAACTGGGGCAATTCAACAGAATCAAACCGATGGATTCAACTGTGTCTTGAACAGATTGCTGGCATCTGGCGGAATGAAATGGTACCCGCGAGCCGTCCACACATCCATCATAGCTGTCTTTGCACTACCGTCGGTTTCATCGAGCAGCATCGTCTCCGTTTTGATTTCGATTGTATGCACAGTAAAGAACATACGCATACGTTTTCCCATTTTACCTGGATCGCAAAGGCCAGCGGCTTTTCTACCCAT
Source organism: Deltaproteobacteria bacterium (assembly GCA_037129415.1). Lineage (GTDB taxonomy): Bacteria > Desulfobacterota > Desulfobacteria > Desulfobacterales > Desulfatirhabdiaceae > RAAP-1. Next base: position 7,989 of record JBAXVB010000022.1, read on the forward strand.
CGTTTGCTGCGGAGCAATCAAAAATGGGAGTGGGCTAGTGACAATCCTGATCTGCACCGAGAGGTGGCAGGTTATTTTCTTGCGCGTTGTGAAGACATATGAATGGAGTGATGCCATATACTATGTGCGCTGATCTATGGTGTGTCACTGCGTATTTCAACCCGGGGCACTACCGGACGAGACGCACCAATTATGAGTTGTTTGCCAATCCGATCCGCGCGGCAGGCATTCCGCTCTTGACCGTAGAATGCGCCTTTGGCAACGACCTTTTTGAGTTGCCAGCCGGTCCTGACGTGTTGCAGGTGCGCTCACTCCATGTACTCTGGCAGAAGGAACGCTTGATCAATCTTGGGGTGGCGAATCTGCCGTCTCAGGTGACCAAAGTAGCCTGGCTGGATGGCGATATCGTTTTCACCAACCCGGACTGGGCGGTGCAGACAGCAGCGATGCTCGACGAGTATCCGGTTGTACAGCCATTCGCCTGGGCCATTCGGTTGAGGCAAGGCGAGCGTGCCGCTGGTATCCAATCCTCATGTTATGAAAGCTTCGCCTCTGTATGGCAGCGTGACCGCAGCCTGATTCATGCTGGCGGACTCGATGTGCACGGGCATACCGGCTTTGCCTGGGCGGCGCGACGCAGTCTATTGATCAGACATGGGCTTTATGAGGCGGCGTTGAACGCCAACGGGGACCACCTCATCGCTCATGCCATGGCAGTTGACTACGATGGGCCTTGTATGAACAGTGTAACCAGCTTTGGGCGGTTGGAAAACGCAGCAATGCTGGGTCGCAGAAAACGAACCTTCTCAATGCTCTTGGATGCGCTGCCCAAAAAGTTCAAACACTATGTGTATCTTGCGTTAAAAAGACCTCATTTACCCTATCGAAATCATTTTCATGCCTGGGCAAGGCCGTTCAGTGAGGATGTTCAAGGACAGATCGGCTGTACAGCGGGAAACTTGTTGCATTTCTGGCATGGTGAGGGCATCGGGGATCGCGGGCATGGCACCGGGCGGTTGGCTCTTCTTAGCAACGGGTTCAACCCGGCAATGCATCTGCATATTGGGGCATCCGGTTGTCTTGAGTGGGCTAAGGATGATCCCAGGTTGCAGCAGTGGGCGCGGGAATTCTTTGTCGCCCGTCGGGAAGACGGTAAATGAGCATTTTGCCCAATTTCTTGATCATTGGCATGGCAAAGGCCGGCACTACGGCTCTCTTCGCCGCCCTCAAACAGCACCCCCAGATATTCATGAGCCGGATTAAAGAGCCGCGTTTCTTCGCTTTCATGAACGATCCACCTCGGTTCGGTGGCCCATCTTTCCATGATTACATTCAATCCTCAACCATTACTGAAATAGCGGATTATGAAGCGCTCTTCGCTGACGCCGGAGCGAAAAAAGCTAGGGGAGAAGCTTCTACAATATATTCCTACTATCCAGGTGACAAACCAGCAGTATACATCCGCAACTATCTGCCTGATGTACGACTGATTATATTGCTGCGCCAACCGGCGGCGCGCACCTATGCTAATTTCGTACACTGTATACGTAATGATTGGGAACCACTGGACAACTTTGTTCAGGCTCTGGCCGATGAACCGCGTCGCATCCGCGATAACTGGTCCTACTTTTTGCGTTATCGACAGAACAGTGATTACCCGACCCAGTTGCAGCGTTACTATGATCGATATGACCGTCGCCAAATCAGCGTCTATCTCTACGACGACCTGTGCAAAGCCCCCTTAACTCTGGTACAGGACGTTTTTCGCTTCTTGGAAGTCGATGACAGCTTTGTCCCAAATATTTCCGGCCGCTATAACGTTTCTCTTTTGCCAATAAGTCTTCGCATACATCGCGTACTTAACCGAATGCGACGTGCAACCACTATCGCGAGTCTGCGCCGAATAATCGGTCGCGTCATTCGGCTCAATCTTTATCGACCAACGATTCCCGCAGATATATATGAAGAATTGACCGACGAATTCCGGCCAGATATCATGCTGTTACAGGATATGATTGACCGTGACCTTAAAAATTGGATTTCGGGTGGATGACAATTGGCATAATGAACTAAAACGGCCTTTAGGAATGAGCAACAATAAACACGGTCAGCACCATGTGGTCAGATGTTACTTTTGCTTGCGCCGAGAAAACGGATAACACTCCAATGGTAGTGTGCCAACCATATCAGACTTCGATAATCTCTTAGCCAGTAAAGCACAGGAATCAGGCGCTGTAAAGGGTGTCCGGACTGGTGCAGCATGACCGGAACACTCCAGCCAAAGGCGGCCACAACCCGGGAAAAGTGCTGACAACTGTCCCGACAAAGAAATCAGTCCGGCGCAGCAGCCACAGACCAACAATAGCATACTGGATGGCGATTGGCTCTCTGCCGGTCAAGCGAACGCTGGGTCGTGAAGATGACCGGTAGCCTCAGCCATTCTGGGCGCACTCCAGGACCGAGTCAAAAATCAGAGGCTGTTTTTTCTTGACGGAAACTGCTGGGCGCGAGGCGTGAGGCGGATGCTGTCGTCTCTGATCAGTATATCCCAGCCTCCGTCTTGCTCAATGATCGACAACACCACATCCAGTTTTGGATAGCCGGTGAACTCATTGAAGAGACGGACATCATCGATGATGATTACATGACCCACACGCGGCGCTGCAAAAAGATGGGCAAGTTCAGCCAAGATAGGGGTAACCTGCTCACCAGATGGCGCCCGATTAGGACTGTAGTGCCCATCCAGCCAAAAAAGAGCCGGCTCGTGCAGGTGTGCGATGACTTCCGGTAAAACAGCAGCGCTGTCACCGCAGTAGAGTTCAATCTGTGGATCATCACGAAACCGCTGACGGGCCTTCTCATAGTACTCAGGAAATAATTCGATAGAGTAAAGCTTGGCAAACTCATTCTTGAGGGCCGCCAGCATATGACCCTGGTGTGTGCCCGTTTCCACCAGAATGCGCAGACGATAGGCTATTGCATATTTCCGGAGTACCTCTTGTTTGAAAGTGTGCGGAGGAAATGCAGGTCGGTCGTGAGCTACCCTGGATTTTAACTGTTTTTTTTCTCGACATCTGGCCGACCAGGCTCGAAGTGGTGCAGCAAGCCTGGTGCGCTGTAACATTTGTTTGAGCGTTTTTCTTATCGTTGGGTATATCGGGTCCAATTTAGTCGTCCAAGTCTTAAGAGTAGATGTGAATATACATGTCGTGATTCTACACCAGCGTTGAGGTAAAAGCAACCATCAGAACCACAGCACCACGGTGATTTTATTCTATGCAATATTGGCTTTAATAACAGATAGTTAACCCTAAAATCTGATTAAAAACACTCATAACATACTGTAATACTTAACAAAAACGAATATATTCAATTTACTGAATATGTGTAATTTCAGATAGTTATGTCGTAGAACAAAATCACCGTGACCACAGCACAGCAATTCTAATTATGAACCGCGGTTGGAGATCATTTTTCTTAAAACTGACAAAATTTCGGCTAATGTGTGAGAATGAGCATGTTCATGGTATCCATATTTGTTCAGCTATATATTTGTTCTACGCTTTTCATGTAGAACTGGTGGCACATCAAGGCCAGTATGCGCGCGTAATGGATCAAGCAACGTATCCGTTATCGTCCAAGTGTACAATGGCGAACGTATTTTTATGCGCGGCGCGAGGATGAATAGACAAGGAGATATTTCCATGTATGACCCAACGCAAAAGATCAGGGATCTGGCATTTGACACATCACCCGACCGTACTCTGATCGTGCATTCGGCTGCCGGGCTGAACAACCGCATCAGAGTCCTCATATCCGGCATTGCGCTGGCCGAAGCTGCTGGACGAAAGTTTGCGATGTTGTGGCCGGACACTCCTGCGTGCGGCGTCAAATTTGATGTGTTGTTCCAAAATAAATGGCCAGTGATTCATCTTTCGGTCCTTCCCGCCGAACCGGTGTCTTTCTATTTCTCAAAATGGTCGAACAAGCGGTTAAAGCTGCTTCTTGAATATCCTCATCAGCACATCACTTTAAGATACCACTCCTGGTTCATCAGGCCGGAAGGAAAGACGGCTTATGCCTCAATACAGCGACGATGTCTGCAGTTGTTGAATGAACTCCAGCCGATTGAGTCCATATTAACTCGAATTGAATCCTTCCGCGCTGTTCATTTCTCCCCGACAATGATAGGGGTTCATTTGCGGCGAGGAGATTTTAACAGGTGTAGGCCTCACTTTTGCCAGAACACAAGTATGGCATTTAGGATTGTTGATCGTTTTCTTGAGTATGATCCCCTCGCTGGTATTTTGCTCTGTACGGACGATGGGGCAGTCGATCCCAAAACCGGCAAACCAACGACAGCAGAAGGCGTTCATGCCAGGTTTGTAGAACGATATGGTAAACGCGTGGTCTGGTCGTCACCTCGAAGCCTTGATCGAACACCGGAGGCCGTTCAGGATGCCCTTGTTGATCTCTGGCTTCTTCGCTCTACCAATTATTTTGTTGGAACGTATGGAAGTTCGCTCTCCGATATGGCCGTGGTTGGAAGGTCAATTCCACACATCTTATGTGTGAATGAGACAGCGATGGATGTACAACTGGAGAAAGTCCTTAATAAAATTGGATTGGGAACTATTGTGCGATTTGTGTCACACCTTTATTTTGATGGAAATCTACCTTTTCCGTTGGCATGGCGGTGGTTTGTTCGGCTGCCCCTTGTCTTGCTGAGGTTTATGCTCAGAACGCTTGGAATTCATCGTTTCAATCGACCCTGACCAGTTTAACCAGCCGGTCTTTTTGCACCTTTATTCGTCCGGCGCCGTACCTTTGTATGTGGATAGAGGCTGGAATGCTTACAGCGTAGATGATGAACGCTCCAATTTGTGGTGCTTATTGCTATATGGATTGTTGTCTTGCGCGCCATTTTGTTTGACGACAACGGACGATCGGTGGTAAACAGTTGTCGGTTACATGATATGTGTCACTTTGGCGTGAAAATGTTTATGTCGCCTCGAAAGCCAAGATAAATAATAACAACGGCATGTTCACCGCCAGAGATAGTCAAAATTCGATAATCACGGGTTGTCAATTTTCGGCTGTCATTGGGTGACAGTGTATAAATTTCATGACAGGTTAGCGCTACATCATAAAGGGATATCCTCTGGTTTGACCATACATGTTAAAGTTAAAGATTACATTGCACTCTGCGATCAATCGTTCGCCCAGGCCGCCCAAAGGATGCCAATCTTTGAGTACTTGATGCAAATAGCCGAAGTAACATTTCGCCTGTGCTTCGCCGGCAGGGCGCTGGAACCTGCGATAATGCCTGCATTGGCGCACCTGGAAAACGTTAACATTTCAGGCCCGATCGTGACCCTTAATCTGTGGGACATGGCCACCACCGGTGTGCCCATACCAAGGCCGCCATTTGCGACGGATGATTATCGCCGGTACGGACAGCGGGCAGTAGCTTATAACGATGCTATATCAATCATGCACGCACCCACAGTGCCAATGCTATTTGCCTACAACAGGGATACACAACACGGTTTTTTCTGGACGGCCGATGCCGGCAAATTGTCCATTTACGATAGGGCTGCTCCCCTGCAGACGCTGCTGCACTGGGCGCTGAGCGATTTTGGCTGGCAGATAGTTCATGCGGCTGCTGTGGGGTCGGAACAGGGGGGAGTACTCCTGATCGGCAATACCGGTGCCGGGAAATCCACCACCGCGTTGAGTTGCCTTACCACCAAAAACGACCTGCGTCTTTTGAGTGATGATAAATGCCTGGCGCGACTTGATCCATCTCCGCAGGCGTTTGCTGCATTCAGCTCAGGCAAGATCAAGGCCGATATGCTGAAACACCTACCCCAGTTTCAGGACAGGCTACAGGGGTGGGATGATAGTTACAAAGCTGGCAAGGGGCTGGTTTACCTCTACCCGGATTACGCAAGACACCTGATCATGACCTTCGCTATCAAGGCGCTGGTCATCCCTTGTGTTTCCCACCAGAAGACGGCTACCATTCGAACGATCCCCGCCGGGGAGGCTTTCCGGGTATTCGGTCCCAGCACGGTGATCTGGCTGCCAGGTGCAGAGGCCGATAACTATCGCTTCACGGCGGAGCTGGTAAGACGGCTACCATGCTATCAGCTTGATCTGGCTTTAGATCCGCATCGCAATACGGAAGAGATATTAAACTTACTCGAGAAACTCTGATGAAAAAACATCACGCTGTAAGTGTCATCATTCCGGTCTATAACGGTGAACTCTATCTGGCCGAATCTATCCAGAGTGTTCTGGACCAGACGTTTCAGCCAGCCGAGATCATAGTTGTGAACGATGGTTCTATTGACACCACTGCGCAGATCGTTGCCAACCTTGCTGATGCTGCTTCTGTGCCCATCCGTTATGTGTATCAGACGAATCACGGACCAGCATCGGCGCGAAATCGTGGATTAGAGCTATCCATCGGAGAATTTATTGCATTTCAGGATGCGGATGATCTATGGTCACATGATAAACTTTCTTTACAGATGGCGCTTTTTGATCCACTACTAAGCGTTGTATTAGGTTACACCCGGTTGGTATTGAAAACTTCCAATGGCATTGTTCCACCAAAAGGGCCATGGGCCGAGCCACGTTTGTTGCCACATTTGCAAGCAGGACTCTTTCGTTATGATGTCTTTGAGCGAATTGGCGTGTTCGATGAATCCTTACGGTGCGGGGAAGACCTGGATTGGTATTTGCGCGCTCTGGAAAAGGATATGAAAATTTTAACCCATACTGATACCGTAGTTTTTTATCGGCGACACAGGGCCAATCTGACATGCGATTGGGATATGGGCCAACAAATCCTGATAACGATTAAAAGGTCGCTGGTACGTCGGAGACAATTCAGCGGTCAAGAGGTGGGGGTGTTTCTTGCAAAATTTAGAAAATTACGAAATCCGATGCATAATGGAGTTTTATAAATCCAATAGCTTTTCTTGAAGGATATGACGAGTTTCTTTGAATATGCCAATGGACCCTTTAATTAGTGCTATTTTACCGATTTATAACGGCGAACGCTATGTGGCTCAAGCGTTGGAAAGCGTTCTGGCGCAGGACTATGCCAATATCGAGATCATCGTGGTGGATGATGGCTCGACAGATGCCAGTGCGCAAATTGTCCGGTCTTATGCGGAAACAAGTCATGTACCGCTGCGCTATGCCTATCAAGAAAATGGTGGCCCGGCTGCAGCACGCAACAATGGTCTAAAGTTGGCGCAAGGCGATTTGATTGCCTTTCAAGACGCGGATGATTTGTGGACACCAGACAAGTTGTCAATTCAGTCACGCTATTTGCGTGCACACCCCGCCATTCAGTATGTAATTTGCCGGGTCAGATTCTTTCTTGAATCGGGATGTCAGACTCCATTTGGATTCAGGCATGAATGGCTTACCCAGGAACCCTTGGCATACCTCATGCAGGCACTGATTGCCCGCCGCCAATTATTTGATCAGATTGGGCAGTTTGACCCGGCCCTGTCGCCGGCGGATGACGTGGATTGGTTTGCCCGTGCTTTTGATGCGGGTATTCCAGGATATGTGGTCCCTCACGTCCTGCTCCACAAGCGTATCCACGAGGCAAACATATCACTCACCACCCTCAACAATAATCAGCGATTGCTGGCGGCGCTTCGGCGCTCGGTGCTACGAAAACGATCTAAATTTATCTTATGACAATGCCTAATTTTCTGATCATTGGCGCAATGAAAGCTGGCACAACCTCAATATACAAGTACCTTCAGGCACATCCCCAGATTTTCATGAGCCATATCAAAGAGCCATATTTTTTCTTATCTGAAAATGTTCCAAAATTCTGTGGACCAGGCGATGATGCTCCGCACCTGAAAATTGTAACAAAAATTGAGGATTACCAATCGCTTTTTCAGAAAATTTGTTGCTATGAGAAGGCTATTGGTGAGGCATCTGTATATTATCTCTCATCTCAACAATCCGCTGCCCTCATCCACCACCATATACCAGGAGTGAAGTTGATTGTCATATTCAGACAGCCCGCTGACAGAGCGTTTTCAAATTATGCGGCAAGGGTGCGAAAAGGGTGGGAATGGCTCGAATTTTCACAAGCCCTCGAACAGGAAGAGAAGAGAATTCAACAGAAATGGCATCCTGTTTGGTTTTACCGACAAAATGGTTGCTATGCTACACATTTCAAACGTTATTTAAAACTATTTCCCAGAGAACAAATGCGAGTGTATTTATTTGAAGATTTTCGAATAAATCCAGAAGGTATGCTTCAGGATATATTTGCTTTTTTAGAGGTCGATCAGTATTTTAAACCCGATCTTTCAATTCATTACAACATTGGAGGTATCCCAAAGAGCAAAATTCTTAACCGTTTTATAGTCCGCAACAGTCAATTTAAAACACTTCTAAAATATGTGTTTCCTGCAGGGATGCGTTGTCAGATCAGAACAGAGATAAGTAAGCATAACACATCCAAATTAAAAATTGATCCTGAAATCCGGATGAGGCTGACGCAAGATTATCGAGAAGAGATTCTTCAATTGCAAGATATGATTCACCGCGATCTTTCAGAATGGTTGGTATGATAGGATATATGCGACCCACAGAATATATAAAAAATCAACTAAAATTGATGTTAGACCCTATGGGGAGAGACGGATTTCAACGGAGGCTGCCGCTTCTTTTTTGGTCGGGATATGCGAGGATCAAACGTCTAACTTTCAATGAATTGTCAGCAACAGATAGATCATCTGTTGAGTCTCCGCCTGCCATTCAATACAACGATTGCTTCTTTCGGAATCACCTGCTGGATAACCTTTTGCCTTTTTGGAGTTCACATGCCCAAGATGAAAAACGGGGAGGATATATCATCCATCTTGACCGCCAGGGTAAAATATACAACCCTGCGGTAAAACATGCGGCGATGCAGGCGCGTCTGATTTATGCATTTTCAGCAGCATATTCATGGCAACCATCTGATCATTTATTTCGCATGGCGCAGCATGGAGCCTTTTTTTTAACCCAAAAATTTTGGGATACCAAAAACGGAGGATGGTTTCAAAGTGTCGATCGAGTTGGAAACGTGCATGTCAATGTCAAGCGTCTCTTCGACCAAGCCTATGTCATTATAGGTTTGAGTCAATATTATCAAATGACGCAAGACGTTGGTGTATTAAATAAAATAGTTCAAACATTTGATATTTTGGATGCTCATGCCTGGGACAAGAACCAGTTTGGATATATTGAGGCATGTGGCGTGGATTGGTCGCTGCATTCTGCCTACAAGACAATTTGCGTACAACTTGATATGTTACGCGCAACAATCGCGCTGTATCAGGTCACCCATGAGCAACGCTACCGTCAGCGCTCTCTCCAACTCGCAGATATGGTAGTCAAACGCATGTGTGATCCGAAATACGGGTGTGTTCTTGAAAAATTTCACTCGGATTGGCGGTATTCTCCTGTAGGTACCCGAGATCAGGTACAAATTGGTCACAATCTGAAAGGCGCGTGGCTGATGTTACGAGCTAACGATTTAGAACCAAACCCCGATTATGTACTGGCCGCTACTCGTATGGTTGATTTCTGTTTGCACCATGGTTGGGATACAGTGCATGGTGGTTTCTTTCAGTATGTTTATCGCACGGGCCCTGTTGCATCACCGATTAAGCACTGGTGGCCGGAATGTGAGGGACTGAACGCTTTGATAACTTTATATAAGATAACAGGTAATGAATGTTACTGGAACTATTTCCAATCTCTGGCTGAATTTGTGTTTAATCATTTTGTAGATCACCAGTATGGTGAATGGTTTACAACCTGCTGGCCTGACGGAGCCCCCTTGGATGACAACAAAGGCGGTGACTATAAATCCGCTTATCATACAGTCCAGATGTGCATCGAAGTGGCGAATTGTATAGGAACAATTTCTAAAGGAAAAAATGGCTTGTACACTTCCCCGTAACTGGGAACAATACAGACTTTTAGTAGTCAGTTTAAAAGAACTATCTATTTAAACTTGTGGTATAATGTTATCGTTCTATTCTCAACTGAATTATTTGGAATATATTCATGAATAATGTTAAAGGGGACTATGCGAATAGCTTTATTTATCTCAAAATTGGGCGGTTATGGCGGAACTACTTTTGTGCAGTCTGTGGGCAAGTTTCTTCAGTCTGCTGGGCACTCGGTTGCAGTAGTGGTTTGTGAAAAAAATATTTGGTCGCAGCAGTTGGAAGCTATTGGTTTATACTGTATCGCTCTTGAGATCAGATCATGGGAAAGTAGAGTGATGCATGTTCACCGTCTGGCTGCGCACTTTACGCGGCAAAAGTATGATGTAGTTTTCCTGAATATTGGTGGAGGGGGTGGGGTATGGCCAGCGCAGGCTGGATTGCATCTCTGGCCAGATTCCATCACTGCGGTTCCAATTCTTCATAACGATGCAACGCACATTTATGAGTCAGCTCGCTTAAATGCAGACTTTTGGAATGTGGTAATAGCCGTAAGTCCAAAGGTCCTGCAATTGGCGATCGACATGATTCCGAACAAGCCTGTGCGCTGGATAGCATATGGAATTTTGCTGCCAGCGAATGTTCAATTGCAGCAGCGCATCCCATGGTCACTGCCATTACGGCTTCTTTTTGTCGGCAGATTGACAGATCAGCAAAAAGGGATTTTTCTTTTACCGAGCATTTTGACTGCCTGCAGACACATGGATATTCCGGTTCAGTTAACTGTCATCGGTGATGGTCCTGACCGCAAACAACTTGAGTTTCTGCTGAATAGTCAACATGTAGGAAACTTGGTGAAAATGTGTGGTATGATGTCATTGAATGAAGTGTATGGAGCCATGCAAACCCACCACCTTTTGTTGTTCCCGTCCAATTATGAAGGATTTGGGTTGGTGTTGTTGGAGGCTCAGGCGATTGGATGTGTTCCCATCGCCTCAAAAATTCCGGGTATTACGGATGTGGCGATTGAAGATGAGTTCAGTGGTCGACTGGCTGTTGCTGGCAATGCACAAAGCTTTGCAGATCAAATTGCAGTGATGATGAATCCGGAACAATGGAACGCCCACAGTCATGCTGGCGTGCAGAGAGTACAACAACTTTATTCTGTTGAAGTCATGGGGAAGCGCTATCTGGATTTACTTGAGCAGCTTAAATCCGGAATGTATCCTCTGAAAGTACAAAGAACGCAACTTGCATGCAAATCACGACCACGATTCCTTTGGCGAGATTATATACCATCCCACATTCTAAGTTGGGGAAGATATATCAAAAAACTATCAAAAGATAGGTGAAGTTTGTGTGTGGGTCTGAGAAATTTTGGTTTTGGCCGGATGGCGGCAAATAAATATTCTCTCAAAATTATAGTAAAACAGGATGAGCGTTTTATGTATCTTTCTTAAATTCGATCACCCCATATATGAAAATGAGGCATCTTTCATTTTCTTGTTGACACTTTCTGAGTGTATTCTTTATTTCCGGGCCACCAGTTTTATATATTTTGGCGGCCTTGATCGTCGTTCCATCTATATCATTATGACTGATTTCCCCCTTTAGAAAAGGGGGACTAAGGGGGATTTGAAAACTAGGATAAGCTACCAACAACCACTAAATCCCCCCTGACCCCCCTTTTTCAAAGGGGGGGAATCCTTTCGATTTTAGTATTTTAGATTGTTCGATGAAATTTAAGAACGGTACCGTTTTATTTACATTCAATATCAGAAGGAGTTCCTGTGCAGACTTTTAACTTTGACATTATATGCCTATGACCGTTATCAATCCCCAGATCAGCGTTATCATACCGGTATTTAACGGTGCTGTGTTTTTAGCCGAGACCCTTGAAAGCATAATTCAACAGGACTGGTGTCCACTTGAGATACTGGTGATCGATGATGGATCTACCGATTACACCGCCGCGGTTGCCGCCAAGTTCAGTCGCCAGGTGCGTTATGTCCACCAGGCGAACCAGGGGGCAGCCTCAGCCCGCAATTATGGGATACAGTTGGCACAAGGTGGCGTGCTCACCTTCCTTGATGCCGATGACCTTTGGATGCCTGACAAACTTGCCAGGCAGATGCAAATGATGCAGGCAGAGCCGACCTGTGAAGCGGTTCTGGGCGGGGTAAAAAACTTCATCAGTCCGGAGCTGGATGAACGTCAACGCCAGATATTGGCCAAGTCTGCGGCACAGACCGGCAACTTGCACATCGGCTCAATGCTCATTCGTCGGGATGCATTCTTGCGGGTAGGTTTGTTTAACACCCGATGGCGCCATGGTGAGTTCATTGACTGGTGGGCGCGGGCCATGCGGGTAAATCTAATCTACAAGATTCTACCAGAGGTGGTGCTCCTTCGCCGTCTCCATACGAGCAACATGACGCGTCGCGAAAAAGATGGTCGCAAAGAATACCTCCCAATGCTGCGGGAGTTGCTTGCACAGCGCAGGGCAACGGCTACTCAGACCAAAAATTCGGACACGGAGGAAATATATGCTAAACACCACACAGATCGCGCTTCTCCGTGCAGCATTCCTGAAAGGGCGGAATGCCAGGGAGGCATTTCAGACCTGGCAGTCCGCCACAGACCTGAACCGCCTGCCGCCCAACCAATATGCACTGTTGCCCATGCTCTATCACAATCTGGCTCAGATGGGCATTGATCACCCTTGGCTGGGGCGGCTTAAGGGAATTTACCGCAAGACCTGGTACGCCAATCAGATGATGCTGCAGGAAGCGGAAAAGGTAAGCCTGATTCTGGCTGATGCCGGCATTTCAGTGATGCTGGCTGATGATGCGCCTCTAACTTTGGCTGCCTGCAGCAACCGGCTAAGACCTATCAGCACTCTGACTGTGATTGTTCCGATGGAACGGGTTTGGGAAACCGGCCGTATCCTGGTCGATCGCTTTTGGCGACCGCGTGGGGTTTTGCAACATCCCTGCGGTGAATGGCAGGCCGGAATTACCGGACTGCGTTTTTGCTCTGATGACGGCAGATGGGTTGTTGTTTACGGCCATGCAATGCCTTTATGGCCATCAGACGAAGTAAACAACGCGGTGTGGGAGCGGGCGATTCATATACCCAACCATTCCTTTCTGGCCGTAAGCCCGACCGATCAACTAATCCGAAGCTGCAGATCAGCCACATTGCCGGGTTCCAACGCACTCATCTCGCTGGCGAATGTAGCCATTTTGATATCCAGCGGGAAGGTTTCCGAGCTATCTGATGGAATAACTGCGACAGATCAAGAGGACGAAGGTATTGACTGGGCGATAGCATGGCGGATGGCTCAAACCTGTTACACCGCAGGCGCCATGAAGCTCTCTTTGGCGTGTGTTGCGGAAGTGTTGGAGGCTGATGCGCCCGCCAATTTCCTGATCCAGTTGAACGAAATCCCCATATCGCCCCTGGAAAGGCTGGAAGGTTACCCGAAAACATCATCTTATGCTGGCATCAGCCGAATTCAGGCTCTGCGCCGTGTGTATGCTGATTATTACCGTACTGTTACAGCCGGGGGGCTGACGCATGACACCGGAAAATTCTCATCTTTTTTACTGCACCGCTGGGGGCTTGCAAGTCGATGGCAAATACCGGGACGAATCATCGCTCGAATTATGAATTACGAATTATGAATTACGAATGCTGGTTGTTTTTTTAGGCTACCCACATAAACCGGGACAGGTTGACTGCTCATGTAAATACGTGAGAGTAAAAGTGTCCCGGCTTATGTGGGTAGCCTTTTTTTATTCATAATTCATAATTCTTTTGCTGTATTCCACATTCTGAACAGTGACTTTTTCTGGCTGCAGCCAGCAGGCCAGCATATTTTGCCTGGCGCTCAGAGAGGTCAGATCCGTATCAGACCGAAAGAGTCCGTATGCCGTTTGCCAGTATCGCCGCAAGACATCAATGGCGCGAACACCATAATACATGTAGCGCACTCCCGGAAACGAATGAATGGGATACTTGGTCGCCATGATATTATCAGGCAAAAATACGGTTTGCCAGAATCGCCTTAATTTCCCCCACAATGTTTTCTCATCCCACAATTGGGCCATATTGGCGGACATCGGGGGAAGGCTCTGTTGGTTACATAAAAGTTGAGTTACTGCAACTCTTAAAATGGTGATATCCACAGGGTCTGGCTGCAAGGTCCGCAGCACCCATGCTGGCACTGCTGCACCCAACAGATCGTGAGCAATTTCAAGCGCCAGACAAACACCTTTTTCCCAGCCCCAAAAAATCGCTCTCTCACAGATTGCAGACCAGTTAATGCTGGATCCATGATGCGCTATCACCTGTACCAAATCACAAAAAGGCCTCAGTCCAAAATCAAAACAGTGCTGTAAGGATGTGTGTTCGCACAGGTGCAACAACAGGTCTTCCGTGGATAAAACCAAAACCATGCGTTGACCCATCTGCTGCGGAACAGCTCGTCGCCACAAATCATCGACGGAAAAAGTGGTCTGCATGGTTGGCAGTGCGATTGTCACATGAATCTCAAGATCAATCCAGCCTTTTTTCTGCATTCGACAGAGATGGCACGACTGGCACAGTGTATCCTCTGGTTTACCAATATACCCTTTGAGAGGTTGGTACCCCATGGTCCGCACCAGTTCTGCAGCATGGCTGGCCTGGTGGTCCGGCACCAGAATATCCAGATCTCCCATAATCCGCAGGGCCCGATTTTCATAAACCGTATTTGCCAGATGATTTCCTTTGAGGATAATCACTGAAATGTGATTATCCTGTAGTAAACCTGCAATCTTAAGGGTTTGAGCCATGACGATCAGATTTTTTTTCGCATTATTGCTATGGGCTGCCTGTAATCGATGCCATTGGTGGTCCGGCACACGGCTCTGAAAACCAGCTTGCTTAAGGCAGTGAAATACCAGAGGAGCAACATGCTGCGCCATCGCCAGGTCAACCAGAAGTGACCATTCCTGGAGATGGAGTGTTTCCAAATGGTGGCTTGGTATTGGATCTGCTGTCAAGCGCAGGCAGTCCACCAAAGCAAGTTCAACGGAGCCCAACAGGTTCATCATGGGTTAATCCTGATCAATCTGATATATACTGCGAACGAGCATAATTTTGCGTTTTTGGACCCCCACCCCAACCCTCCCCCGATGGGAGAGGGAGCATAAGGAAAGTGCATATTACACCATTCACAGTATAGAGTTTATAATTTACTTCATTAGTTCGGAAAAGAAATCGTTTCCCTTGTCATCCACGATGATAAACGCGGGGAAATCCTTGACCGTAATCTTAAAAATGGCCTCCATTCCCAGTTCTGGATACTCAAGGGTTTCGATGCAGGTAATGCAATCTCTGCCCAGTCGGGCCGCTGGTCCGCCGATGGATCCAAGATAAAATCCGCCGTATTTTTTACAGGAATCAGTGACCTGCTGAGTGCGGTTTCCCTTGGCCAACATGATCATGGAACCCCCTCTTGCCTGAAACAGGGGAACATAGGGGTCCATGCGGCCCGCGGTAGTCGGGCCAAAGGAACCCGATGCCCGGCCTTTGGGGGTTTTGGCAGGCCCGGCATAATACACGATGTGATTCTTGAAATATTCGGGCAGATCCTCGCCTTGATCAAGACGTTCCTTGAGTTTGGCATGGGCGATGTCCCTTCCCACAACAATGTCTCCTGTCAGGAGCAGCCGCGTGGAAATGGGATATTTGCTAAGGATTTCCCGGATTTCATTCATGGGTCGATTCAGATTGATGCGAACGGCGTCATCCACTGAGCCCGATGGTTCCGGCAGAAACTGCGCCGGATTGGTTTCAAGCTTTTCCAGAAAAATACCATCGCAAGTGATTTTGGCTTTGATGTTGCGGTCCGCACTGCAACTGACTCCCATGCCGATGGGACAGGATGCCCCATGCCGGGGCATGCGAATGACGCGGACATCATGACAGAAGGCGACTCCGCCGAACTGAGCCCCAAGACCTATATCCCGCGACATCTGATATAGCACTGCCTCCAGCTCTCGGTCCCTGAAGGCATGACCCAGAGCGTTTCCTTGCTCCGGAAGCGTATCCAGATATCCTGCCGAGGCCAGTTTCACGGTTTTAAGATTGGCTTCCGCTGAGGTTCCGCCTATCACAAAGGCCAGGTGATACGGCGGGCAGGCCGCTGTTCCCAGGCTTTTCATTTTGGCCTTTAAATATTCCGGAAGCTTATCCGGCGCCAGCACAGCTTTTGTTTCCTGAAAGAGATATGATTTATTAGCTGATCCGCCGCCTTTGGCGATGAAGAGAAATTTGTAGGCATCCCCGGAAGTTCCATAAATATCGATCTGTGCAGGCAGATTACAGCCGGTATTTTTTTCACCATAAAGGGACAATGGCGCATTCTGGGAATACCGGAGATTGCTCTGGGTATAGGCATTAAAAACGCCCCTGGAAAGGGCCTCTTCATCCGAAAATCCGGTCCAGATTTGCTGGCCTTTTTTGCCCATAATCACGGCTGTTCCGGTATCCTGACACATGGGATACTCGCCTTCAGCGGCGATCACTGCATTTTTCAGCATTTCAATGGCCACATAGCGGTCATTGGAAGAACTTTCGGAATCATTCAAAATCTTGACCAACTGCAGAAGATGGGATCTTCTAAGGAGGTGAGACACATCCTTAAAAGCCTGCTCCGCCAGCAGGGTCAGGCCCTCGGAAGCAATTTTCACAATGGCATGGCCTTCGAAAGAAGCATCTGAAACAAAATCGGATGTTAACCTGCGATATTCCGTTGTATCGGGCCCCAGGGGAAACATCTCCTGATAAGTAAATTCAGTCATCTGTCAATTCTCCATTTTTCGATAAAGGTGATTCAAGCCGTTGACGGTCACGCGCTAATTTATCAACGGCCGCTGAAGCATCTTTTCATAAAGATCAATATACTGTCTGGCAGTTACCGAATGGTTGAAACGTTCAATGCTCTCATTCATGATGCGTCGAATCTCAAACTGCTTTTTTTTCTCTGAAAGCTGATAAAAAGCCATGGCCTGATCAATGGCCCAGGATAGACCGGCTGCATCGTGGGATTTAAACAAAAAGCCGTTACCAGTATGTTTTGACGAATTTAGATGACTGATCGTATCATGTATGCCTCCGGTGTCATGGACAACCGGCAGAGATCCATAGATCGGGGCAATCATCTGCGGCAAACCGCATGGCTCAAACAGCGACGGCATCAAAATGAAATTAGAAGCCCCATAAGCGAGGTGTTCCAGGTCTTCACTGAAATCGCAGACAGCAATGCGTTTTTGAATGCCATGATACTGGGCGATGTCCTTGAAATGCTGCTGATATTCGCCGTTCGCCACGAAAACAATCTCCATATTGCTCTGCCAATACTTGGAAATAACCGAATAGAGAATATCCGCCAGAAGCTGCGACCCTTTTTGAATGCTGTCCAACCGGGATGGCCAGAAAAACACCGGCGCGTTCTCATTCTCAATTAAGCCCAGAAGTTTTTGAAGGGCCAGCTTGTTCTGTTTTTTCCCTTCAACATGATCGTCCGGGCCAAAGGTTGTAGTCAAATATTTATCATTTAAGGGATTAAAAGCTGGATCAGGAGCGTTCAATATCCCAGCAGCGCATCCGGCATACCACTTGTTGGTCATCTCTTGTTGAATGGATTTTTCGATAAAACCGTGCCGGCCTTCAACAATTTCCATTAGAAATGTGTGGCTCACTGTATTGACAAAATGGGCGCCGAAAATGCCGCTGGTCAGAAAATCTACAGCGTTGGAATCCCTGGTTTCTTCATATTCGGTCGCCATGCGATCATAATACAGATGCTGCCAGAAATAGGCGGCATCAATCCCCCGGTCTTCAATCTGCCACAAATAGGTTTTCATGGTATGAATGTTGTGAATGGTAAACAGGCAGGGAATTCCCATTCTCCTGGACATGGCGGGAATCAAACCAGTCATCCAGTCGTTGCAGTGAATTAGATCGGGCTGAACCCTGGGAACGATGTTGTTGATGACTTCCCGCTGAAAGGCCAGCGCCATTTTAATATTTTCCAACCAGTAATCCGAATAGACCCGATTTTTATAAAAAAATGCCCGGTCTTCCGCCAGGTGTATCCGCTCGCCAGGCATTTTGTTCTGAATGGCCTGAAGTTCCTTGGATAGGAAAGGCGCCATCTGTCCACTGAAAATGGTCCGATAATCGGGCATGGCGATATGGACATCAGCGCCTTGGTCAAAAAGCGCATTCACCAGCGCCGCTGAAACATCGGCAAGGCCTCCTGCTTTCGCCGTCAGATAGTTGGCCATACTCCCCATGCGGTTGGGCAAATATGTCACCTCCGGCGTTACAATGAGAATGCGGGGATTTTTGGATGATTTCATTACTAATCCTTTTCGTAAGTATTAAGATTAACCATTGATATTGGTTATGCCCAGGTAATCAGCCCCGGCGTATATTTAACCCGGTTGTCTCCCTGCGGCGTAACCCTTGCCGTGAAAGCAAACTGCCCGGAGACATTACAGATCGTGGTGCAGGAATACAGGTAGTGACCGTATCCAAGCTCTTTGCTGACAGTCATGTTTTCTGTTTGAATATTCTCAATTTCATCAACGGTTTTGGGAGTTCCCATGCATAACTCCACATTCACTTCATAGGGAACAAGTCCACCCAGATGAACCGTCACCGTGATACTGAAGGTGTCACCAACCCGATAAAATTTTTTGGGATTCACAACAACCGGCGGCATGAGATGAATCTGTTTCCAGTGCAGCATCAGCCTGTGATGCTGGTCTGCCTGCTGCCTGGCCTCATCGGATTGATTATATAAAAGCTCTTGAGACCGATAGACCGCCGGAAGATAAAACCGGTCCTGGTAGTCGCCGACCATCCGCTGGCTGCTGAACTGACGCATGGCCATTTTCATGGAGGCCTTCATCATCCGGATCCAATTCACCGGAATCCCCCCTTTGCTTCTTTCATAAAAACAGGGGATTACTGAATTTTCCAGGACATTATACAGAGATCGGCTGTCCAGCATGTCCTGATAGCCAGGGTCCGTATTATCAATACGGTTTCCTATCTGCCAGCCGCAGTCTTCGGAATAGCCTTCGTCCCACCAGCCGTCCAAAATACTGACGTTAAGAACGCCATTAATGGCCGCCTTTATGCCTGATGTGCCGCAGGCTTCAAAAGGCCTCCGCGGCGTATTCAGCCAGACATCCGCTCCCTGAACCAGATGCCGGGCAATATGAATATCATAATCTTCCAGAAAAACAATTCGGCGCCGTACGCTGTGCCTTCGGGAAAATTCAATCAGGCGTTTGATCAGATCCTTGCCTTCGGTATCCCTGGGATGGGCCTTTCCTGAAAAAATAAACTGCACAGGATGCGTTTCGGAATTCAGGATAGCCTCAAAACGCTCAGGTTCCTGAAGAATAAGGTAGGCTCGCTTGTAAGAGGCAAATCGTCTGGCGAAAGCGATGGTCAGGACATCCTGATCCAGCACAGATTCGGCATCTTTCATTTTGGCCATTGGCGCATGGCGGCGCTGATACTGCGAGATCATCATCTCACGGCAGGTGCGGATGAGTCTGGAGCGATTCATATCATGAGCGCGCCAGAGCTCTTCGTCATATATCTGATCGAACCGTTTGAGGATATCCGAATTCTGAATATCCATGTGCCAGTCAGGACCGATATATCTTTCAAAAAGGATCGCATTTTCATGGGATATCCAGGTAGGGATATGGACGCCATTGGTGACATGAGAGATCGGAATCTCGCTTTCCGAAATCCCGGGCCAGATATGCTTCCACATCTGCCGGGCGACTTTTCCATGCAGTTTGCTCACGCCGTTGCAATACTGGGACATACGCTGACCCAGAACAAACATGGAAAAAGGCTGATCGGAAGCAGCCGAGATGGGCTGTCCCCACGTCAACATTTCTTCTGCAGATGTATGTAGTGTTTCCTGAAAAGGGATAAGATAAGGCTTTACCGAAAATGGCGGAAATTCGTCATGACCGGCTGCAACCGGCGTATGGG
>JBAXVB010000220.1:0-6507 GCA_037129415.1 Deltaproteobacteria bacterium
ACAGAGTACACATTTTCCGGCGATTACTGAGCCAAAAGACGTGGCAATTTTGCTCCGGGCCATTGATAGCTATCCGGGAACTCTTGTTGTAAAATCAGCGTTAAAACTTCTACCGATGTTTTTCGTAAGGCCAGGGGAGCTACGGAACGCTGAATGGAGCGAAATTGATTTTAAGTCAGCGATATGGGCGATACCAGGGGAGCGGATGAAGCTAAAATTACCACATATCGTACCACTAAGCGAGCAGGCCTGTGACATTCTGAAAACAGTTCATGAAGTCACAGGCAATGGAAAATATGTTTTTCCGTCTCATAGATCGGACACCAAACCCATTAGCGATAATGCCTTCTATGTGGCGTTGAATAGCATGGGATATGCAGGCACAATGACACCACATGGCTTCCGGGCGTTGTCCAGAACCATATTAGATGAGGTTCTACAGTTTGCGCCTCACTTGATTGAACACCAACTAAGTCACGCTGTCAGAGATGTAAACGGCAGAGCCTATAATCGAACAAGCCACCTTCCTGAACGCCAAAAGATGATGCAGGTTTGGGCCGACTATCTTGACGGGCTACGGGTTGGATGCAAGATCATACCATTTAAGAGGAACGGCACAACAGGATAAAAAACATCTTTCATGGGCTACCGCGACGGCGGGAATAGCTAAACCTTGATAGCCTGCCCATGAATTTTTCAGGGGAACACCGTTACAAGGAAACGGACTATGGAAAAGCAGCAAGTAGCAGCTATTGACGGGCGGAAATGCGAGCAAAAATGGATTGACACAGGGCGAAACCCGGAACACCTTGCACGTTTCTTGAGAGCATATCCAGCAGCGTTTCATCTGTCATGGGTTAAAAATGAAATTGCAAGATGGGGAGCCAGTGGGCATTTTGATAATTTCAAATTGATTCAACCAACAGCCGGAAAGAGGAAAGTAGATACAGGCTTGAGGCAGGTTTACACTGATTTTTTGATCTTCCAGGCAGTAACCGAACTATTAAAACAAATGCCGCTAACCGGAAATAACGGCGCTTTAATGAGTATTGCAAAGAAACCACCAAAAGGCATGGGCTATTATTCACCGGAAAAAATACGGGATAAATACTATAGATTCGTAAAGCATGAACCCGTTTACTTTATAGATGATTTGCAGGTTATGATTTACGGGCCAGGCCGGGTATCAATTCCAGCTAATGACGGATCGTGGATAGAGATTATTGATATTGTCCGATATAAACCGAACAGCGGATTTGAACTAATTACAAAATAAAAAAATAGACTGTTGAGTATTTGAAGCCATAGGGGGAAACCTTTATGGCTTTTTTTGTTTCAACATTCGGGGAAACCCCCCTATTTAAACGAATAGACAGAACGGAATCAATGGTTTATCTTGCGTACAGGTTAGAGTATGTTTGATGAAAATCACTTTATATAGGAGGATTTGATATGCCAGAGAGTAGAGAAAAGCAGGCTGTTGTTTTGGACTTGCAAAAAATTAGAACTGAGATTGAAGAAAAACTTAAAGGACAAACTCATATTTTTAGGATCAGCAAAGAACGCCAGGAAATAGACGGCAATTCACCGGGCGTTTTGGCGATGTTTGATTCAAAAGGCGTGGGGCCGGCAGGACTTTTCTTTATAGGCCGGAAAGCGGCGTATGTGAAAAAAAATTACATAGACTGGTTCATGAGCCGGATCAGCACGAAGGGAGGCACTATTCATGGACTATAAAATGAGATATTTACGAATTTGGGACATTGTTGGCGATGTCAAACGGGGCATTCCGGCAATAATCCCAATTTCAAAGAGCGCATGGTGGGCAGGCGTTAAATCAGGGCGCTACCCTAAACAGGTTAAGCTATCGCAGCGATGCTCCGGTTGGAGACTCGAAGATATTCAGGCGGTTTGCAGCCAATTTAAGGTGGTTTAATGTTAGCCGCAGGTGGTTGGACGGTTGATTCTATCCGTGAAGAGGTTGTCAAGATGGTTGAAGCCGAGGAAAAAACGAAAAGCAAAGAGCAAGACAAAGGGAATTCTTTTAATTTTGATAGCAATGATCCCGAAGGGGCAGCATCCGAACCTGATGATCCCAAAAAAGATGGCCGGTTTATCAATGGTTTTGATTCAGCGTATGTTCTGAAATGCCTGTCAAGAAATCAGATAGGCGATGCAGAGCTATTCCAAGCTATACACCGGGGGAAACTGCTTTATGACCATGCAGCCGGGGCGTGGTTTAGGTGGGTAGGCCATTTCTGGGAGCAAGATAAAACTGAGAGCTACATCACCGCAGTTCAGGCAGTTTGTAAAGTTTACGAATCAGAGCTTATGCGGATGTCATGGCGAGCTAACGGGGCAAGAGCCAAAGGCGAGCCACCGGATAAGAAGTCAGAAGGGCTTGAAAAGGCGCTCCGGGCCAGGTTGACGGCGCTACAATGTAAACAACGGATTATGGACGTTTTAACATTGGCACGGGCAGGGGATGAATTGAGTACAGCCGGGGATTGTTGGGATAAAAATCCGATGTTATTAACCTGTAAAAACGGCATTATTGATTTAACTAATGGCTTGCTACGGGCAGGATCGCCCATAGATATGAATAAAACATCCTGCCCTATCGAATACCAGGGGCTTGATGCACCGCGTATTGTTTGGGATAAATTCTTGATTGAAATATTTGATGGCAATCTGGAACTTGTTTCTTTCGTTCAGCGTTCTTTGGGCTATTGTTGCACGGGTTTAGTTCAAGAGCACGTTTATCCTGTTTGGTACGGGATCGGCAGGAATGGGAAAACAACATTATGTGAAACAATTCAACAAGATGTTTTGGGCGATTATGCCGGGGTTATGGCTATCGAAACGGTTATGCAACAGCGTACAGATAGCGCACCAGGCGGCGCAAGATCGGATTTAATGGCATTGCAGAGCAAAAGGTTTATGACAGCCAGCGAGAGTGAAGAAGGGCGCAAACTTAATGTGAGCCGGATCAAAACGCTAACAGGCGGCGATTGCATTTCAGCAAGGGCGGTTTTTGGAAAACATCAGATTACTTTTGCACCTACGCATAAGATGATCCTGTTGACAAATTTCAAGCCAAAAATTCCAGCGGATGACTTTGCAGCATGGCAGAGAATTCTATTAATACCGTTTGATTTACGGTTTGTTGATGAGCCTAAAGGGCCAAAAGACAGGCTAAAAGACGGCGCTATCAGAACGAAATTACAAAAAGAGCTTCCGGGAATTCTTGCATGGTTAGTCGAAGGCGCGCTTGAGTGGCAGCGGATCGGTTTGAAACCACCGGAATCAGTCAAGGTTGCTACGGATGCCTATCATTCTGAAAATGATTCTTTGGGCGATTTTATCCGGGATTGTTGCAAATTAACAGGTGAAACACAGTCAAAGATTTTGTTCGATGCTTATTCAGAGTTTTGTCAGGAATCAGGACTAAACCCTTTGAATGGTAACAAGTTTTCAAGCCAGATGGATATGAGGTTTGACAAATATCCAGCGAAACGAAAACAATTTTATATCGGAATCAGTTTAGTGGACGGGTAACATGCACCCCCTGCACCCCATATCCGGTAAACTTTGCCTTCTGAATGATTTTTTTAATAACCGAAAGTTTACCGGATATGCACTGCACAGCACTGCTTGCACCCCATATCCCTATAACTTTCTATAGGGAAAAATGAGTTTCTCGTAGAGAGTTTACCGGATATGCACTGCACGGGGTACACATTAAAAACATGGAAAACTTGAGGAAACGGGATAAGTTATCGGATTAATTAAAAGAATACATCTTGTCTTGGGTTGTTGCTTTTACAGGTAGTTAAATTGTTTTATCAATGAACGAACGAAAAGGGGAAATCTTATGGAAAATCAAACAGAGGATCAGCAGGAAATGGCTTTTGAACTGGATCAAATTATGAATGCTTCCATCGGCAATCAGAGGCCGAGCGAGTTACAGTTAGTTATCGAAAAACTCAAGGGGCAGGTTGCGGCGTTCAAATTCATTTCAGAAAAAATTAATGCTATTGGGGACACCGCCGAGGCCGGTTTACTGAAAACATTTACTAAAAACACGTTTCAGCTAAGTGGCGAGACAGAGGAAATTTACAATCTTTGCAGGGAGTTAGCATGGTTGCATAATCGGCAAGAGGCTGATGAATTGAATGCTGACATACCTTTTTAAACCATAACAAAAGGAAAATGACATGGAAAAATCAAATATTTTTCAGTTGCACGGCAGGAAAAAAACAACAGCAGCGCAGATTTCATCAACACTGGAACTGCAATTGAAATCAACACTCACAAAAATGATGAACGATTATCCAGAATCTCCATTGGATTTTTTAGGAACGGTTGCTGATTTTTTGGATGAGAGAGCCGCAACTAATGAATATTGTTGATGTTCAAATACAGGATGGCGGTAATCCGGTTCATGCTTCAAAGGGCGAGTGGCACGATGCCTGCCCAGATTGTGGGGGCGTGGATCGGTTTAGCTCATATCCGGATCGCCAAAACTCGAATGGGCGGTATATGGGCGGTAGATTTTGTTGCCGTGGTTGTAGTTGGAGTGGGGATGCTGTCAATTATTTGATGAAGAGACGGGCATTGTCTTTCCGGGATGCCTGCAAATATCTGGAAGTTGAACCGGGGATCATGCCGGATCGGGCTACCAGAAGATCATGGACACCGGCACCGGCGAAGGCGCTACCAGTTGCGCTATGGCAAAGTAAAGCAAATGCCTTTGTGGTTACTTGCTCCGAACGGTTAGAACGCAACACAGATGCGCTTAGTTGGTTACAGTCAGAACGTGGGCTGAATCCCGAAACGGTTAAGGCTTCAAAGTTGGGCTGGAACGCAAGGGATGTTTATCAGAGCCGTGAATCATGGGGTTTGCCTCCGGGGAAAAAGCTATGGCTACCGAAAGGCTTAACAATTCCAAACTATACCGGCGATGCAGTTACCCGGATCAGAATACGGCGCTCAGAGCCACCGGCGAAGGGCAGCAGGTACATTGTAGCCTCCGGTTCATATATGGGGCCTATGGTTCACTGGCAGGATCAGGATGCCGTTTGCGTAGTTGAAAGCGAGCTTGACGGGTTGCTCGTTCATCAGGAATGCAGTGATATTGTCGGGGTTGTTAGTTTGGGCAGTGCAGCCTTGAAGCCGGATAGCGAGTTACACGAACGATTGATGAACGCCAAAACGGTTTTATGTAGTCTGGATGCAGATGCAGCAGGCGTGAAGGCGGTTGGTTTTTGGCGGCGCTATGCGGGCTTCAAGAGATGGCCGGTAATCCGGGGCAAAGATATTTGCGAGCAAATGCGGGCCGGCGTACCAGTCAGAGTATGGGTTCAAGCGGGGTTGATATGACAATTCGTTCAATCACAGTTTACAGCGACGTGGGGCCGTGGGGCGATTGGGAGCCTGCTATTCGGGAGGAAATGACGCGGTTGGGTATTCCATACAGCGAAAAAGACAGGATCGCCATAACGATTTTGAGGCCGTTATCAGCAAGGCCAAAGATGAAAATTAAGGATGCCACAAAGTCACCCTTAAAATGAAACCTTAGCATTTGAAATGTGGAAGTTTGGGATAAGAGATACGCCCAGTCACATTTGAAATGCGAGTGGGAAACGGTTATTTTCGCAGTCCAATTTTGGACAGTCAGATTTTATTAACTCAAAATAAGGAAAAAGCTATGAAGAAAAAAGATTTGTTGCCGGTTGTTATTATCGACAAAAGAAGAGCCACCACAACTTCATTGCAAGTGGCAAAGATTTTTAACAAAAAACATGACAATGTTCTCCGGGATATTGAAAAACTTGACGTTTCAGAGGCGTTCAATCGCCTCAATTTTGAGGCGATTACTTACCATGATTCTCGTAACAGGGAACAGAAAATGTACCAGATTTGCAAAGATGGTTTTGTTTTTTTGGTGATGGGATACAGAGGCCAGGCGGCGGCGCAGTTCAAAGAGGCGTACATCCAGGAGTTTAACCGAAGGGAGAAGGAAATCACCAGCCTCCGGGTGATTGCTCGTAACAATCACCAGGACGCTGAGTGGATCGAAGTCAGGGGATCAGGAAAGCCAATACGCAGGATCGAAACGGACAGTATCCAGCGTTTTGTTGAATACGCAATAGGCCAGGGAAGCCAGAATGCAAAGCGATACTATCTGCTTTTCACAAAAATGGCAAATTCTTTGTTGTTCGATTTGCAGACAAAGGCCGTGAATACCAGGGACGTTTGCAATGTTAACCAGATCGGGAGCCTCAAGGTTGTTGATACCATCATCACCCGGGCGCTTGAGGAAGATATGGCGCAGGGCATTCCATACAAGCAGGTTTTTCAGAACGCAAAGTCAAAAGTTTTGCAGTTTGTTTCGCTGTATGGCCGAAGCACGATACCAGGCGACACCTTACGAATAGGAGGATGATTAAATGCCAAAAAGAATATACAGAAAGAATTTTCTTGAAAAACTTCCAGCAGGCAGCA
>JBAXVB010000221.1:0-6501 GCA_037129415.1 Deltaproteobacteria bacterium
CCGCCACCCGTGAGATTCGCAGTCTGGGCAGGGATGGCATTGATCGTCTGCCTATCATGGCGTTGTCCAGCTATGCCTCCGGCGGCGATCGGGAAAAAAGTCTTGCCGCCGGGATGAACGATCATCTCACCAAACCGATCAATCCCGACGCGTTGAGCGCGGCGCTGCTGCAATGGCTTCCCCTGGAAAAACGTGTGGCCGTAACCGCCGATGAGCCGTACTTGCTTGCAAAACAGGAGCTCATGTCAATCCAGTCCCCGTCAGGTCTGAACGTGGAAGATGGCCTGAATCGGGTAAGCGGCAACCAAAAATTCTACATGAAGCTCCTGCGCGATTTCGTAGCCGGATATGGGGAAACGCCGACGCTGCTACTGCAGGAACTCCGGGCGAACCGGCTGGAGGATGCGATCCACCGGGTCCACGCTATCCGGGGGATTGCCGGAAATCTCGGCGGGAAGGAGATGGAAGTCGCAGCCATGGAGTTGGAAAATGCCTGCCAGGCGGCGATGGATAATGCGGGGAGTACTGTCCCTTTTACGATAGGAGAACCCCTGCGCGTATTTATCGACCGCCATAAGGCGCTGATTACCGCCATCGGCGCAGTCCTTGCCCAACAATTGGCCGCCTTACCTGACAAACCGGAATATCCGCCGGGATCTGCTGCGGAACTGCGTCCCTTGCTGGAGCAATTGAAGTTGGCCCTGGCGCGTAAAGAGCCCCTGCCCTGCAAGAAAATCCTGGAAGAGTTATCGCAAAGCCGGTGGTCCAAAGACCATGAAACAGCTTTAGCGGAAGTGAACCGCTTGGTTAAGCGATACCGCATTGCAGAAGCACTCACTTTCCTCAATCAAACATTTAATGATGTCATGAAACAAACCGAGGCAAGAGACATTGACTAATCTGTTGAAAAACTGAATCGCGCAACAGAATTGCGCGATATTTGCAAGTATAAGACACCTTTTTATTGTAACAGTGCTGCAAAAATGCAATTCTCACCGACTTGTAGTATGAAAACCACAAAATCCGGTAGAATCAGAAATATTGTTAGCGCTGAGGGTCGATCGAAAGATATCCGCCGCCAGTTCTGCTTTCTGATATTTTCAGCATATTCAGCCTCTTGACATTCAATCCTTCCGGATTCAGGTAAAAATACCAGGGTCGTACCGCAATATCATCCACAAGAATGGATTTTGATTTTGAAAGCAGGATGTCCGTATAGACATACATTTCCGCAACAAGAGGATTGGAAACAGGCTTTCCCGGAACTGATCCGTATATCGATCTTTTGACTCTATCAACAATTTTCATTTCAAGCATCATCGGGATCAGCGCGTATATTGCATTTTCGGTCGCCCGATTGCCGCCATAAAGATCACCCATTTTCTCAATGGCAAAACGGGTATTGAGCCGATCCTGAACCCTGAAACCCGCACTCATGATACGGAGCATTTCATAGCAGAATGGATAGGCTGCGGCGATCAGACAGAGCAGTAAAGCTGTCTTATCCGTTTCGGACAGCTCAAGATAGGTTGCAGGAGAAAGGAGATCGGCGCACTGCCGGGATGATCCTGTCTGCATAACCATACGGGAAACGATCTGATATCCTTTTTTTCTGCGATTTTCACCCGTAAAATGTTCGGACAGATCCATCAACACATCATCCCTGTTCAGTTTTCCGGTTTTTAAAAATGTGATGAATGCTCTGTCCAGAACAGTAATCGGAATTCGTTGGTTGATTCCGATATATTTGTCATGCGACGTTATATTTCTGCGAACGGAACCAGAACTTCCCAAAAGTGGCTACCTCCATGGGTAATGACGATGTCATTCGGTGAAACAAAAGCAGAATTATCCCTGAGATACAGCGAAAGGCCGAGAATGCCTGCATTTATATCCGGATTATTCTGCTGAAATGATTTCAGAAACGATTCATTGGCAAAATGCCGGTGTCGTTTGCTTCGTGACAAGGAACCAATTTTCTCGCTCATTTTTAAATTGTTAATGCCTCTGGCTTCAATACTACCATGATCGGATGTAATAAATACCGTGAATCCGGACTGTTTGAGATACAGAATCATACCGATCAGATCACTTTTTTCCAGCCAATGACGGGTATCAATATAAAACTGTGACAATCCCAGCACATTGCCGTGCATCATGTCATCAATATCGTTGCACACCATACCCGCAATCGACGGCAGCGCAGCGCCTGTAAATGCAGAATCTGTAAATATAGCGCCTGCTTCCAGCAGGCTGCAACCATGCGCCACCCGCCTATATGCCGTTTGATACCTGGCATACCCGGCATCTCGCCAGTATTCCATAAACAGCTTCTCTTCATTGCTGTTATCAGTAGTCAAATCCGGCCGTGCGCCTTTAAACAACGCCTGCCTGGACCATGCGGTTATCGACGGTATCCAGGCAAAAATAGCAAAACTGGTGCTGTGCAACCCTTTTTGGATAAGCATCGCCTCAACAATCCGCCATTGCCAGTAATTGAGGCCATCAATTACAACCAGCGCCTTTTTGCTGGCGCGATGATTTTTCAGATAATCCAGAACCCGAAAGACATAATAAGGTTGCTTGACAGCAGACCTGGTTTGAAGGGATTGATAGGAATTATCAAGGAATATCTGAAACCGACTATTGATGCGTTTTTCAAGTCTCTCTGTTTCTGCGGTCAATTCATCATCATCCAACTCCAGAACGATCAGCTTGTTTTTGGCGATAAACTGAATCAAGAAAAACCACTGATGCGGGTCATTTTCGATCCGCTCAAGATAGGCTGAAATACAATCCATCAAATGATTGGCATCTTCTCGCCGGGACTGTCGTTCATCATGATAGATGCCGATCTTTGATTTGCGTTCCTGCCAGGTACTCCGGTTCACTTTAACCGGCGCCAACCTGCCGGTTACAAAAGCGTTGATCACCGTCTTGTTCAGGGAACTCTCTTCAAAATTGATTTCTTGAGAACCATTCAGGATGTACGCTTCCCATTGTTTCTGTAAAAACGGAAAAAATGACTTTTCTGAAACCGTTTCCGTGGAAATTCCCGGAAAATGCTTTACAAAGCGTTTGGACAAAAATTCGAGGACTGGTTGGTTTAGGGTATATGGTTCAGAAAAAATAGTCATCAGGCTGCTAAGCAACCGCTCTTTACCGCCCAGGCCATCCACATCCACGAAATAGATATTTTCCAGCACAAACTTGATGGTTTGATCCGGCCCAAGTGGATCAAATATCTTTTTGGAAAGTGTAAACAGAACATCCAGAATTCTGCTATCAAGCCTGGTAATGGTCTTCCGATCCAGGCATGGAAATAGGTCGCTGATAGTGACTTTGGCATAGCCCATCAGCTCCCGTATATCCGGTAGTAGTTTAAAATCATTTACGGAATGGATTAGATAGCGCGCATCAGAATGCCGGATATCCAGCTCGAAAGCAATTCTGAGATCAAGTGAAGTATCACATCCGACAATCACAAACCCGGCGTTGGCGGCAGCATCCAGAAGCGATTCATGCGTAAGCAGTTGATCTTTGTCATACACAAACTCATGCTGTTTGTGGCTGACGATAAGCGAAAGGAATTGATCGTACCATTGGCTCATGGCATAACCTTTACAAGCATCAAGCAGCGCAGATCCGGCAGAACCTGGCAGTTTGCACTGAATTCGTCACGCCATGTCGCCTTCTCCCGTTCCAGACGGTTCAGCCGGGACTGACGGATATTTTCAATACCGATCCGGTTCAACTGTCTATTTCTGAAATCAAAGGCATTTCCCTTGTTGAGCCGTATTTTTTCAGTTCGTGAGACAATATCTGCTTCCATTTCCTGATACCGTCCGGATAGAACATCTTCGGCTGCGGCGCTCATTTGCTGCAACGCCGTTTCTGTTTCCGGAGGCAGCATGGCGGAGACCACCGTAAAACTTTTTCGCTCTTGAGACAGCCTCTGCCAGATGTCGCTGGAGTATGTCGCAAATATATCCCCCTCTGCGGAACAAAATATTGGCACTGTTATCTCCTTGGTTTCAAAGCGATTTTTTACGGTCAGTCGCCACAGGGACCAATATCCGTCCACCGATTTCATGGCTGAAAACCGGATAATCGGTATGGGCTGGCTTGCCAGATATGGGACTGCCTGGCTTAGAATAGTTTTGATGATGTCATGCTGGAGGCTCAACGGTTCCGGAATGGGATTGTTCAGACTTTCCCGGACATCAAAGGTATATATCTGGTCCTGATAGCCCGGAAACGTGAAGCGAATTCCCCCAATCACCCGTTGAAACGGAAGATGATGTACGTCCATATAAGATTCCGTCATGGTTTCCAGCCATTTCGGAAGCGGACTGTATTTGATCTTATCGGCTTTATCGGTTGCAATCCGGGCCCCATCCAGGACCGGCAGTACTCCTTCCGTAGTCTGATATTCCGTTAGCTTCTGTTTGATATCTTCCAGCCAGCTCGCACTCTCTTTCTCGAACGCTTCAGGAGATAAAAGTGATGTCAGATAGAGCCGATTGATGCTTTCCCTTTCCAGCGTGCTGTCCAGGACATCGGCTGTCTTGTCGATGCCAAGCTCATCCATGATCTGATTCAGCTTGATTTCGATGACTTCATAGACCCTGCGGTCCACCGAATTATCCAGCATCAGATTGATGGCCAGCACTTCATGCTGCTGCCCAATCCTGTCAACCCGCCCGATCCGCTGTTCCACCACCATCGGGTTCCATGGCATGTCGTAATTGATGACAATGTATGCAAACTGCATGTTCAGGGATTCACCGGCTGCATCGGTGGAGATCAGAATCTGTGAGGCCTCCTTGAACTGCTTTAAAGCCTCCATTCTGGCTTCAAATTCCATGGACCCATTGATGATCTGGCAGAGATATCCCCCATTTTCCTGAAGGATTTTTTTCAGCATGCGCTGGGTGGCGGTAAACTCGGTAAAGACAAGAAACTTGATATCCGGATCATTTTCCAGTCGTTTCAGCTCTGTCAGTTTCTCCAGAAGAAATTCCACTTTGGCATCGGTTTCCGTATTCAGGCATTCTCTGGCCAGTTTGGTAAGCGATTTCAATGTTTCCAGCTCGGCGCCGTAGTTGGCATGAACTTCGGCAATAATGGTCAGACTCTGTTCATCAACATCGAATGCGGATGGCTCCATCTGGAGCAACTCGGACAGATTGCAAAGTAACCGTTCACTTCCCCTCGCAGCGGGAAGGGGTTGGGGGGATGGAAAATTGATTTTTGATTGTTCTTCCGTAAGCTTTGCCGCCCGTTTTTCCATTGAATCCAGAATCGCCTGGGTGGAACTGCTGATCATCCTCTGGAACAGCAGCATCACAAAACTATAGGACATGTTGCGGGTCTGCTGCGCCAGATTAAATCCGTAAATGACATAGTCCGTCACCTGCCCATAGAGCAGTTGCTGCTTTCTGTGCCGGATATCATCCCATACTACACTATGTTTTTCAGTCCGTCGTTTGTTAAACAGCGGGTTGCCGTTGTAGTCAATCGCATGTCGTTTTTCGGTTCGGACCACAACCGGGTCCAGATCCGGAATGGATGGCATGCCTTCACCTGCAAAGGCATCGGCATCCAGAAGCTGTAGTATCCTTCGAAAATGATCGGATTTCCCGCGATGCGGTGTTGCAGACAACAGAAGAACATTTGGAATGGCATTGCACAGAATATCCGCCATTTTATATCGACTGACTGTCTCGTCGCCGCCGCCCACTTTGTGACACTCATCAATGATCAGGAGGTCGAACTCGGCGTCAATAACGCTCTCCAGGCGAAAGCGGTTATGGGTTTCCACTTTCTGCAGGCTCCACCCGCGCCGTTTTTCAATCGGTTTCAGGGAATCCATGGAAACAATCACCTGATTGTGCTGGCTCCAGAAATTGATCTCGTTATCGGCTTCCATTACGGAAAAGGTTCGGGAAAGGGTGTTGATATAATCGGTATCATAAACACGAAATGTTTCATTGAAGTGCTGTTTCAGCTCCTGTTTCCATTGCAGCATGGCCGTTTTGGTGACAATGATCAGCACCCGCTTGACAATGTTTCTCAGCTTCAGCTCTTTCATTACCAGGCCGGCTTCGATGGTCTTTCCCATACCGACTTCATCCGCCAGCAGAAACCGGATGAACTGCCCGGACATCACCTTTTCAAGGGCCAGAATCTGGTGTGGCAGGGGAATAATGCAGCTTTCAAACGGCGCCAGAACCTTCTGGGTGGCGATCTCGTTTCGAATCCGGGCAGCCATTGCATGAAAAGCAATTTGTGAAGCTGGAATTTCAGCATCGCTTTCCTGAATTCCGCTTTCGGGAACATCCAGTATCTCCCCGCTTGACAGGATACGAATCTGAACGATCGTCTTGCCAAAGACTTTTTTTCTGGAAATGATCTCGATTTCTTTGTCGTTATAGCGCAATTTGTCCTCAAAGATTTGTTAGACAGGATTAGCAGGATTCTTTTCTATCATAATTCATA
>JBAXVB010000222.1:0-6500 GCA_037129415.1 Deltaproteobacteria bacterium
ATTTTTAGAGATGCAAGAGTACCAACAAAAAGATCAGCATAAATCCGAATCTTCTTCAGGCCATGAAATTCAAGTGCCTTCAGAATTCTGGGAAGACCTTCAGCTTAAGAACTTATCCGAACTTTGCGATATTGCCTTGGCGCGGCAGGAAGACCCCGAAACCTTGACACTAAATTTTTTGCATACCGAAATTCGGGTACATCCCCTGCATCGCAGGTGCTTTTTAAAACAGGACGGACAATGGTTGAGGATCGACAATTCCCTGTTGGAGCTTCTGGTACTGGTTTACCTGCTTCAGGTCAAACCCGGCTGGCTCTTCAATGAAACCATTGCGGTCCAGGATTTGAAAGATGCCCAGTTTTTTCAGGGTCCGCATGAGTTTAAAACCCATCTGTTGCTGGATCGTTTCGGGAATGACTTCGAGGGATTTCGGTTGGCTGCTGAAAAACTTGGGGGAACACGGCTGACGATGGCGGATATTTCCTATAAACTCCGGCCATTTCCAAAAGTCCCCTTGTTTTTTCTGCTGTGGAAAGGCGATGAAGAATTTGCGCCCAGGGCTTCCGTTCTTTTTGACCGCTCCATTGAACTGCATCTTTCGGCAGACGCAATATGGGGACTGGTCAATCTGGTCTGCGAGATTCTTTGGCGGTCTGATCAAAAGCGGGCGTAAAAATAATTTCCCGGCATTCATGATTGCTGATCTGTTTCAGGAACCGGATTCACATCCTCTTCAGGCTTTATATCCTCAGTAGTCTGCTTGCGATGTTTTTTTTCTTCCTTCTTTTTTTTCTTTTCCAACTCTCTCTGACGTTTATCATGCTGATAATTGGGTTTTGGCAATTTATCATCCTTATTGTTAAAAGGAAAAAAGCAGATTGGACATAGCTTCTTTCGGATATTGAAAATGGGACAATTGATTTTATTTCACGTAACAATCACTGTCGCGGACATATATCTGAAAATCCTTGAACATTCAACATCTTTCCCCCCCTTTTCATAATTCCCGTCGTTATCCAGAGCAAAAAAGACAAAAATGCTCTGTTGCGCCAGACCAGTCATAAGGAAGGGTCGTCTGAACGATCCGCACAATAGCATTTTCACGGTAAACCCTCATGCCACGTCATTCCCTCCGTCGATGAAAATGCACAGGCGCTTTTGGCCATTCAATGTTTTTCCGATTTATGTTCATTTTATCAAGCATTAATAAATTATTTGACAAAACACAGTAAATGGATATAAAACAATAAAATAACTTTGACTGAGCGCTCGTTCATAATTCAGATTGAAGCCGCAGAAAAGATCGCAAAAAACATACAGAACATCACAAACAAAGGAGGAAAAATTTTATGCAATTACCAGAATTTGAAGTTGGCAAAACCACGATAGGTCAGCTTGTGGATATCGTGGCTGAGCAGTTCGGAAGCAGCAAGGCGCTGAAGTATCACAAATTGGGAATCGACTACGACTACAATCAGTTCAAAGCTGTCTGCAATCAATCTGCCAAAGCCTTTATGGCCTTGGGCATTCAAAAACATGAAC
The DNA here is from genome assembly GCA_037129415.1 of Deltaproteobacteria bacterium. Lineage (GTDB taxonomy): Bacteria > Desulfobacterota > Desulfobacteria > Desulfobacterales > Desulfatirhabdiaceae > RAAP-1. Next base: position 1,543 of record JBAXVB010000222.1, read on the forward strand.
ATATCGCGATATGGGCCAACAACGTTCCGGAATGGGTCTTGACGCAATTCAGTACGCCCAAAATGGGGGCAGTACTGGTCACGGTCAACACTAACTACAAAAGCTTCGAGCTGGAATACCTTATGAAGCAATCCGATTCTACAACGCTGATCCTGATCGGCGGGGTACGGGAAGCGGATGAATATCTAAAGGTCGTTCATGATGTCTGCCCGGAACTGAAAACCTGCCAACCCGGAAAACTGAAGAGCGCAAAGCTTCCCCTGCTCAAGAATGTCATCTTTATCGGAAATGAAAGCCAGCCAGGCATGTTCACATGGAATGAAGTGATGGCCATGAGCGAGAAGGTCAGCGATGCCGAGCTTTATGCCCGGCAAGACTCCCTGCATCCGGATGATGTCATTAACATGCAATATACATCCGGCACAACCGGATTTCCCAAAGGCGTTCAGTTGACACACACGAACCTGATCGGAAACGCCAAGAGCTTGGCCGAGTGCATGGTACTCTCCTCCAAGGACACCATGTGCATACCAGTTCCCTTCTTTCACTGCTTCGGCTGTGTTCTGGGCACGCTTACCTGCGTGGTTTCCGCGACCGCGATGGCTCCGGTACTGGCATTTACGGCTGCGGCGGTTCTGGAAACCGTTGAAGCATCAAAATGTACGGCGCTGCATGGGGTTCCAACCATGTTCATCGCTGAACTGGAAGAGCTGAAAAACAAGAAATACGACACATCGCAACTTCGCACCGGAATCATGGCCGGAGCCCCCTGCCCGATAGAAGTAATGAAGCAGGTTGTCAGCGTCATGGGCGCCTCGGAAATGACCATTGTTTACGGACAAACAGAGGCATCTCCGGGTATTACCCAGACCCGCACAACAGATAGTCTTGAACTGCGAGTCAGCACGGTTGGAAGAGCGCTGCCGAACGTGGAAGTCAAAATCGTGGATCCGGTAACTGGCGAGGAAGTCCCCCGGGGAGTGCAAGGTGAGCTTTGTACGCGCGGCTATCACGTCATGAAAGGATATTATAATAATCCGGAAGGTACGGCCAAAGCCATTGATACCGACAAATGGCTGCACACCGGTGATCTGGCCATCATGGATGAAAACGGCTACTGCAAAATCACGGGCCGCATCAAGGATATGATCATTCGAGGCGGTGAAAATATTTACCCGAGGGAAATTGAGGAATTTCTCTATACCCATCCCAAAATCAAGGACGTACAGGTAATAGGCGTTCCCAGCAAAAAATATGGAGAGGAAGTGGTGGCATATGTTCAGGTTAAGCCCAGCGAAAAAATATCAGAAGAAGAACTGAAAACATTTTGCAAGGACAAGATTTCCTTTCATAAGATTCCGGCGTTTTTTTTCTTTGTTGACGAATATCCGACGACCGCCAGCGGCAAGATTCAAAAATACAAGCTGCGTGAAAGCGCCACCAAAGAACTGAAGCGTGAAGAAGACGCAAAAATTCAGATGGCCTAATTTAAACTGTCAGGGCGGCGAATCTTTGCCGCCCTGTTTTGTTTCAAATATGTTTTCCATCCCTGAAAAGGAAACCGTAGAAATTCGCCAGTCATGCGGTTACAGAAAATATGAGTGATCATATACAACTGCCACCGCCCGTGAATCCGTCATCGGAGGTAGAAAAATACTTCTGGTGCAAAAAACGCGATATGAATCGCGTGTTCGCCACCTGTGTAAGATGCAAACACTATCCCTGCGATTACTGCACACCCAGCAGAATCCGAGAACTGGCTAATACTGACTACGTTGTGATCGAAAGCGTAACCTTCATAAGCGAAAGGAGAAAATTCGTGTTGGCAAAAATGAAAGACGGCACTTATAAAGAGTTGGATATCGATATAAAGTCCCCGAATCCGGACCATCTGAAAGACGTTGAGGAGGTTTATGTTATCTCTAAAGTGCTGATTCCGGTGCTGACCCTTAGGGCTAAAAACGAAAGCGACAGCACCGAAACCATCCGCGATCCAGAACCAGTGGAGATTAAAGGTCGCCAGAGAAAAGAAAAAGAAACACAGAATTAACAATGCAATATGCTTTGCCGTTGTATCCGGAAAAGGGATACCGTACTCGGCGGCCTTTTATGATTTGGCGGCAGGCATCGTCGATTTCATCTTTACGTTATATATCTCGAGCCACCCCTTCAGAACTTCGATGTTCTTTTCCAATCCGGGAATTCCTGCGGCTTTTGCACCGGTTGTGTCCCTCAACAGATCGGAATAAGCACTGGCTATCTCTTTTTCCTTGACAAAAAGTGCTTCGCTCTGCGCCTGAACTCGCTTCTGAAAAAAACTGCGCAGAACATCCATCGCTTCATCCTGGGTTTCGAATTCAACGTTGATTATACCTTTTAAATCCAGGCCCTTTACAGAAAAGGGGGGCATAGTACTGGATCGCGGAGAACTGACCCAACTGGATAAATAGCCTTCTACCAGGAAGAGTTCTCCGTCCCGAACCTTTAAATAATAGCTTTTGGGAAGTAACATAAATGTTGAAATGATTGCAGCGAGGATGGCAACCACCGGCAAAAAAATAATTACCTTTCTACCAATGAGACGTTGCTGCAGATACGGCAAACTTGATTGTTCCATGATTATCTCCTTTTTTGGGTTATTTTACAAACAACTACTTAAGATGACATTCTACCATATCTCGTCACTTTTGTGAAGTATTGTTTTTATCAGCACAGCAATCAGTCTGGAAACAACTGGCTGCCGTCCTGCGCTATAAGACCACAGCCTTGCGCCATGGAAAAGAGGGTTTCGACCGCGCAAATACCTTCTGTCCCGATATCCAGAGAGAATTCGTTCACATAAAGGTCAATATGCTGTTGAATTACAACTGGCCCCATTTCCTGTGCATGCTCTCTGATATATGGCGCTGTTCGTTCCGGATGGGCAAAGGCAAAAGCGATGCTCTCCTGAATCGCCTTCTCCACCTTTTTGACCACATCCAGTTCAAGGTTTTTGCTGGCGGCGATACATCCCAGTGGAACCGGAAGTCCGGTTTGCTGCTCCCACCACAACCCCAGATCCAGAATGCTGACCAGTCCATATTCCTGATAGGTAAACCTGCCTTCATGAATGATAACGCCGTAATCAAAAATTCCCTTTGACACCTCCGGCATGATCCGGTCAAATGTTATAGGGAACGCATTTGGCGGCTTGCCAAGGTAGAGACCAGTCAGCAAGCAGGCTGTGGTGTCCATTCCCGGTACCGCTATTGCGGAATCATGTAGCGACTCAATGCCGTATCCTGGCCTTGCCACAATCAGCGGTCCGCAGCCTCGGCCAAGAGCCGCTCCGCTTTTCAGGAGCCAGTAGTTTGATCTCAGATTCCCCATCGCTGCAAAGGAGAGCTTTGTGATGTCATAAACACGGCTCCTGGCAGCTTGATTCAGGGTCTCCACGTCCGCAAGGGAAATATCAAAGGATATGTCCGGGCAGGTAATATGGCCCTTGGCCAGCCCGTAAAAACCGAATGTATCATTGGGACAAGTGGAATAAGCCAGAGATAACCGGGTTGTCATGTTGCTCCTTAATGAAAAATTCAATCACATCCGCCGCCGCCAGCCCTGCCCGCCGGCAGGCAAGTGAAATATCCCACCTGGATAAGTCCCGTTTGCCCACCACATTGCTGACACAACGGATTTCCAGAAACGGCAATTGATAATAATGGGATAAAAAAGCGGCGCTGGCGCCTTCCATGGATTCAATACAGGGTGAAAATGCCTTGAACAGAAAATCCGCCCGTTCCTCCGAGCCAGTGACAGTCGATCCGGTGATAAACGGCCCCTTGAATACCCCAATTCCTTTCTGACCAAAAACCGCCTTTAACCTGAGAAATGTGGTCTCTGCAAGATTCAGGTCCAGAGGATAATTTTCCTTAAGCGCCTTTCCATCTATTTCAAGCACGGGAAAGGGCATTTCCTGAAGTGGCGCGTTATGCTTGCCGGTTTCAATGCCAAGGTGGACATCCACCTCGGTAGTGGCTACGGCGATATCACCGTTAGTCATGCCAAGCTGCCTGAACCCGCCGCCACAGCCTGTCTGAAGCATCAAAAATGGTCTTGTATTTTCCACGCAGGCGGTAATGGCCTGAACCGTGTTGACAATTCCCGGACCAGTCACAAGAATTCTCAGCGGCATTCCACATATTCGTCCGCACTGGACAGATCGACCGCCGATCATCTGAACTGATGGATGCGTGATGCGATCCAGTATCCCCTGTATCTCGGACACCACTGCCGCAAGAACCAGAATATAATCACTGGCCATTCAGAACTTTTCAACCCCTTTTTGAATCAGTTGCACCATATCTTCAATCCACCCCTGTATGTCTGTCAAGTCGCCGTTAAAAAGCCCGAGTCCGGCATCTATATAAGGGACCGCCTGGGCCTGAAGGAACCGGTCCATCACAGCATCTATCATGAAGGCAGCCCTGTTCAGATCGACATGATCGGCAAGTTCCCCCCTTTGCCTGGCCTCTTCAAGCAAGGAGCGAATATATTCGAGGCTGTACTGACGCAGCGCCAGCAACATGTCATTGCGGAAAGGAATGGTGTTGTCCGACAAAAGTTGAAGGTAAAGCCGGTAGAGCAGAGGCTGTTTTCGAATGAACCATGCGCCCGCCAGGAGGGTATCATTTAGACGCGAAGACAGGTCTTTGCGATGGGTATTGTCGCGCACATTCCGCAGATTGCCTTTGACCCTTTCGAGAGCGTGGGAGAATACAAAACGAAACAGCCCGTCCTTGGTTCCAAAATATTGAAACAGTGAGCCTTTGGCGATCCCCAAGCGCCCTACGATGCTGTTGATGCTGGCGCCGGCATATCCCTTTTGGCTGAATTCTTCCGAAGCGACGGTCAGAATGCGCTCTTTTTTTTCTTCCGGCAGGTTATGAAACCGTTCTGCAGCAATCACAGATATCCTT
>JBAXVB010000223.1:0-6494 GCA_037129415.1 Deltaproteobacteria bacterium
TGGCGGTATCAAATTAGCAGACTTATTATACCCGGACTTGCCCCCGTGTTTTCCTCTCCTTGCGGGGGCAGGTTTTTTCCAGGAATAGAAAATATTACGGTTGGTAACTAAAGTGGAGGTTAAACAAGAGAAATCTGTTTAACCTCCACTTTTCATTTTCGTGAGTGCTGATGAAACCTAAAATATCGTCTCCCTTACCGAAGCATTCAGACCAAAGCTAATTGATTGTGGCCCCGTATAGCCAGCTCAATGATCGACCGGGTAGCATGCGGCACTCTGGCAGTGATTCGGTCATTGGCTGATTCATGTTCTTTAACTCGCACAGCTCTCATATAGGCACCCTCCCGACGTTTTCTGTATTATACCGTTATGGTGACAATTGGGCAACGGTTTTCATTATCGGCTCTTAGCAATCTGGCCTGTTTTTCCTTGAAATGGAACGACTACTTAAAATATTAACAACGTCCCCATCAGTACACGGAAATATTAAGCATACGAATTCTCTCGTTTGGATCACTTTCCATCAACAGTGTCAGCAGGGGAAGCGGTCGAGTGGGAGAAACCGCCACCTTGATATGGCCTGGATTTACAATAAATTTCTGAAATGACAGTAGCACGTCTTTGACCGCAGGCTGGTTTTGCCTTTGTATCTCTAAATTCAATTTCTCGGTTATAGTGGACATAAATTGTTCAAAACTCTGCCCGGACTGCCGAGCACCCAACTCTATCAGTCTTTTCGTTAGAGAATTATCCTGATAATCCAGCGTAATCCCGGATATCGCCACAGCCGGGACCAGGGCTATCAGCGACAAAGGATTGTCCGGAACGGCTTTGAGGGCTGCCAGATCCAGACTGTTTATTCTTGCCCAAACCTCAATTTTTCCCATATCTGCAACGCTGACACGTAACTGCTTAATCTCCATATCTTTTTTGATCGGTTCATAGATATAAGCATACTCCACGCTGGCTGCAATATCGGCATATCCAAGTTGTGCCAACACCGGAGAGATTCCCTTGATCAAGGAATTGCCCGAACTGATGTGAATTCCTTGAATTTCAACATGCATGAAAGAAGGAATTTCATTCATGCTATCAAATTTTGTGTCAAACGAATGCAGTATGAGCCGATCAATGGCCACAGGGCTATTCACATTCTTAATCTGAATTGAAACCTGGCTTACCTGAATTGTTTTTGAAAAAAGCCCTACATCCAGGGATTGGTAAGTGATTTCAGAAATCCTGCCCGTGTGATTCGCCCAATTCTGAATGCGGCCCTGAGCATCATTTTCAATATAGATTGTCAGACCCAGATAAGCGCTGACACTAAGGGCCAGCAGGATGCCGGCCGTAATTCCGATGGTTTTGCGGGTCATTTTCCCTCCGTTATGACGACACATATTGAAAAGATTCGCTTAATCTGCTACAGTCATCGCCGATGATGGAACTTCATATTGCATACGCCCTACTTGCGGCTTTCGTTCTTGATCTGATACTGGGAGATCCCCTCTGGCTGTTTCATCCTGTCAGGTGGATGGGTGCGGCCATTTCACGATTGGAACCTGTTTTCAGACGCCAGAAGATTCCCTTGGCCATTTCAGGTACGCTGTTTTGCGGATTCCTGGTTTTGAGTGTATGGGTCGTTTCCTGGCTTATGGTCCACCTGGCAGGTATGATTCATCCAACTTGCCGGTTCATTCTTGAATCCATTTTAATCTATTACTGCATCAGCCCATCTTCTCTAAGAAAAGCGGCAATGGAAGTTGAAACCGCCTTAAACTCCAGCGGGCTGCAGGAGGCGCGTAAAAAAGTTTCCTTCATTGTGGGCCGTGAAACCGAGCATCTGTCGGAACAGGGGGTTGTTCGCGCCGCAGTTGAAACCGTGGCCGAAAACCTGGTGGACGGCATCATAAGTCCGCTGTTTTATGCCACCATCGGAGGCGCGCCACTGGCCATGGCCTACCGGATGGTGAATACCCTGGATTCCATGGTCGGCTACCGCAATGATGCATATTTACATTTTGGCAAGGCTTCCGCCCGACTGGACGATATCGCCAATTTTATACCTGCGCGGCTTGCCGTTCCGGTTATCGCATTCGCAGCGCAGCTCCTGTCCAGGAGTGGAAAAAGCGCCTTCCATACTGCTGTTCATGAAGGTTCTCACCATGCCAGTCCGAATTCAGGATATTCCGAGGCTGCTTTTGCCGGAGCTATGTCCGTGAAGTTGAATGGCCCCAGCGTGTACCACGGACGACTGGTCAACAAACCCTATATTGGCGTTGCTTTTGATAATGTGACACGAAGCGATATTCGAAAAGCCTGCGATCTGATGCTTCTCTGTTCATTGCTGTGGACTTTTCTGCTGGTAGTCATTTCCGCCGCATGATTAAAGTAAGGGCGACCGGCCGGTCGCCCCTACTCGTATATTTCGTATATTTCGTGATTTATCTACCAACCTTCCAAAAAAACACAGGCCCCCCATGTATCCTCAACTGCCCAAATCATGTAAAAACGCCTATCCGTTCAGGATCAGCGCACCTTCATTTATCTATCCAGATGACTACATCCCCAATGTTCAGATGCTGGGGCCCTATCTGGATGAAATAGAGCTGCTGTGTTTTGAAAGCCATGAATCTTGCTTGCCGTCCCAAAAGACGATACTGGAACTGGAATCGTTGGCAAAAGAATTCAAGTTCACGTATAATGTTCATCTTCCATCGGATCTGGACCCTGGAAATCCGGAACGCAAGGAACAGAAACGGTTTGTTGAAAACACTCTTCGCACCATGTATCTCACCCAGCCTCTGGAACCTACGGCATATATCCTTCATCTTCCTTATAATCAAGCACCGATTGGAAGGTTGTGTGACAAAGCCTGGCAGGTCAGGATTTCAGAAAGTATCCGCAGATTGATGGATGCAGGGGTAAAGGGCCAATCTCTTTCGGTTGAGACTCTCAATTACCCGCTGGAATGGATCGAACCAATTCTTCTGGAATACGACCTTCGGGTGTGTCTGGACATGGGGCATCTTATCGTGAATCATGAAAATATAGAGACTATGTATCACCGATTCGCTGAACAAACGACGATGATTCATTTGCACGGCGTTAATAACGGAAAGGATCACCTATCTTTGGATGTCTTTGATCAGAACTGGCTTGACAGGATATTCTCCATACTTAAACGATTTACCGGAACGGTATCCATTGAGGTTTTTTCGTATAATCACCTTCTAACTTCCCTTGCTGTATTGGAAAAGAATATGAGGTAAAAAGCATTCATGTCCAATCATTCAAAAGGACTTATGATGATCAGCATAACGGCCGTACTCTGGGGCATACTGGCCATTGTGCTTAAATATGCGCTTCAGCGGTTCAGCGGCAATACCATCATCTGGTTTCGGTTTACGTTTTCGCTCGTATTTCTGGCAGGATATTATATTATTCGCCGACCGCAGTTTTTTGAAATTCTGATAAAGCCCCCGATACTGGGAATTCTCGCCGGACTTGCGATGGCAGGTAACTATCTGGGATTTACCATCGGAGTGGCCCTGACCTCCCCCAGCAATGCGCAGATTATGATTCAGGCATCGCCGCTTCTGGTGGCGGTTGTAGGGGTTATCTATTTCAAAGAACATCTCAGCCTCCTTCAAAAGTCCGGATTCGGGATTGCGGCAGCAGGCTTTGTCCTATTTTACTGGGATCAACTGCATCACTTGGTGATTTCTTCTCAGCAATACTCGCTGGGCAACCTCTGGCTTGGTTTTGCGGCCATAACCTGGGTATTTTTTGCGGTATGTCAGAAACTCCTGGTCCGAATCTGGACCCCGCAGCAGACGAATTTACTGATTTACCTGGTTGCTGCTCTGGTATTTTCCCCTCTGGCGGTTTTTCATGAATTCCAGGGACTGGCCCTTTCGGACTGGCTGACGCTGATATTCCTGGGTGCAAATACCCTCATCGCTTATGGTACACTGGGCGAAGCCCTAAAACTGCTTCCTGCCAACCAGGTCAGCGCCATCATTGTTCTGAACCCGCTGATCACCCTGATTGTAGTCGGTGTTCTTTCTGTTCACCAACTTCCATGGCTTTCGTCTGAAAGCACCACCATAATCGGTTATGCCGGAGCTATGCTCCTCCTGGCGGGCGTGGGACTGGTCGTTAAAAAAGAATAGCCAGCAGGCAGGAAAGCCGTTGACCGTATCGCATATTTTTAACGGTCAACGGTCAACGACCCTATAAAGTCATTTGCTGATCTTTAGTTTTTGCCCGTAACGAACCACATCTGTTGGGCCCATGTTGTTTAAACGCCGTAGTTCATCAACAGTCACCCCATAGATACGGCCGATGCCAAACAATGTTTCTTTGGGCTTTACTTCATGATATTTTTCAGTTGACACCTTTTTCTCTGGTATTCCAACTGTGCCCGGGCTGCCAGACTCTGCTTTAGGAGCAGATGGCTGTTTTGTCGCCGGTTCTGGTTTGTCCTGAGCAATTGGTTGTTTCGTCGGGGATTCTGTTTTGACCTGAGCAATTGGTTGTTTTGTCGGGGAATCTGTTTTGACCTGAGCAGGCTGTTTGTGAGTCATCTCGATTTCCCTTGCCATAAGGTCCAGTCTCTGCGTTAGCTTATCTATTCTTCCCGATACTTGATCCTCCTGTAGAGCTAACTGCGCGACTTTTTGATAATTTTGTTCCATCTCAATCATTTTGGCTTCCATTTTTTTCAACTTGGTGTCCATCTCCATGTTCGGTTTGGTATCGGAGGGACTGCGCAGCATGGGAAGAAAAACGAATAATGCCACCAGTATAAACACACCTGCACCGATAATGACCAACAGTAATCCGCTGCTCTTGCTCAGATTGGACATAAAACTTTCCACATTGCCTTTTTTCCAGGGCGAATAAACATCTTCTGTATAATAATCTTCATCTGAACCCTGTTCAGTAGCGGTGCCTTTTTTATCTCTAAATGAATCACGCGAATTTCTTTCTGACATCTCTTCCTCCAGCTTGAATAATGAGTAGGGGCGACCGGCCGGTCGCCCCTACTCGTGTATTTCGTGGTCAATCTTTTTTGCACAAAAAAAACTGAATTCTGTCCACAACGTATTCCTGTTGAGCCAATGTAAGTTCCGGATAAATGGGAAGAGCCAAGGTCTGCGCGGCTGCGCTTTCAGCTTCTGGAAAATCCCTTTCCCTGTAGTTCAAAAAAGAAAAACACTTCTGAAGATGCAGCGGTACCGGATAATATACTTCACATCCAATCCCTGATTCCAGTAAAAAGGTCCTAAGTTCATCTCTTTTTTCGGCAACACGGATGACATATTGATTGAACGTGTGCCGAGTTTCTTTTTCAACAGGCAGCATGACACGATCTTCCAAGCTGCACTGCGAAAACAGGCCGCGATATGTCGCTGCATGATCCTGACGCATCTTTGTCCATTGATCCAGATAATTCAACTTGACATATACAATGGCTGCCTGAAGTGCATCCAGCCTGAAATTGCCGCCGATCAGGCTATGATAATATTTGGGGTGAGAACCGTGATTCCTCAGCATGACCATGGTGTTATGAAAGAATTTGGATGGAGTGGTTACCATGCCGCCGTCTCCAAACGCACCAAGATTTTTGGACGGGAAAAAAGAAAAACACCCGAAATCACCCATTTCTCCTGCCCGCCTGCCCTTGTATTCGGAACCAATGGCCTGAGCCGCATCTTCGATAACTGTCAACTGGTTGTCTCTGGCGATTTCAAGAATCGGATCCATGTCTGCGCACTGCCCGTAGAGATGCACCGGAATAATGGCTTTCAGATGCTCCCTTTCTGCGTGACTCATCCGGTCTATGGCTGCTGAAATGCCAACAGGGGAGATGTTATAAGTTGCCGGATCAATATCCACAAAACAGGGAGAAGCTCCCACGCGGGAAATGGAACCTGCCGTTGCAAAAAAAGTGTAAGGCGTTGTAATGACGATATCGCCTGCGGTTATTCCGGATGCCATCAAGGCAATGAGTAGTGCGTCTGTCCCCGAAGAAACCCCCAGGGCGAATGCAACATGACAGTACTGCGCCATTTGTTGCTCCAATGCTTCAACATGAGGCCCCAGAATAAAATACTGACTGTCATAGATTTCTTCCGTGACCCTTAGAATGTCCTGCTTGATAAGTTGATATTGACATTTTAAATCCAGAAGGGGAACTTTCATCTAACATCACCTACAGGTAATTCATAATTGTTTTTTTGTCTGACCATAGTGTATCTCATGTAATGATGAATGGTATCATTCTTAAATTTCATCGAACGCTCTTGTGCCCGCTAATCTCAAATACTAAAATCGAAAGGATTCCCCCCCTTTTCCAAAGGGGGAAGTATCATTTTCATATATGGGGTGATCGAATTTAAGAAAGATGCGATAAATGATGTGACTGACCATTTTTATTCATAATTCATAATTTGAATCAATACCAGCGGAGCATTATTGTCATTTTCAAT
>JBAXVB010000224.1:0-6482 GCA_037129415.1 Deltaproteobacteria bacterium
CAATAACGTTTGTTCCGTTTAAGGAATTAATGATGAAACTGATCAGTGCATAAAGTTCGTCAATGGTTTTTCGTACCGCTTCAAACGTATTGCCTTCCGAGGCGGCTTTGTCTCCGATTGCATCAATCTGGTCATGAAATATGTAAATAATCCGATAGGGTTTAACAAATTCCCGACCCATGTCCTTGCTCATGACCATCAACTCATCGGCTTTAATTGCAGTGCCTTCATGTAGGGCAAGAATATCAGCCCGCAATTCCGTTGAACCTGTCGCCTTATCATCAACAACAACATCCCCTTTCGGTTTAAATGATAACCGCTGATGAGGCAAAAGAGACGCCATACCCAATGCCGTATAGCTTGGCACTACTCCCAGCATAGTTTCGAGATCGGCTTTTAACCGATATTTGCCATTGATGATTTTGGTCAATTCTTCAGCAGCCTCATACCGGAATGCATCGCTGATAATGACAAAAAGTCTGTTCCGGGAAGACCCTTGGACTGTTGGTTGAACGTATTTATCAAAAAAGTCGTATTGGTTGGCTATGCCAGAGACACGCCATCTTTTCATCAGATTGTCCGGATGCTCTGGTGTTATAAAATCGCCCCATTTTAGCGACAACTGCATCATAAACCAGTTGCTGTAACAATCTTCTACCTTATCCCGAAGCGTTTTTAATACATCCCAGCCAGCCAGATCCGCCTTGTCTGAAAACTCATGAAATTTTCGGTACAATTGATCAAACAGAAACAGTTCCCGAGTATAGGCGGCGAGCATCGCTTCTGCCGAAGGATAAGAAAACCCTGCATCATATTTCTTTCTCAGCTCAAACAGGTCAATGGCGAACAGCATGGCATGATAAGTGGTTCGATACAGGTTTCCCGAAGAATCTTCCTCTAAAGATGTCGTTGTCCAATATCCATCCAACCGGCGTTTAATCGCCTCCCGCATCTCCGGATACCCGTTTTCGGAATTGGCGATGAGTTGATCCCTAATGCCGCTGATGATCCTGCGCTCCACTGCCTCAAACGTCATAATCTCATCCAATGTGCCGGCATCAATGGATGACAGGAGTTCATCAATCTTTAATCGGCTCCCGGCAAACCGTGAAATTACATTATAATTCTTGAAATGATTGGTGTTGCTCCGCCATTGAGACAAAAACACCGATGAATTCATGGCCTGAGTGGGGTTTGGTATGATGAAATGGGAAATTGACGAAGGCGGATCGGCTTTGATGGCGTTTGCAAAATCCGTCACGGATACCCGCAATAAAAAATCTGTTAAACTTGGGGTGTCCGTATTTACATATCCGAATGTCTGGCTAAGAATCTTCCAAAAGAAAGGCATCAGGTCGAGTTTTTCTATTTCCATCCATGGCTTGGAAGTCTCTTGTGTGTCAAACTTCCCTTTCTGACAAAATGAGTCGAAGAGTTTCATCAGGATGGAAAATGGTTCCGGTTGGTCCGCCCTGGTAATCACTGCCAGCATTTTAAGGTCAATTTCGTCTTCCAGGTCATCGGCGGCCACCCACTTTTTCAACCGGTTCATCCTGTCCTGACTGTTAAAAAATGCTTTTCTTGTCTGAATATATGGCCGGATGCTCTGATGGTTAAGATCCAGTTCCTTTAATGTGATTGAGGCGGTATCAGCAAGAAATGTATAACTATAAAGGCGGATATCAAACAGCCAGTCATCTTCCGGCGGCGGTTCATGCCAGGGAGCATATAAAACATATTTGCCGGCAGGATCGTCGATTTCGAGTTTGATTTTGAGTTCAAGGGCGCTGTATTCATCCATCCTCAATATATCGGCATCCATCAGTTCAAGAGATGGCAATATCTCATCGAACTCCATTTCGCCGTCATACCAGAAGATTATGCGTTTGTTCTTTTCCGTAAAAATCCGGTTTAATGTATCTGATATTTGTTTGATGTCCATTTAAGTTTTCACCGTTTATTTTTTCAACTATTTAGAACATGCTTTCCTTTAAATTCACCATTTTGTTTCCTGATAAGCTTTTGGAAAATCGCGTCTTCCATGAACAATCGTCAATATTTCAATCTTTTTTTCCTTGATTTCGTATATGAGCCGATAAGAATAAATAATGAGTTCCCTGATATTCGGCTCGGATAATTCAGGAACAATTCTGCCGGTTTCAGGAAGATCGTTTAAACTCTCCGACCTGGAAACAATGTCCTGCACGACTTTTTTTGCATAATATTTTGAATCTTCGGCAATATAATCATGAATCTTCTTTAAATCACGTTTTGCCGGTTGGGTCCATTTCACCATAATTCAATTTCTTTCTTTAATTCATTAATTGATGTCACATCTCCCCGTTCAGCGGCTTTTCTGCCTTTTCCGATTTTGTCGATGACGTAAAGACGATACATGATTTCATCCATATTGGTCTGATCAGGCATTTGTGAAATAGCGTCAATGGCTTCCTGTTTTAATGTTTGCATGTTTATCTCCTTTTTTTAGTTTTTCTCCCGCTAAGACGCGGAGGACGCAAAGGTTTTTTGCGCGAAGCGCTTTCCCCTTTTTTGCGTTTTCTGCGTCCCTGCTCAGGCATTTTTACGATGACATCATATCGCTCTATGCCCATCGCTTATGCTTCTTTCAATTTCAAGATCATAAATTCGTGAGAATTCATCCGCTTTTAATTCATTGTTTTTTTAATCGTCGCGAGTCTGATTATAAGTAATCATTCACCTCCTCCCCCAGTGGAGCATAAGCGCCAACTTAAAATCCCCTCCCCTTTGAATAAGCGCCAACTGAAACTCCCCCCTTTGAAAAAGGGGGGTTGGGGGGGATTTTCAGTTTCAACCGCACAGTTACCGCCTGATGGATGGCTTCAACCACAGCATCTGTTTCCACCAAAACTTCTCTAAGGAATGCATCCCGATTTTCATCTTTCTGTAAATACTCTTCTTTGAGATGTTGCGACCCATCCACTTCAACGACCAATTTCACCTTCGGAGCATAGAAATCAACAATATAGTTGCCAAGGGGTTTCTGACGGTAAAACTGTATGCCCAGTAACTGTTTACGCCTCAGTCGCGTCCAGAGATGTTCCTCGCTATCGGTTGCATGACATCGTAAAAGGCGTGATTTGTCTTTGAGATATTTCCGATAGTTTAGCATCTCCTGCTCCTTTTGAAATCCCCCCTAACCCCCCTTTTTCAAAGGGGGGAATTTATGTTAGCGCTTATGCTCCAGTCTAAAGCTCTGCATATCAATGTTAACTGTAATTTCATTTTATTCTCCCGTAATCGCCTTCACTTCCGCCAGCAGGTTCCCGAATTTGCTGTAATTGACTTTTACCCCGTCGTCCAGGTCCAGAGATATGCGCATGTCGGCATAATGGCGGAGTTCGTCATCGAATTTGGCGAGTTCGGTCTGTTTCTTTTTGAGCATATCGATTTCTTTCTGGAATTTGCGCTGCTCCGATGCGGAGGTGGCGGCTTTTTGTTCATTATCCAGAAATTCGATGCGTGACCGGATATTGCCCTGCAAAGGGGTGACATAGAGGCTGCGCATCCGAGACAGGGTGGATTCATTGTAGCGGTGGAGATAGACCAGGCATTCAAAAGCCTTTAGTTTGCCACTGGAAAACAGCCAGTAGATGGGGCGCTTTTTATAGGTTTTGAGATGATCTTTGAAGAATCCGACGCTCAGATATTTGCGGATGGTGCCGGTGGGGTCTTCATTGCGTTTGGGGTTTAGGCTGTCGGCCACGAATTTGAGGTTTTCAACAAGGGTTTCAGGCGGCCAGGCAACTTTCACGAATTCCACAAACCGGTTGGCTGCGTCATCGGCGAACCAGGGCGTGTCTATAATGGGTATGATGCCGTCGTCGTCGGCTGGAAACGGTTTATATTTTGACGGTTCAAAACCGATATTCCCGCTGTGGGCGTAAATCAAACCAGGTTCGTCCAGGCTGTAACGACCCATCATGCATCCGATGGCATAAGAGATGAGTTCCTCTATTGTATCGGTCAGGAGCTGGGTTTCCAGTTCTTCGTCGGTTTTGCTGCCGTTATAGCGGTAATGGGGGTTGCAGGTCAGGGTGATTTCGGACAGCGGCACCTCAGGGGTCAGTTCATCCTGCAAGCCATAGGCATCGATGAAAATGCGGTTGTTTTCTTCTTCCAGGCATTGCATTTCCAGGGTCATGCTCCGCCTGTGTGTGCGCAGCTTTTCATAGGTGGCTTTCAGGGTCGGCTGATTATGGTCTGAGCTCAGAAGCGGAGGGCGGGAGAAGTCCCAGGAGGTTTCGTGCGAGTCCCAGTCTATTTTTACAATATGAAAAATTTTGAGAAATTTTCTGCTTACAAAATTATCTATTTTTTCAGAATTATGTAATGGAATAAGTTTTATCTGATTTGGACCAAAGTTTAGAGTTGGAGATAAAAATTCAAGGAGTGAAATAGCTACCTTTGTGTTTAAAAAACAACAAATTTTATCTAATTCATATGGATCTCCGAAGGCACACATACCAGCATTTGTGAATAAATATCCTGTTGGAAATCGCCTAACACTAAAACGACTCGAAGATATTGCTGTCCAAGTTATGCCTTCTTTAAAATAATGCCCCATACCAGTTACTGTTCTTGTGACACTATTATATTTCTTTTTTGCTAAAGTCTTTATTTCATTTCCATCATTTTCCCAGTTCATTAGAGATTCATTATTGCCAAACCACTTTCGATATTCGCCACCATGATTTATTGGAAACCATTTTTTTTTAGATTCAAAATCATGCAAAATCGTCTTCTCTAAAGAAACCTCTGCCCACTCTCTGACAAATCTTTCATTATCTAAAGTTTTCATACCCTGGGCAGTATCAAGAAAATCAGCTAAATTTGAATTTATATCAAAAGACTTTAAAAGTGCCTTTGTTGCCCAGTAAGCAATCGGGCTGCCGGGGATTTTCTTGAAGTCGGCGGTGGATGCATGGAAGAACCAACCGCAGGCGGGATTTTGGATGGCCTCAAGTGTTTTCGGGGCTTGGTTTTCGGCCCCACGAAAATCCGACAGGCGAATATATCCGCCTTTGAAGTTTGGGCTTGGGGCGTTTTCAACAGTAAAAGTGCAAATCGGAACTGTCGCGCCGTCAAAACCGGAATATTCAAGCTGAATCAGTGATGTAATGGTTTTATGATCGATCAAAAAACTCCTGAGTTTTTCATAGGAGGAAATGAACATCCAGACGAAAGGCGACATAAAGCCAAGCTGACCGTTGGGCTTTGTCAGATGGGTATTGCGCACAATAAACGCTGAAAAAAGATCGGATTTTACATCCGAAAAATTATCCTTGAGAAAGGTTTTGACTATCCCGTTCATTCCCTTCCCGCCCATATACGGCGGATTGGTCACCACGCAGTCATATTTCCGGGCCAGGAGTTTGGCCTGATTCACTAGCGCCTGAATGTTCTTGACATCGCTTGAGGCCACCCATTTCCCGATTTTTTCCTCAACCGTTTGGGCAATTTCCGGCATTCTTCCGGCAAGCGGCTCCGGCACGGTGATAAGCGACCCAAAGGTTTTGGCATTTTCAAACAATTTGGCAACTGCCCGCAAATCGCCTTGAATACCTTGAAATTCATCGCCTTTGAAAAACATTTCAATATTGCGCAAATCTGATGGCCGGCTGTCCTGAATGGCATAAACATTAAATTTCAAATCCGTATAGCCTAAGATTTTGCTGTCGTCAGCCCGCGCTTTCATCATCAACGCAAACCCGGCAAGCTGGGTTGCCCGATCGCAGATGTCCAGACCATAGAGGTTTTTCTCTAAAATCAGCCGGGGAATGTCACGGGTCCGGTAGCCCCGCTCCAGGTAAATCTCCTTGAAAATATCGTAGGCTTCCACCAGGATATGCCCGGAGCCTTGGGCCGGGTCAAAAAAGGTTATGGTTTCAGGATTGAGCTCTTTTGGCGTGATGGCATCGATCTGCTTTTGAACTTCAGGTTCCTGAACGGCGGGTTTGATGTAATATTCCATTTTTGCGCGCATGGTAGAATTCGGATAAGTCGCCAGCCACATGCGGCCCAGGGTATTCTGGACCATGTATTTGACGATCCAGTTGGGAGTAAAAAGCTGGGTAGCGGCCGGAATGTCTTCGCTTTTGACAACCTTGCCGATGACTTCGTCTTTTTTTTCTGAAATATAAAACTGATAGAGCCAGCCGATGATCTCCACTTCCCGCCAGTCGTCTTCAGGAATATCAGAGACCAGTTTGCGGATAAGGGAATCGGAATGAAGCAGGTTTTCCGGCAGGAGCAATTCGGTCTCACTGTCGATTTTATCAAATAAAAACGGCATCGCGCTGTGCAGAGCATTGCACTGAGCGATGATCAGGAGGCGATAGAGTTCATTGTCCTTATGCCCAGCCAGCCGGAGTTCAATCACCTTATTTTTTGGACTTTGAACAAACTATGGTATATGTGGCCAACATATATGATATATAATC
>JBAXVB010000225.1:0-6473 GCA_037129415.1 Deltaproteobacteria bacterium
TGTATGAAAGTTTTTCTCGATACATCTTCGCTTGTAAAACTGTATCACCAAGAGGAAGGCTCTGATGAGCTTTTGGCATTCATAGAGAAAGGTGTCGATGAAATATGGTTGTCTGAACTTACCATGGTGGAGTTCAGGTCAGCTTTGTGGAAAAAAGTCAGAACCGGGGAGTTAAGGAAAGATGATGCTGTTCGTGTCATGGACTGTTTCAGTGATGATCAGAACAAATACAGATGGGTTCACATGGAAACCTCTATCACACACATTGCTCTGTCCACGATCACAAGGCACGGTGCACAAGGTCTTCGGACACTCGATTCAATTCAACTGGCTTGCGCACTTTTCTTAAAAGCGGAAGATTTGATCTGCCTTACATCAGACACACTACTAAAATCTTTTTTTCAAATTGAGAATCTTGCAACAATCGAATCGTTTCCTGATCGCTTGGCTTTATCATGACAACCAAGGCCCAACATATCGACGTTGGATCTGGGGATGGAATAAACAGTAACTGGGCCAATTTTGCTGTCAATTTTGGCTGGAACGGTCTCTTTATAGATGGCAATCCAACAAACATCGAAAGTGGAAGAAAATACTACGAAAGCAATCCTGACACCACACTTTACCCACCAAAATTCGTTAATGCATTCATTCAGCGGGAAAACATCAAAGAACTGATTACAGGCAATGGATTTGTGGGAGGGATGGTTTAGCACCTCGCCGGTTGCCATGGAAAAGCTGGCCCGAAAAAAAGGATATCGGCTTGTTGGGGCAAACAATTACGGCTTCAATACAATTTACGTAAAGAATGGCATCGGTGAAGATGTTCTGCCGGCCGTATCTGTTGAAAGCATCCTTAAACACCCACGCAATAAAGAACGCCAGAAACTTTTCGAGCCGATCAAGGACTGGGAATATATTCATGCGGAATCATCTGGAATGTGATTTGGGCAGACTGCCGGCAAAAATGTATTACGACAGCGCCAATATTGTTGCTCGGCTGAATTTGCCCAATATGGCCTATTCCCCGAAGGATCGACTTGAGATGTATCGGGCAGCGCAGACGGGACTGACTCAGCTTGAGAGGAATCCGGAAAAAAAGCGGAAATATGCCGACTTCATCGACTTTTATGCGGATTTAAATGAAGATGAAGTGGGTGTTTATCGCATGCGCTATTTGTCCGGGAAAGGAGAAGAAACGATGGGACTGGTAAGTGTACTCAAAGAAGAAGGCCGACAGGAAGGCATCCAGCAGGGTGTTCAACAGGGTGTTCAACAGGGTGTTCAACAGGGTGTTCAACAGGGTGTTCAACAAGGAATTCAACAGGGTCTGCTGGAAGGGATCGAGGCGTTGCTGGAGATCAAGTTTGGCATACTTTGTCTGAAATTGTTTCCTGATATTGAAAAAATACCGGACACGGATCATTTGCGGCAGATCAAGGAAGCAATCAAAGTAAGCCGGGAAGTCCAGGACGTGAAAAAAGTGATCTGGCATTGATCGCGGTCTACGTCAAAAAGGGGCAGTAAAGGTGACTAAAAGAAGTGAAAGGTGAATAGTGAAACTCCATGCAATTCACCCTTCACCCTTCACTATTCACTATTCACAGGTTTCATGTCAGATATCATCATCCAAGCCAAAACCCTCGGCAAAAAACACCATCGGCCACCAGGCAGAAACAGGCTATACGGCTCTGCGCGACGTACTGATGCAGAATACCCGAACCCTCTGGAGCAAGACCGAAGACCTGGCAACGGGGAAGCCCATCATACAGGGCGATACGATGGAAGAAGTGTGGGTTCTTAAGGCTGTGGGTTTTGAGATCACAGGCAAACGTCCCGGCGTCGGTATCACTCCCATGCGATGGGATGAGTTGATCGGGCAGGTTGCGCAAAAAAACTATGAACGGGATGATCTGATATGAGCGACATTATGAAATTTGAAAACTTGCAGGATCGCATCATTGAAATCAGAGGCGAAAGGGTCTTGCTGGATGCTGATATTGCCGAAATTTATGGCGTTGAGACGAGGGATATCAATAAAGCCGTGGCCAATAATCCAGACAAATTTCCCGTGGGGTATGTCGTTGAGCTTTCAGCACAGGAAAAAAGTGAACTGGTGGAAAATTTCCACCGGTTCAATAAGCTGAAGCATTCTACGGTTAATCCAAAGGCGTTCCCCGAAAAAGGCTTGTATATGCTGGCCACCATCCTAAAAAGTCCACAGGCAGTTCAGGCCACCCTGGCGATCATTGAAACCTTTTCCGAAATCAGGGAACTGTCCCGCAATATCAAGACCCTTTCCAATATCAAGGACAAAACCGAACAACAAAACCTGATGCAGAGAAGCGGGGAGTTAATCGCCAGCATCTTTGATGACGACTTGCAAACGAGCGATACAGAGACATCCATCGAGCTGAACTTTGCGGTTTTGAAGTTCAGGCATACGATAAAGAAGAAGAAAAAATGAGAAAAATCTGCATTTTCACCGCAACTACGGCGGGCGGTAGAAACATCTGAAAGATAACATTCACCCTTCACTATTCACAGGTTTCATGTCAGACATCATCATCAAAGCCGAAAACCTCGGCAAAAAATACACCATCGGCCACCAGGCGGAAAGAGGCGGCTATACGTCTCTGCGCGACGTGTTGATGCAGAATGCCCGAACCCTCTGGAACAAGACCAAAGACCTGGCAACGGGGAAGCCCATCATTCAGGGTGATACAATGGAAGAAGTGTGGGCGCTCAAGGATGTGAGTTTTGAGATCCGCCGCGGAGAGGCCGTGGGCATCATCGGCCGCAACGGAGCCGGGAAAAGTACGCTGTTGAAGATTTTGAGCCGCATTACCGAGCCGTCAACCGGGCGGGAGAACATCTACTTGAATGGCACCATTCTGGGCAGGGTTTGCAATCTCTGATACCCGCAGCCAACGCACTTGGTGACAATACGATTCTGCTTCGGGAGTGGGTGGGTATCCTGTGGTATCAGCTTTTATCTTTAAAAACGTCAGAAAAACAGGAAACAAATTGAACGGGTACCCCGCCGGGAAGCCGGGTTCCACAGATTGCGATCCGTCTTGGAATCCGGAAACGTTTGCATGTGAGTCGTTTATGTTCTATAATCACCTCAAAATATGAGCAGAAAGTGGGATTTAAATGACTCAAGAAAGGCAATACATATGGCAGTTGCCGTCATGGCCCAGGTTCCGCTGGGATGATGCGGCACTCTTGCAGCTATTGGGTCACTGCCGTTTTCAACAGGGCTCCTTGCTTGCCCAAATGAGGGCATTGGGTTTTGAAGACAGGCAACAGGCCAGAGCTGAGGTCCTGATCGAAGAGGTTTTGAAAACCTCCGAGATTGAGGGAGAGCGGCTTGACCCCAGGGCAGTGAGATCGTCAGTGGCCCGGCGGCTTGGACTCCGGACGGCTGGTTTGCCATGGGTCAGGAATCAACATGCCGATGGTGTTGTTGAAATATTGCTGGATGCCACTCAAAACTATGAAAAGGAATTGACTGCCGAAAGACTGTTTGGTTGGCATGCGGCCCTTTTCCCGACCGGTCATTCCGGCCTTCATAAGATTCGGGTTGCCGGCTGGCGTGATGACCGAAGCGGCCCGATGCGGGTTGTTTCCGGTCCCATCGGTCGGGAAAAAATCCATTACCAGGCCATACCGGCCGAGCGCCTGGACGACGAGATGGACGGATTTCTGCGCTGGTGGAGGGAAAGTCGACAAGAGGTTGATGGTCTCCTGCGCGCCGGGGTGGCCCATCTGTGGTTTGTGGCGGTTCATCCGTTCGAGGATGGCAACGGCAGAATTGCCCGAGGCTTGACCGAAATGGCCCTGGCCCAGGATGAAACCCTGGTGACCCGATATTACAGCCTGTCTTCGCGGATCATGGCGGAGCGGGAAGCCTATTACGCGATTCTCGAACGAACCAACAAGGGGGATGGCGATATCACCGGGTGGATGATATGGTTCCTGGACTGCATGACCAGGGCTATTTTGCAGGCCGACGCTCTCCTTGGCAATGTCATGCAAAAGTCCCGTTTCTGGCAATACCACGCCCAGACCGGGTTGAACGATCGGCAACGCAAGGTTGTCAACCGTTTGCTTGAAGCCGGCTCCGGGGGGTTTGAGGGCGGGATGACAAATCGGAAGTATGCAGGGATTGCGCATGTCAGCCGGGCCACGGCCCAAAGGGAGTTGGCTGATCTGGTGCACAAGGGTGTCCTGGGGGCCAATCCGGGCGGCGGAAGAAGTGCCAGCTACAATCTTGTTTTGAATATGAAACAATCCGCGCAAAACCTTAAAAATGATGAGACCGTTCTTCAAGACGTTCCGGTGCCGCAGGTCAAGCGGATACTTTTACCACAAAGAATACAAAGACAAAATATTGATTATGAAACAGTTGATTCAGAATCTTAAAACCGGTGAAACCGTTCTTTGATTGTGGCCGTTTTGGGGGGACTGATGGGCGGGGTGGGGCTGGCTTTTTTTATCGAATATCTGGACAATACCATCAAGCTTCCGAATGAAGTCAAAGACTATCTGAAAATTCCCTATCTGGGACCGGTGCCTGCGTTTTCCGGAGAAATCACGCAGGAAGGCATCAGTGAGGAACTGGTTCTGATCCACTCCCCCAAATCCACAGCAAGTGAATCCTTTCGGGGGATACGGACCGGCATTCTGTTTTCATCCGCGGATACGCCGCCCCAGGTCATCCTGATTACCAGCGCCGCTCCTTCAGAGGGCAAAAGCAGTTGTGCTGCCAATATTGGTATGACCCTGGCCATGGCCGGTTCCAAGGTCGTGATTCTGGATTGCGACATGAGAAGGCCCCGGATGCATAAAATCTTCAATTGTCCCAGGGACATCGGAATTTCCAGCGTTCTGGTGGGCACCTCCCCACTTTCGGATGTGGTGATCCATACCATGGTTGAAAATCTGGACCTGATCCCATGCGGTCCGATTCCGCCGAACCCGTCTGAAATCGTCGGCTCTAAAAAGATCAAGCAACTCATTGATGTGTTGAGGAAAAATTATCAGCACATTTTGATCGATTCCCCGCCCATTACCGCGGTGACGGATGCCGTTCTGCTGTCCCAGGCATCCGACAGCGTGCTCCTGGTCATCCGCGTCGGAGCCACGCCCAAACCCGTTGTTCAAAACGGTATTGAGCAGCTTAAAAACGTCAACGCCCATATCATGGGGGCGATTTTAAACGCGATCAAAACCGGCAGTGACAGCTATTATTACTACCAGTACTATTATTATTACGGCGAGGATGGAGAAAAACAGAAAAATGCTCGGCGTAAAAAACGCAGCAAAGGCCAGTACAGTTGATTGATCTGCATTGCCATATCCTGCCCGGCATTGACGATGGACCTACCGATATCGGGGAAAGCCTGGACATGGCGCGGCAAGCGGTTCTGGACGGCATCCACACGGTTGTGGCAACACCTCATAGCCAGAATGGGGTGTATGTCAATTCCAATGACGACATTTGCCGCCAGGTTCGGGAAATCAACCGGATGCTGCAGGACGCTGGTGTTCCATTGGTTGTTCTCTCCGGCGCTGAAGAGCATATTCGTCCGGACATGGGCCACGCAGGGAAGTCATACGATATCAGCACTATTAACAATATCGGCCGGTATGTTCTGGTGGAATTCCCATTCATGACCGTTCCGCATGGCGCCAGGGAAATGCTTTACCGAATGAAACAGCGGGGATTGACGCCTGTGCTGGCGCATCCGGAGCGCAATGCCGTCATACAAAGGAATATTGAAATCCTCTATCCGTTTGTTGAGTCCGGCTGCCTGACCCAGATCACGGCCATGAGCCTGACCGGAGATATGGGGGAGCCGGCCAAGTCATGCGCCTGTCGGATGGTGGAGCTGCGCTTGGCCCATGTAATTGCGTCGGATGCCCATTCCTCCGGCAATCGCCGACCCGAATTATCACCCGCTGTCGCACTTGCCGCAGATATTCTGGGTAGCCGGCAGGAAGCGGAAAACATGGTCCTTCACACCCCACAGGCCATCATTTCCGGGCAGGCCGTTCATTTTCAAGATCCAATAAAACCCCTGAAAAAGAAGCGGTGGTTTTTCGGCAAATGACTCCCGCCGTACCCGCTTCAGCTCATTTTTTCAATGAATCCATTGAACAGGCGGGGCAGATCGTGCTTTTATTAGTCACGAACTGACCCCGCTTATTTTTTGTCAAACAAATCATTCACAAAAGAGAACCGTTGACCATTGACCGTTCATCGTCAACGGTCAACAATGATAAGATATCGCCCATGAATGTTCATATAGTCAGTCTGGGCTGTGCCCGGAATCTTGTAGACAGCGAGGTCATGACGGGAAAGCTGCGAGAAACCGGTTGCATTCCGGTTCAGGACCCCGAAGATGCGGAAGTCATCATTGTCAATACTTGCAGCTTTATTGAGGCTGCCGCCAACGAATCCATAG
>JBAXVB010000226.1:0-6457 GCA_037129415.1 Deltaproteobacteria bacterium
ATCTTCCGGATGCTTTCGTGGTTGAGGGGCCAAAGGCTGGTGGGCATCTTGGATTTAAAATAGAACAGATTGATGACCCTGCATTCGCCATTGAAAGACTGGTCGTTGAAGTTATAGAAGCCGTTGATTCCATTGCTACCGGGCGCGGTGTCACAGTGCCGGTTATAGCTGCCGGCGGCATTTATACCGGTTCGGATATCTTCCGGTTTTTAAAGCTGGGGGCTGCCGGGGTGCAGATGGGAACCAGATTTGTGGCAACCCATGAGTGTGATGCCAGTCCGGATTTCAAGAAAACATACATTGAGGCTAAAAAAGAAGATCTGATAATCATCAAGAGTCCGGTGGGAATGCCTGGCCGCGCCTTGCGGAACCAGTTTCTGACTGAAGTAGAAAATGGCAACAAAACACCCTTTACATGCCCCTACCACTGTATTAAAACCTGCGATCGAACAAAAAGCCCCTATTGCATTGCTCTTGCCTTGGCTGGTGCCAGAAAGGGAAAGTTTAAAAATGGATTTGCCTTTGCCGGATCCAATGCCTATCGTATAGATAAGATTATTTCTGTCAAGGAGTTGATAGACTCATTGAAGGCGGAGTTTTCTCAGGCTTGCTGCTGCTGAACCTGCAATTGATAACACATTAAGCACATTCATTTAAAACGAAGAAAGGAGTAAAGATGGTAAATTGTATTCAAATTCGAAAACTGGGTTGGCTGGTTCTGTTTTTCGTTCTGATGAGCAGTACTGCATTTGCTGTTGATGGTCGCTGGACTGTTTCCAATATGCATCCTGTGGATGGCCTTTTCTCCAAAATCTTTGGCATTGAGGGGGGACAAAAGGTTGGCGTTGTTGGAATTCCATCGGATTCTGAAGCTTCTAAAGATGCACCTGCTCTGTGGAAAGGCGATACGCGGGAATGGGTCAACTTACAGAAAATAGGACTTCGATTGCTTACGCTATTTCTGCCGGACAGCAGGTGGGGTATGTCTCACAATTTGCATGGTTATGGGATGGAGGCGCCACAGATGGCGTACCTTTGCAGCAGCCTGAGAAGGGTCTCTCTGAGAATGGTATCTATGTAGCATCGGTTGCATTGGGTGTATCTCACGGATGGCAGGCTGGCGAAACTATAGAAGTCAATGATCTTGACAAGTATAAACAGGCGGTACTCTGGCATGGAGCATCAGAAAGGCCGGCTCTTCTGCATTATGGCCCGGTAGAGTCAAACTCCAGCGTTCGTGGTATCTATGGCGCATCAGCAAATTCTCCTGGCTTTCAGGTAGGGTATGCTGAAGTCTTCGATGGTGAGGCTGAATGGAATGCTCATGCCACGCTCTGGAACGGATCGGCGGGCAGTCATGTTGATATGAATCCAGTTGGAGCAAAAGAATCAATAGCATCTGCCGGATATGGTTCCAAGCAGGTGGGTTATGCCAAGTTTGCTGGCAAGGATCAGGCGGTTCTCTGGAGCGGATCAGCCAGCAGCTATGTCAATCTGAATCCAGCCTGTGCTGATACGTCTTACGCCAAATCCATTTATGGCAATTATCAGGTGGGTCTTGTGTATCGGACAGGAGATTCGGAACTTTTCAGCCGCGCTTGGTTATGGGAGGGCAGTGCCAACAAATATGTTGATTTGCATGAGTTGTTGCCGCCGGAGTATATCTTTTCGTTTGCTGAAGGAATCGAAGTTGTAGATGGTCATATATATGTCGTGGGATCTGCTTACAATTATGCCACCGAGCGTGAAGAAGCAATAATCTGGCATCAGACGCCTTTTGGTCCAATGGTCAATCCGGCAAAATCGACGTGGAGCCAAAGCAGGGGTTTTCCATTAGTGTAGCGTTTGAAGCGGGTCAGAGTGAAAGCGTGGGTATGGACTGGTGGTTTATCGCCTATGATCAGCAGGCGAATAAATGGTATTATCTTGATGAAAAAGGAAAGTGGGGCACTGCGTACGATGAAATCAGGGCATGCCGGCCGTTTTATTCAGGCCCATTATTTGATATTAAACCCACGGTGGTTTTGAGTAATGTTGTGCTGCCCCCAAATCTTTACACGGTTTCATTTGGAGTCAGTTATCCATCAACCGGCATTCTGGAGGGAGCGGTCATGTTAAGCGAGGTGGATGTTAATGTAAAACAGTAAATTTGGGGCATCCTTCATTTTTGTCATTCACGAATGCTTTAGGGGGAGCACATGGTAATGACATCAGATGGAAAATATGAAGGATGCCAAACAATCCCAATACTCCCGCTGCTATACCTGGGAACTCTCCTGGGATCGCCGCACCCCAGTGCGGCAATGAGGAAGATACCCACGCTAATTACCATCCCCGATGTTGTGCCATAATGGAGCGGCCCACTTCGCTTTTAGCCGCCACAAGAGCGTCGTCATAATTGCCGCACTGGGGTGCGGCGATCCCAGAGGCATCCCTGGAAAAGCGGGCGCATCATGGGGTCAGACGAAATTCAAAAGTTGAAAACAAGAAAAACCTCGACTGAAGCAGGTTTTCCATCCGAAGGCGCAGGCAGCATCCACCCTTTGACAAGTTGGATGATACAGGATTTCAGCACACTATTATTTATCTCGTCAATGCCTGCCTCAACTTTGAGAACTTTGCCGCCGCCGTCAATATCTATCTTCACTGATAACTTTCCGTTTGCCGGGTTTTTAATCCCGGTATGGCAACTCCCGATCTCTTCAAGGTGTTCAAGGATGAATTTTTCCAGTGCTTCTTTGGAGAGATTGCCGGAAATCAGCATATTCTCCGCAAGATGATTCACCCTTAATTTGGTCTCAGGTTCCGCTTTTTTATCAGATTTTGCAGATCTGTCCATTGCGCCGGCCCTGCCGGAAAGCGCCGGAGACATGGCACGCAGCATTCCGCCGCCACCCACTGCAAGATCGGAAACACCCTGCGGCAGGGGAAGCGGTTGCTTGATTGTTGTGGATTTGCCGTCCACATTTCTTGGCATGGAATCAATCGCCACAAAAGAGGTAAATTCAGTCAACAGATTGTAATCAAGTCCCAATTGCGTGATTTCCTTGGTACGCGCATCGTCACGGAACAATTTGTTGTAATCCGACAGTACGGAAATCCGGTGTCTCGCCCACAGATAACGCAAAGCGGAATTCGCAGGCGATGGCATGATGCTGCCTGCATCAATGCTTGCAGAATAAGGGCGATCTCCGCTGGTACCGGAGAGACTAATTGTTCCCTTGGGATATCCCCTCCATTTGCCGAAGATGATAACAGGCCGCTCCGCCAATACATCTGGAACAGCAGGAGGCTCCACATCATAAACTTCAAATCCGGTGAAATTCGTTTTAACCTTTGTCAGAACCGGAGACTGAATATATTTTCTGAACTTTTCCGCTTTTGGCGCAGCATCGCCTGGATTCGTAATGACAAATGATTCGCCCATGCCTGCCCGTGCGATGCCTTCCATCAGAAAGCGATTCACTGAAGTGCCGATGCCGAAGGCGAACATGTTTGCATGACCCAGATTTTCCCGAATCACCCGGAACGTTTCCTTTTCGACATCCACATAGCCGTCCGTGGCAATCACAATTGATCGGGAATATTTTTCATCGCCGGGCAGAGCCAATGCCCGCCTTAACGCGGGCAATAATTCCGTGCCTCCCCCGCCTTGTTGTTGATCAATCAACTGGATTGCCTTGGTGATATTTTCGGAATTGGCAGTCATGGATTTTTCAGAGAGCAAGGAAGCGCTGCCCGCAAAGAGCAGAACATTAAATGTGTCGTTTGGCTTGAGGCCGCCGATCAAGTCTTTCAAGAGCTTTTTGGAAATATCAAGCGGAAAACCGTGCATCGAACCGGAAATATCCACGATAAAGATGTATTCACGCGCCGGTATGTCAGCCGCTGTCACCTTCGCGGGTGGCTGCATCATCAGTAGAAAGAAGTTTTCCTTTTCCCCCTGATAGAGCAGAAGCCCGGATTCAATCTTTCCGCCGGCCAGGCGGTATTTGAGGATATAATCCCGGTTGCCGCCTGTTTTTTCTGATGAATCGAGTTTGATGACAGCCGCAGCAGGGCTGCCATAGCTGATATTGACCTTGTGGGACGGGCAGGTAATCTCCTGAATCGGAATACTTGCGGCAACTCGGGTCGTGATATCAAACGCGTAGGGCGGTGCTTCTCCCTGATGCAGATAGGGATTCTTCACCCAGTTTTCTGAAGGAGCGGCACCTGCTTCCGACGTATTGGAATACCGGGGGCCGACTACTGTGGGATAGATAAATTCATACACGCCTTCGGTGGGAATCAGCAACTCGGTATAGCTTAATTCCACCTTGATCAGGTCGCCTGGCATGATATTGGCTACGTTCATCTGAAACACATTTGGGCGCTGCTGCTCCAGAAGGGATGCGCTCTTGCCTTCTTGTTTTGCCTGCTCATACTCCTGACGCGCTCTTTCCTTTTCCTGAATTCTGGCGATGATGGTTCGCTCGCCAATGGTCATTTTCATGCCATAGACCGAGGTTTTGGTGGATGCTGGAAAAACATAAATGGCTTCGATAGCCTGCTTGCCCGCATTTTTATAAACCTGCGTAACCTTTACATCGACAATAACGCCGGCGATACTGACTTCTGCGCCAGTGGATTCGAGTGGCAGTTGGTCGATGCCGGGATTATCGCTTTTCACCATAAAGTAGGGTGACAAAGTTTTGTCATCGGATGTTTCGGTTTGTGAGCGGACAGAACTGGTCAAAGACAGGGAAATCAACAGCACAATGCTCGCAGCGATAAGATGGTACTTCATGGATGCCTCCTTTTTAAATAATCCGGTTAGAGATCAGCCTTCCACTTTGAAAAACAGAATGTCGCACCCTGTTTCGTAAGGGTCGGCATCTGCTTGACACATTTTGATGTACTCATTATAACGTTTCCATCCGTAAATTGCCAACACAATCCAGGATCAAGTCAGTTGTATCTCCAGTTTTTATTTGTATTGAAACAGTATCTTTCTTAAATTCGATCATCCCATATATGAAAATGATTTCCCCCTTTGGAAAAGGGGGATCAAGAGGGGGGGAAATCCTTTCGATTTTAGTATTTTAGATTGTTCGATGAAATTTAAGAATGATACTTGAAACATATACTTTGATTAAAAAGTATTTTCACGATAATGCTCATGACATGGTCTGTGCTGCCACCATGAATGACCAAAATATTTAAAACGTTGTAGCCGACGCTCTTGTGTCGGCTACAACGTTTCTCACGCAAAGGCGGTGGGCGACCGGCCGGTCGCCCTTGCTTGTTTCGTGGTTTAAAAGTTTTTTCACGATAAAAAGGAGGGGAAAAATGGCGTTAAATCTGGAGGCAGTGGGCAAAACCATTGGCCCTGTCAGCAAGGATTACACATGGAAAGACGTGGTGTTGTATGCCCTTGGAGTGGGGTCCGGCTCTTCGGAGCTTGAATACTGTTATGAAAAACAACTGAAAGTATTGCCAAGTTTCTCCATTGCGGCCATTTTTGATTTTTTGGCCCATATTGGCGTAACCTCCAATGTCAATATGGCGGGAATACTTCACGGGGAGCAGAGTCTGATCTTTCATCACCCCATTCCCACCGAAGGTAAGCTGACCACACAGGGAAAGATCACCCACTACTATGACAAGGGAGCTGAAAAAGGTGCCCTTGTTGTTGCGGAAAGCGATACTTACCATTCCAGTGGCCATAAGCTCTTTACCAGCATCGTGACCATATTTTCACGGCTTGATGGCGGATTCGGGGGAGACAATATACCCAAGGAAGTATTCGTGTTCCCAGACAGGGCACCGGATTTTATCGTGGATGCGCACCCTTCTGAAAGCCAGCCACTCATTTATCGTCTTTCCGGTGATATTTTCGATCTTCATGTGAATCCGGATTTTGCCAAAATGGCCGGGTTTGAAAAACCCATCATGCACGGACTCTGCACCCACGGGTATGCGTGCCGTGCTCTGATTCAAAGCCTGGTTCCGGGAACACCTGAAAAAGTTCGGCGCATGGACTGCCGTTTTACCAAGGCTCTGTATCCCGGCGTTCCCATTCAAACTCTGATCTGGAAAACCGGCGATGGAAAGGCCATATACCGGACAGTAAACGCCCAAAATGGTGCAGTGGTCATAGATAACGGGGTATTTGAATATTGAAATGCATCAGAGGAAAGCATTTGATCAGAGAAAAGAATCCGATTTGACAGCCTGGTTGTGGTCAATAGATAATTTGCTGTGATTCGGCATCCTTAGCGGTGTACATACGAAAGGAGCCAAATCTGTATTCAGAGAAGGATATCAAATTCCTGCCCCACAAAAATCTGTTAAGATCAGAATTGTTTTGATTGACACTCATTGATGGTTGATATAACGAATACCAATCGAATATCAGTTATTGCTAACACCGACAATAAATGACCCAATTCGTCCAGGATTAAATGATAAATCC
>JBAXVB010000227.1:0-6408 GCA_037129415.1 Deltaproteobacteria bacterium
CAGGCAATTCCGTGCCCAGATTCATTATTTCCACATAGCGAACATAGCTGAAAATCCGGTTTCGTTTTTGCGCCGTATGTTCCCGAACAATTCCCAGTCGCTCCATAAGTCTCAAACATTTGTTGACAGTTGCCGGGGTGATGCCCGTCTTTTCCACCAGCCAGCCGGATGTGGCGATGGGATGCTCCAAAAGCGCACGATGGACCTGAAGTGCTGATAGCCCGGCACGACCCAGTCCACTGATTCTGGCGGCATCTTCCTTGGAAAGCGCGATCAGTTGCTGGGCTGTTTCCATAGCCTGATTCGCAGTAACAATAACCGCATCAGCAAAAAAATCGAGCCATGCCTCCCAGTCTCCGGTCAGGCGAATGCTGTTCAGCAGCTCGTAGTAGATTTGCCGGTGCGTCTTGAAATACAGGCTTAAATATAACATCGGCTTTTGCAGCGTCTTCTGATCGCACAAAAGCAGTGTAATCATAAGTCTTCCTATGCGGCCGTTGCCGTCCAGAAACGGATGTATGCTCTCAAACTGTACATGGAACAAGGCTGCTTTCAGCAAAACCGGTGTGGATTCCGGCTGATCGTGCAGGAACAGCTCCAGCCTGCCCATGCACTCGATCACCTGTTCCGCAGGTGGCGGAACGTAAGCGGCATTGCCGGGTCGTGTTCCGCCTATCCAGTTTTGGCTGCGCCGGAATTCTCCCGGCGACTGTCTGCTGCCGCGTCCCTTTGAAAGCAGAACTTCATGAATTTCCCGGATCAGACGCAGAGACATTGGAAACCCTTCGGCCAAACGCGCCAAGCCATGGTTGAGCGCCGCCACACAACTGCTGACCTCCTGGACATCGTTCAAAGGAACGCCCGGCTCCTGGTCCAGTTCGAACATTAGCAAATCGGAAAGCGATGACTGAGTACCTTCAATCATGGAAGAAAGAACGGCCTCTTTGCGAATATACATATAGAGAAACAGCGATGCGTCCGGCAGCAGGGTGGAGACGCTATCCAGCCGGCCCAAGGCCAGAAGCGCCTGGTCGAACTTGCTCCGCAATTCCGGCGTCCATTCGATGGGCGGCTGCGGCGGTAATGGTGCAGGCACAAAGGCTTTTACCTTCTCGCCCACCGTTGATGTCACCTCGTAATGTCCTTGAAGATTCCGCCTCATGCCATATAACCCGATCCTAAAATAAGAAATTCTTTTATTTTAGTTTAATGCAATATCGTAAAATAAAAAAGCGAAAAGTGATGGCTGCTCGTCATTCCGAAATTGTTTAATATCGTTGATCGGAATGATATTAAATTTAAACCCATCTCTTGACATTGATACCAATATTGATACCATATTGACATGGCAATAATCGATGAATTGATATACTGCGAACGGGCATAATCTGTGCTTTTCATGAACTCCCTCTCCCAGCGGGGGAGGGTTGGGGTGGGGGATCAAAAACGTAAAATTATGCCAGTTCGCGGTATAACATTCATGCAACAGAATTCCAAGAATGTGCGTTTTTCGGAATTATGCAGGATATGCGACTATTTCTTCGGCGAACCACTTCAGAGAAAAAGCTGTCAGCGTTACAAAAGCTGTGGATGCCGAATCGGTCCATAGATATAGACGATTTAAGAGTACTTCACAACAATTTGATTGGAATTCCCGATGACATCGGATCGCATCGCTGTTCGCGGCGCCAGGCAGCACAACCTGAAGAATATCAATGTGGATATTCCCAGAAACCAACTGGTTGTTATTACCGGCCTGTCAGGGTCCGGAAAATCTTCTCTGGCCTTTGATACCTTGTACGCCGAAGGCCAGCGCCGATATGTGGAATCCCTTTCTACTTATGCACGCCAGTTTCTGGAGCGCATGGAAAAGCCGGATGTGGATTTTATCGAAGGACTTTCCCCGGCCATTGCAATTGAGCAAAAAACCGCAAGCCACAATCCCCGGTCAACCGTTGGAACGGTAACAGAAATCTATGACTATCTAAGACTGCTATTCGCCAGAGTCGGAACCCCTCACTGCCACCAATGCGGAAAACCGATTGTAAGCCAGAGCCTGGATCAGATGGTGGATCAGTTGATGTCCCTTGATTCAGGGACGCGAATCATTCTGCTGTCGCCGTTGGTGGCTGGTGAGACCGGAAGTCATGAAAAGCTTTTCAAACAGCTTGTTCGCCAGGGGTTTTCAAAGGTCCGTGTGGATGGTGCGCTTCGGGATATCGAAGAGATCGGAACTCTGAATAAAAAGGTCCGGCATACGATTGATGTGGTGGTGGATCGCCTGATCATCAAGCAGGGGCTACAAAATCGCCTGGCTGACTCTCTGGAGCTGGCCTTGTCCCAGTCCGGTGGCCAGGCAATCATTGATATTGCAGGCCAGGAACCTGTTCTGTTCAGCGAAAAAGCCCTATGTGTCGCCTGCGGAGTCAGTTATCCGCCGTTTTCACCTGCCAGTTTTTCCTTTAATTCGCCGCATGGCGCCTGTCACCGGTGCGATGGGTTGGGCTCGACAACTGCTGTGGATCCTGATCTCATCATTCCCAATCCTGAACTGTCCCTGAGGGAAGGCGCGGTAACGCTTTGGGCAAAACGCGATTCGCTTCATTTCATTGAGTTTATAGATGCCCTGACAGCCGCCTACGAAACGGACATTTATACCCCGTACAAACAGCTTCCGGAGCAGTTCAGGCACGCCCTGCTTTACGGTTCAAAAGACGTTCCCATCAAATTTCATATCGAACGAAACGATCGCCGCATTTTTTATTCCAGACCTTATGAAGGCATCATCCCCAAACTGGAGCGCCGCTACAAGGAGACGGATTCTGCGAGTGCAAGAGAGGAAATTAGACAGTATATGAATTATCGGCCCTGCTCGGAATGCAAGGGAGCAAAGCTGAATTCAGCAGCCCTTTCGGTTCGAATTCAGGGGCGCAATCTGAGCGAATTGACTGCGCTTTCAATTGGCGCAGCCCTAATGTATTTTAGTGAACTGACGTTATCGGGTCGGCAAAAAGTGATTTCCGAGAGAATTCTCAAGGAAGTGGTCGAACGCCTGGGGTTTTTGAACCATGTCGGACTTTCGTATCTGACACTGGACCGATCCGCCAACACCCTTTCTGGCGGAGAAAGCCAGCGAATTCGTCTGGCCACCCAGATTGGCTCCAAGCTGACCGGCGTTCTCTATGTTCTGGATGAACCCAGCATCGGCCTTCACCAGCGGGACAATCAGCGGTTGTTGTCCGCCCTGAAGCAGATGCGGGATCTGGGAAACACAGTTCTGGTTGTGGAACACGACGAAGAGACCATTCGGGCAGCCGATCACGTCGTGGATATGGGGCCGGAGGCAGGCATTCTTGGCGGCGAAGTCATGTTTTCGGGAACACCGCAAAATCTGATTCTGAACAGCCAGTCTCTGACCGGACAATATCTTTCAGGTAAAAAGAGAATTGAGGTTCCTTTAAAACGCAGACCCGGAAATGGCAGTTGGATCGTGATTGATGGCGCCTCCGGGAACAATCTCAAGCACATCCGTGCTGATATTCCGTTGGGATGCCTGGTCTGCGTCACAGGGGTGTCGGGATCGGGGAAATCCACATTGATACTGGAAACCCTGTACAGTGCGCTGATTCAGCGACTGTATCATTCCCGAATATCCGCCGGGCCCTACACCCGCCTGGATGGACTGGAGGCGATCGACAAGGTGGTCAATATTGATCAATCGCCCATCGGCCGAACGCCCCGGTCCAATCCCGCCACTTATACCGGTATTTTTACGCATATCCGGGATCTGTTTTCAAGAACACAGGATGCCCGGCTCAGGGGATTTAAAGCGGGCCGCTTCAGCTTCAATGTCAAGGGCGGACGGTGCGAAGCGTGCAGCGGGGACGGGGTCGTCAAGATCGAAATGCATTTTCTGCCGGATGTCTATGTCACCTGTGATGTGTGCCGGGGGAAGCGCTACAATCGGGAGACCCTGGAAATCCGCTACAAAGGAAAACACATTGCCGAAGTGCTGGACATGACAGTCCATCAGTCGCTGGGATTCTTTGAAAAGATTCCTGCCGTTCACTCCAGGCTTCAGACCTTGACAGATGTCGGGCTCGACTACATCCGCCTGGGACAGGCCGCAACCACTTTGTCCGGCGGCGAGGCTCAGCGGGTAAAGCTTAGCAGCGAGCTTTCCAAAAGAGGAACCGGGAAAACCCTGTACATTCTGGATGAACCAACTACCGGTCTTCATATTGCGGATATTCAGAACCTTCTGAATATCTTGAACCGGCTTGTGGATGCCGGAAACACAGTGTTGGTTATCGAACATCAAATGGATGTGATCAAATCCGCAGATTACCTGATCGACCTGGGTCCTGAAGGCGGGGACGGGGGAGGAGAAGTGGTCGGATGCGGAACACCGGAGGCGCTGATCCAGGTTCCCAGCTCTCACACCGGGCAGTATTTAAAAACGCACTTGATGCCGGAATATCTTTTGGCGTGAAAATGTTATGAGTACAATCATTGCAGCTCTGGAAATACTTCAACGCTTTGCCGGTACAAAAGGCACAAAAAATTGACTCGGGTGATATTTTTTTACATAATTCATGCCAAAGATGGAGGACTAATGAACATGAGATTTTTAAGCGTGCGCGATTTTAGAGACAAATCCGCCCAAATCTGGAAAGATCTACCTGATGAACGGGAAATGATCATCACCAGCAATGGAAGACCTATCGCCATTCTTGCAGCAATAAGCGAGTCGAATTTCGAAGAGTCTTTGAAGGCATTCCGTCAGGCGCGTGCAGTCGAAGCGGTGGCAAGTCTTCATCGTCGATCTGTCGATCAGGGGACAGACAAAATTACAATGGACGAAATTGACGCTGAAATTAAAATAGTCCGTAAAAAACTGGATCGGGTACGATGAATATCGTTCTTGATACCAATGTTCTTGTTTCCGGTCTTTTATCACCATTTGGGCCTTGCGGGAGAATTGTCTGCATGGTTTCATCCGGTGAACTTACGATTTCCCTTGATGCCCGTATCTTGGCAGAATATGAAGAAGTTCTTTGTAGGCCTAAGTTCAAATTTGAAAAAGGCAAGATTATTGATCTTCTTGATCATATTCAGCATCGCGGACTGACGGTAGCATCCTCTCCCCTATTCCAATCACTGCCGGATGTTGATGATGAACCATTCCTGGAAGTGGCCATTGCTGCGAAGGTCTGTCTTATCACAGGAAACCGGGTTCATTTTCCGTCTGACCTGTGTCAAAATGTTGTGGTTCTTTCGCCAAGCGAGTTTCTGGTATTCTACAAATAGTGGCGAATATTGTTCCCCGATCACCTACTGGGAAGCCCGAGGTTGAAAATTATCAGGTGCCCTATATATCCTGGTCTCAGAGATACTGGAAACCCTGTACAGTGCGCTGGTTCAGCGACTGTATCATTCCCGAATATCCGCCGGGCCGAACGCCCCGGTCCAATCCCGCCACTTATACCGGCATTTTCAAGCATATCCGGGATATGTTTTCAAGAACACAGCATCCGCCTGGGACAGGCCGCAACCACTTTGTCCGGCGGCGAGGCTCAGCGGGTAAAGCTTAGCAGCGAGCTTTCCAAAAGAGGAACCGGGAAAACCCTGTACATTCTGGATGAACCAACTACCGGTCTTCATATTGCGGATATTCAGAACCTTCTGAATATCTTGAACCGGCTTGTGGATGCCGGAAACACAGTGTTGGTTATCGAACATCAAATGGATGTGATCAAATCCGCAGATTACCTGATCGACCTGGGTCCTGAAGGCGGGGACGGGGGAGGAGAAGTGGTCGGCTGCGGAACACCGGAGGCGCTGATCCAGGTTCCCGGCTCTCACACAGGCCAGTATTTAAAAACGCACTTGAAATGGGGGAATCGTTAGGCAAGCCAACTCAAGAACTTTTCGAAATAAAATTAAAATCCTTTGAAAGGGAGAACGACCGACATGCAACACCATCGAACCACGATGATTTATTGGAAAAGCGAAAAATTCTGGTTGGGGAAATTATTGGAACATCCCGAGATTATGTCACAAGGAGAAACGATCCAGGAATTGGAGGAGAACCTGAAGGATGCCTATCATTTGATGGTACTGGATGATGTACCGGATAATTATCAGATTAAAGAAGTGGCGCTATGAAACGCAGTGAATTGATTCGACAATTGATTGAAGCAGGCTGTCATTTTTACAGGCATGGGGCAAATCATGACATATACCTGAACCCCAAAACATCACAGAAGCAACCTTTGATAACTTAATTGAATGTCAACAATCTGAAAATGTTGACATTCTGGCGATACTGTTCCGGGACTCAGACGATCCGGCCAGTTGTGGCCGGGGCCTTTGGCAGGAAAAACATCAATCCATGCTTGACGGATT
>JBAXVB010000228.1:0-6390 GCA_037129415.1 Deltaproteobacteria bacterium
AATCTCTGTCTCTGGTTGTTTTGAGTTTTACAGCCGAGTTCGCCTCCGGATTCGCTGCTGCCGGCGCGTTAATGGATGCCGGGGTCATCACCACCAAGCAAACTGTTCTTGCGCTTATCATCGGCAATGTCATTGCAGCGCCCATCCGTACTCTTCGACATCAACTACCCTGGTATGTTGGGGTTTTTTCACCCCGCATGGGATTGGAACTGCTGCTGATGGGGCAAGGATTCAGGGTTGTCAGCCTGATCCTGGTGGGATTTCTGTATTATGTTCTGATATAAGGTGATTTCCAACAAAGAATACCCCATTGTTTGGATCAGATTTTTTCTATGCATTGATCGTCGTTTCGGCCAGGCATTTATCCGTGTATCGCCGCCATCATGCAATAGTAGGGGCGAATCTTGTATTCGCCCTATCGAAAAGGGCTAATACAAGATTCGCCCCTACGAAATAAACTCAACTGGCCGAAACGACGATCAAGTCGGTATATTCTTTATTGGAAATCACCTAAAGGCGACTGCGAGGGCGAATGGGAAAAAGTACAACACAAAAAGCCGGCAGGATGCCGGCTCCACCAGTGGTGCTTAAATCCGGTTTCACCACCGGAACTGCGGCTGCTGCTGCCGCTAAAGCGGCACTGACCCGGATTGTTACCGGCTCTGCTCCGGGTTCGGTGGATATATTGCTTCTTACCGGAAACAGGATGCAGATTCCGGTTCATTGCTGCAAACAGATTTCCGGATGCCGTGCAAGTGCGACAGTAATCAAGGATGCCGGCGATGACCCGGATGTTACACACTTGGCGGAGATCGGTGTTATTGTTACAATTTGCTCTGTCTCTGACTTTCAGGAAAGCCATGATATTGAAAAAGGAAAAGTACCTCTGAATATCACGATTACCGGCGGTGAAGGCGTCGGACATGTCACGCTTCCAGGTCTGGAAATTCCGCCAGGAGAGCCTGCTATCAACTTGGGCCCCCGAAAGATGATCGTTCAGGCCATTAAAGACGTTCTGGACGAACAGCAACTAAATCAGGTTGACAAGATTGATTCAGTATGTGTTGAAGTCTTTGCGCCCCAAGGAAAGCTTCTGGCCGAAAAAACCCTGAACGCCAGACTTGGCATCATCGGCGGCATCTCCATACTGGGAACAACCGGCATTGTTCGGCCCATGTCTCATGATGCATATATAGGAACTATTGCATCTTCCCTGTCGGTGGCTCGGGCAGGCGGCTGCATGCATGTGGTACTGACCACCGGCAGAAGAAGCGAGCGATTCGCCCAATCAGCGATTCCGGATTTGCCGGAAGTCGCCTTCATCCAGATAGGAGATTTTTTCAAAACTTCTTTGGAAGCTGCTATCCAAAAGGAGTTTACCCAAATCACGATTGCCGTTTTATTCGGAAAAGCACTGAAAATGGCACAGGGCTTTGCCCATACACATGCGGCCAAATCCGATCTGTCTCTGGCCGTCCTGTCTGAATGGGCGATGGATATCACGAGAGACAGGGAATTCAGCCAACGCTTGAGCAGGGCCAATACCGCCCGCGAAGCCTTATCCATTATCACAGAAACACATCCTGACATGATTTCGGATGTCGGCAGGCGCATGCTTTTGTCTGCAAGCAGGTTTGCCGGAGAAAAAGTGACGCTTCAGGGAATAATTTTTGATTATACCGGCAAGGTGTTGTACTGTCTAAGCCAATAGAAACATAAAGTGGCGGAAGCTTCCGGCTACGGAAAACCGGATCAGTATGACCTGTTCACCAAACTTTGTAATTGATGAGACCACACATAGACGATTTATGACAGATTCATCAAGCCGGAAGGATACCGGCGCTACAGATAACGCACAAGTAATTGTTATTGGGATGGGACTATCCCTGAATGACCTTACGGCAAGACATCTGGATATCATCCGCAGGGCGGATATCCTGATAGGCGGTAAACGGCACCTGGCCTGCTTTAAGGATCATCACGGGATTCAGAAGGAAATCACCCGGGATATTCCGGAACTGACGGACTTTATTGAACAGTATTTCAAAACACATCAGATTGTGGTGCTGGCCTCGGGAGATCCGCTTCTGTTCGGCATCGGATCCACCATCGTTGATGCACTGGGAACGGATCATGTTGAGATACATCCCAACATCTCCTCGGTTTCGGCGGCTTTTTCGCGCATCAAAGAACCCTGGCGCGATGCACGGGTAGTTAGTATGCATGGAAAAACATCTGAATGCAGTCTTTTGAATGCTTTAATGGAATCGCCTCTTGTGGCGGTATTGACCGATCCCGTCCGAAACCCTGCCTGGATTGCCGCGCTTTTGCTGCGTCACAAAATAGACGGCTGGATGTCGGCGCTACTTAGACAGATAGATATCTGCGTTCTGGAGCAATTAGGTATGCCGTCTGAAAAGATATCCTGGCATTCACCGGAAGAGGTAGTGGGAAAAAGCTTTTCAGAGCCTAATATCGTTGTTCTAAAACGAACTTCCGTCTCGCCTTCGTTGGCCGGACTTCACTTGGGCATGCCTGACGATGCTTACGATCATGAAAATGGACTCATCACCAAACCTGAAATACGCGCTATCAGCTTGGCCAAACTCAAACTACAGGCTCATCATGTCCTGTGGGATCTGGGTGCGGGCAGCGGATCCATCGGCATTGAAGCCTCGCTGCTGATGCCTCAAGGAATAATTGTGTCCATTGAAAAGCATCCGGACCGAATCAGGAACATCGAATGCAACCGATTGCGTCACGGTGTCACGAACATGGATATCCGGCAGGCAGTTCTTCCTGACGGACTTGATGGTCTGCCGGCTCCGGACCGCATTTTCATCGGCGGCGGCGGCAGAAAGCTTGAAACTATAATCCGCTCGGCTGCCAGCTATTTAAAACCCGATGG
Source organism: Deltaproteobacteria bacterium (assembly GCA_037129415.1). Lineage (GTDB taxonomy): Bacteria > Desulfobacterota > Desulfobacteria > Desulfobacterales > Desulfatirhabdiaceae > RAAP-1. The sequence goes on from JBAXVB010000228.1 coordinate 2,909, forward strand.
CGTTATAGTCCTGAATACTGTTCTGATGGACAATCTAACAACTGCGCTGAACACATTGAAGGAACTTGGCTTTTCTACCGATACGGCCCAGATTCAGGTCAGCCGCAGCAAGGATATGCCATGGAGTCAGCGGTTTGAAGCCCAGAATCCAGTGTGGATCATTAGTGGAATTATTAAACCTTAACCCCGCTTTGGAGGATGTTTCTGTGCAATCTGTTTCAGATAGTCGGCAAGATGCCGGCGCTAATGTTCGATATCCGGTTCAGTTTATTGGCGCAGGGCCTGGTGATCCCGATCTGATCACAGTCAAAGGCCAGAAGGCATTGATGCAGGCTGATGTAGTCATTTATGCAGGATCGCTGGTTCCTGAAGCGCTTCTGAAATGGACACGGTCTGGAGCCATTTCCATCGACAGCGCATCCCTAAATCTGGAGCAGATCATTGATGTCATCGCTGAAAACTGGAAGGACGGAAAGCAGGTGGTCCGCCTCCATACCGGCGATCCCAGTCTCTATGGCGCCATTTTCGAGCAGATGTCGGCCCTCAATGCCAAAAACATTGCGTTTACCGTAATTCCGGGGGTAACGGCGGCTTTTGCTGCGGCAGCAGCCATGGGCCTGGAATATACGCTTCCGGAGATTTCCCAGACCCTGATTCTTACGCGAATGGCAGGCAGAACCCCGGTTCCGGAATCGGAAAACCTGGAATCGCTGGCCAGCCACCAGGCATCCATGGCTATTTATCTTAGTATATCCCTGATTGATGAGGTGCAAGCCACGCTGTCCCGGACTTATGGTCCCGATGCAGCTTGCGCCATTGCCTATAAAATCAGTCATCCAGAAGAGCGGATTGTTTATACGCGAATCGATCAATTGTCTGAAACCGTCCAGAAAGAAAACATCACCCGTCAGGCCCTGGTTATCGTCGGCAAGGTGCTTGATGTAACCCTGGAAAGCTTGAAACACCGCTCCAAGCTCTATGACAAAGCCTTTACGCACGGGTTCAGGGAAAAAGAGCCGCAGTGAACTTACCCGATCCTCAACAACTTTCCGGCATCCTGCCAGCTCTACTTGCTGGCAGGATGCCGGAGCCACTTGCTATCTGGGCAATCACTCCCGATGGACTTTCCATGGCGCTGAAGCTAATGGATGCTTTTTCGGGACTACTGCATGTTTCTGAAAGTCTTTTGCCTTGTCCTGCCCCCTGTTTTTCCTTTGCCCGGCTGGCTGACTGTGTAAAGGATCGCTTCTCCCTTTTTAGAGGACATGTCTTTATCATGTCCACCGGCATAGTGGTGCGGCTCATCGCCCCCTGCATCGCCTCGAAAACCAAAGATCCTGCCGTAGTTGTCATGGATGAAAAAGGCAGGCATGTCATAAGCCTGCTTTCAGGCCACATCGGCGGCGCCAATCGCCTGGCAATAGACATTTCCGAAAAACTCCAGGCAACTGCCGTCATCACCACGGCAACGGATATTCATCAGGTTCCGGCTATTGATGTTATTGCGGTCGATAACGGCCTGTTCATCGAAAATCCCGAGGCCATCAAAACCATAAGTATGGCCTTTCTGAACCAGGCTCCTGTCTATTTACATGATCCGTATCATCGGATGGATAAAGTATCAGAGCTTGATAATATGATTCCTCTGACACAGACATCAAGCAGGCAGGATGCCGGCGGCGCTACTTCTCCTGCTGTTGTGATTGACGATCGTCTGATGTGCTTTCCGGACCCATGTCTGATACTGCGACCAAAATCCCTGATCGCTGGAATGGGGTGCAACCGCAACACCAGCGCCAATGAGATACATGAGTTTCTGGTCAAAAATATGGATAAATTTGCTTTATCCATGAATAGTCTGAAATGTATCGCCACGATTGATATCAAATCCGATGAGGCGGGGCTGCTGGAAGTAGCCAAAAGCCTTCGCATTCCCATCCGGTTTTTCACAAAAGAAGAGTTGTCTGAAATAGACAGCCCGAATCCCTCGGACATCGTTAATCAACACATAGGAGTACCCAGCGTATGCGAAGCAGCAGCAATTCTGGCATCGGAGAACGGGAAACTGATTGTTCCCAAACAGATCAGCCCGAATGTAACCTTGGCCATTGCCCGAATAAACTTTTCGTTGTCGGATTAGGACCAGGCAATCCTGATCATCTGTCAAAACGGGCCTGCGATGTTCTGGAAGCCGTTGACACGGTTGCTGGATACTCGACATACCTCAATCTGATCCGGCCGCTAATCAAAGGCAAGAGGATCATCAGCTCTGCCATGACTCAGGAAGTGGACCGGGTCGAGGCCGCCATTGCAGAAGCCTTGTCGGGCAAGTCCTGCGCGATCGTATCAAGCGGCGATTCGGGAATTTATGCCATGGCGGGCCTGGTTCTGGAGATATGCGCCATCCGAGGAATTCCGATTCTGAAACCAGACACTCGCGCCGCCATTCACCCGCAGACGCTTCAAGTCGAAATTGTTCCCGGAATTCCTGCGGTCTGCGCCGGTGCATCGCTCTTGGGCGCGCCGCTAACCCATGACTTTGCGTGCATCAGCCTCAGCGATCTGCTAACACCATGGGAAGTCATTGAAAAGCGTCTGAATGCCACAGCTCTTGCAGATTTTGTGATTGTCCTCTACAACCCCAAAAGCAAGCGCCGATCCACCCAACTGGAAAGGGCGCAGCAGATCATTTTAAAACATCGGGATAAAAATACGCCGGTCGGCATCGTCACCAGCGCCATGCGGGAAGAGCAGGAAATCGGCTTGACCACACTCGAGCATCTACATTCGGCATCGGTCTCCATGCTGACCACAGTTTTCATCGGAAATAGTTCAACATTTGAATATCAGGGGCTGATGATCACCCCGCGAGGCTACAGTAAGAAATATGATATTCGATAGATTTTCCGCCCTCTGTCTGACGGAAAAGAGTTGAAGTTAGGGAGATCAGAAGGGCAGATACTTTTTAAGCCATAACCGGCTAAGGAAGGTGCTTCAACATAGCTGGCATGAAATATAACCGGTGTCATAGTATCCGATGAAATCGTTGAAAAACGATAGGGAACCAGCAAATCTGTGTAATGGTCGAAACGGTGATCAAATCCTAAATTGTCCAAAGTCCAATAAGAGGTTATGCTGTTTTTAATAGTTTTATCTGTTTTGATTCTTTGAGTTTTTCGTCTTCGGTAATCAGTACAAAGTCATTCTCCCATGCTGTTGCAGCAATGAAACGATCAGCAGGGTCTTTATGTGGAAGTTCAATACATCTGCGTTTGATGACGATTGAGTGTGATAACTGTGCTTCTTTTACAGGACTTCGTTTTAGAGCTTCGGCTATCCACTCGTTTGGTGACGGTAGAAGTTCAATTCGCTTTTTCTCAGCCAGAATCAAGATTTCCCATATTGTAATCGGAGATATGAATAACTCATTACTTATTGTTCGTTCAACATCTCAGAGGTTTGGCTAATTCCGCTATATCGCT
>JBAXVB010000229.1:0-6305 GCA_037129415.1 Deltaproteobacteria bacterium
TAAAGAACTTAATCCCTTTAAAAATCCACCGTTTGGAGGCTGCCGATGAAAATCATGATGATAACCAACGAGTACCCACCTCACATATATGGAGGCGCAGGTGTCCATGTGGACTATCTCTGCCGCGAACTGGTACGGCTGGACGATGCCCGGCATCGACTGAAGGTGCTGTGTTTCGGCGATCAGCAAGAGTCCGGCGCAAATTTTGATGTGACAGGGATTGCCGGTATGCCGGATATTTTCCGCCAGGGGGAGGCAAATGAAAAGGTTATTGATGTTCTGAGACGCAATATCGCTATTACCGGCCTGGCAGGAAATGCCGACATTGTACACTGCCACACCTGGTACGCCTTTCTGGCGGGCTGCCTGGTCAAACAGTTCATGGAAATTCCCCTGGTCATTACCGTCCACTCTTTGGAGCCGAAGCGCCCATGGAAGCGGGAGCAGATAGGAACCGGCTACAATGTCAGCGGTTGGCTGGAGAAAACCGCCATGGAGAATGCCGACGGGATCATTGCTGTGTCGCAGGGCATGAAAAGCGACATTATGAACTGCTATCAGCCTGATGCTGAAAAGATCAGGGTGATTTATAACGGCATTGATACCGGGCAATACCAAAAGACGCTGAACCCCGACATACTTGTTGCCTACGGGATTGATCCGCTCAAACCGTATGTGCTTTTTGTCGGCCGCCTAACTCGGCAAAAGGGGATCATTCATCTGGTACATGCGCTGCCTTACATCAATGAAGGGGTGCAGATCGTTTTGTGCGCCGGCGCACCAGATACGGAAGCGATTGCGCGTGAAATGCGCGTTGAAGTCGAACGCGCTCGGGTCGGCGCCCCCAACGACATCATCTGGATTCCCGATATGGTGCCCGTGGAACAAATTATCGTACTCTATAGCCATGCGACATTGTTTGTCTGCCCATCGGTTTACGAACCCTTCGGCATCATCAACCTGGAAGCCATGGCCTGCGGCACCCCGGTGGTTGCAGCGGCCGTGGGGGGCATCCCCGAAGTTGTGGTTCACGGTCAAACCGGAATCTTGGTTCCCTTCGATCCGGTAAGTAGCGCCGATCCGGAGCCATTAAGGCCGGAACAGTATGCCAGAGATCTGGCGGCAGCCATCAATGAGCTGTTGCGTGCACCGGAGAGGCGACAAATCATGGGAGCCGAATCCCGCCAGCGGGTTGAATCGCACTTCCGCTGGGAAGCCATTGCGCAGCAGACGCTGGAATACTATGAAGAATTATGTGAAAATTTGAAAGGTGTCAAGCGATGAATTTGAGTTTCGTGTCAGTTTAGGTTGTCGCCCAGTAGTTGACGGATCCCGCGCAGCGGGATTCCAACCCAGTCCGGGCGATTATTCAGTTCGTAGGACAGCTCATAGACCGCCTTTTCAATGAGCAGCGTTTCCAGAAGGACGCGCAGCTCATTGCGGGTGGCAGGAATAAACCGGCTCTCGCCAGCTTCCTGAAGATAACTTTTTAGAAACTCAGCGCTCACCCAGCGATACCAGAACTCCGCCCAGTGCTCCAACTTCGCAATGGCCTCGGGTGGAGTTACGTTTTCATGCCGATGCAGCAGAACGGCATGGGCGGCGTAGTGGAACGATCGCAACATTCCGGCCACATCGCGCAGAGCGGAGCGCTTGATGCGCCGTTCCGTGATGGGCCGGGCCGGTTCGCCCTCGAAATCGATGATGACAAAATCGCTTCCCGTGAAAAGCACCTGCCCGAGATGGTAATCGCCGTGACAGCGGATGCGCAGGGTGACGATTTTGATGTCAAGCAACTCCTTGAAGCGGTTCATCAGATATTTTTCGTGTTTCATGATAGTAACCGCCAGCGGTCGCAGACCCTCTGACAGCCGGTTGAACTGCCGCCTCAGCAGTAGCAGGGTTTTGCCAACCTGAGTGCGCATGGACTGGTACAAAGCACGCTGGTAGAGCTTGGAAAACGCTTCAGGCTTGAATTCCGGCAAGCTCTGTTCCGATGCTAGGCAGACATGCATTTCAGCGGTGCGTCGGCCCAACAACCGGGCTGATTCCAAATAATATCCAATAAGTTCAGCCGCCTCGCCGGATGGGGATACGTCCAGCAAATCGACGGGGAAAGCGGCCGGCAATGTTCCAGGGGGTTGTTCCATGGCCATATCGAAGTAATGGCCCAGGCAATCCAGGGTGTAACTCCACGCATCGCCCTGATTGGTCACAAACCCTTGCAGGATGGCCAGGGTCATCGGTTCGTCCTGGTTTAGCCGAAGCTCGATTCCACCTGCGGTCGGTGCGCAGTGCGGAAATCGTTTTTCGGTGAGCAGCCTACCGATTTCAAAGTCCGGATTGATCCCTGGTGAGAGCTTGCGGATGAGTTTGAGAATCAGAATATCGCCGAACCGGATTGATGTGTTGCTCTGCTCTATATGCATCTTGGTCGGTGAGGGCAGGGGTGGCCGTTTGCAAGCAGAGTCTGGAATGCAGGCGTTGTGGAACCGCGCATCTGTCCGTGGCGCCCGCTAATGGATTTTTTATTGGTCAGAACATCCAGCATCGCTTCGCCAAAGGCGGCATCCACCATTGCATCATACAGCAAAAAGGTCGATTGCCTGCATTTGAACTTGAGTTTTGCAATGACTGCCTCGGGATGTTCCAGCCACAGGTGATCGGATTGGTTCTCATCCGCCAGCGCCATGGGAACGGCGTACACTTCCATATTGCCGGAGAGGTAGTCCACCTGCACCAGGGCGATAGCCCACCGCCGGGATTCTTTCGTCAATAAAAACATGTCCAGGATGCCGACCTGTTTGAGCTGTCGCGCTTTGCCGCTGAACCACCGGCTGCGGGTAATAAAACCTGGCAGAACCGCCTCCAGTTGCGCAGTGGCCTTGCCGTTGAAAAAATTTTCTTCTTCACAATCTGACTCCACCACTGGAACTCCTGTTTCTCCGGCCCGAGGTATGGTCCCATCAACAACCGTTTGGGCCGGCGTGAGGTAGAACCAATAAAAACTGTGGGGACCGAGCGACAGGAAATAAGGCGTTGTTTGGATGATCGGAAAAGGGGTCCGTCCGAAAAGCTCCACCGGAATCATCCCAAGATATGCGGAAAGGTCAAACTGAACATGTTGGACAAACCGTGACAGGTTGCAGACAATCAGCAGCTTTTCCTTTTCATAGCTGCGAGTGAAGGCCAAAATACGATGATTGTCGGGTGTGAGAAATTCGATGGAGCCGCGGCAGAAGGCTTTGAATCGTTTCCGCAGGGCGATCAGGCGTTTCATCCACCACAAAGTGGAATGTGGATTGGCTAATTGCACCTCTACATTGACAACTTCGTAGTGGTATTCCGGAGAGATGATCACCGGCAGAAAAAGCTTTTGAGGGTTGGCGCGTGAAAACCCGGCGTTGCGATCCGGACTCCATTGCATCGGCGTGCGCACGCCATCACGGTCTCCGAGATAGACGTTATCGCCCATGCCGATTTCATCGCCATAGTAAATTACCGGTGAACCCGGCAGGGAGAAGAGCAGCGCGTTTGCAAGCTCCGCGAGACGGCGGTGATTTCCGAGCAGGGGAAGAAGTCTCCGCCGGATCCCGAGATTGATCCGCATGCGGGGGTCCTGGGCATAAAACCGGTACATATAGTCTCGTTCTTCATCGGTGACCATTTCCAGCGTCAGTTCATCATGGTTGCGCAGGAAGATCGCCCACTGACAGCTATCCGGTATGGCGGGGGTTTGATCCAGAATATCCAGAACCGGAAACCGGTCCTCCATGTGCAGCGCCATGAAAAGCCGCGGCATGAGCGGGAAGTGGAAGGCCATGTGACATTCGTCGCCGTCGCCGAAATAGGCCACGGCATCTTCGGGCCATTGATTCGCTTCACCCAGGAGCATGCGGTTTTTGAACTTGGCATCCACATGCGCCCGCATTTCCTTCAGGAACCTGTGTGTGTCCGGGAGGTTTTCACAGTTGGTGCCCTCGCGCTCGAAGAGATAGGGGATGGCATCTAATCGCAGCCCGTCAACGCCCATTCCGTACCAGAAATCCAGAGTGGCGAGGATCGCCTTGCGCACATGGGGATTATCGTAGTTGAGATCGGGCTGATGGTAATAAAAGCGGTGCCAATAATAGGCCCCGGCCACGGGATCCCATGTCCAGTTGGATGTTTCAAAGTCCTGGAAAATGATTCGGGCATCCATATAGCGTTGCGGGGTGTCGCTCCAGACATACCAGTCCCGCCAGGCGCTGCCTGGCTTGGCGCGGCGGGCGCGCTGGAACCAGGCGTGCTGGTCGGATGTGTGATTGACCACCAGTTCCGTTATCACCCGCAGGCCTCGGCGGTGAGCCTCAGTCAGAAATTTCCTGAAGTCACGCAGGGTGCCGTAAGCGGGATGGATATTGCGGTAATCAGCGATATCGTAACCGTCATCACGAAGGGGGCTAGGGCAAAAAGGCATCAGCCAGATGGCGGAGACTCCCAGATCCTGCAGGTAGTCGAGTTTTTGGGTAAGGCCTTGAAAATCGCCGATGCCGTCATCGGCGCTGTCGAAAAAACTTTTGACATGCAGTTGATATATAACGATGTCTTTAAACCAGAGGGGATCGTCGTTCATCCCTGCAATACCCCGGGAGATATTGTCCATAGCCATTCCTTTACAAAAAGAGTTCAGACTCAGACTCGCTGAGAAGCTTCAGATGGTACTGTCCATCATCAATTCTTGGTAAAGCGACAAATAGTTCTGTGCTGCTTTTCCCCAGGAAAAATCCATGGACATGTCGTTGGACTGAATGCGCTTCCAGATCAGTGGCATCCGGTAAACGTCAACAGCCTTTTTAATAGCAGAAAAACAGTCAGTGGGATTAGCTTGCTTGAATGTAAAACCTGTTCCCTCGCCGGTACGCTCATTCACCTCGGATACAGTATCATTCAGACCGCCGGTGGCGCGAACCACAGGAATCGTCCCATATTTCATGGCATAAAGTTGGGTCAAGCCGCAGGGTTCATAGCGGGATGGAATCAGAAGCATATCGGCCCCGGCCAGAATCCGTCTGGCCCATTCTTCGTCAAAGCGCTGAATGAATGCGAACGCGCCGGCGTAGGGTTCACCGGCCTGTTGAAGGCGCTGTTGCAATGCGCTATCGCCGGTTCCCAGAATGACCAAGCCGACATTCAGGGATTCAAGCAGTTCTCTCAGTATCGGAATGATCAAATCGATCCCTTTTTGGATATCCAGCCGGGATACAATGCCTATGACCGGACGTTCCATCAGGGCCTCGTCCAGTTGACATGTCCGAATCAGGGCGGTTTTGCAGATGCGTTTGCCAGATAAGTCGCCAGGCGTGTACCGAGCGGGAATCAAAGAATCCGTCTCTGGGCTCCACTGTTGATAATTGACACCGTTCAGAAGCCCGAACACGGAAGCCCGCCTGTTGCGAAGAACGCCTTCCAGACCCTTTCCATATTCCGGTGTTTGAATCTCCTGCGCATAGGTCGGACTGACTGTGGAGACAGCCCGGCTATAAACCAGCCCAGCTTTCAACATGCTCCACCGCCCGTAAAATTCCAGTCCGTTCGGCTGATAATGCGATGAATCCAAACCGGTCAACATGAATTTGTCACTTGAAAACAATCCGGAATATCCCATATTATGTACGGTAAAAAGGGTTTTGAATCGACGAAACGCCGGTTCAGATTGCATGTACAAAGGAATCAGACCGGTATGCCAGTCGTTGCAGTGGATCACATGGGGGGTAAAGTCCCAGGAATGAATCAGCGAGGCAACTGCTCGGCAGAAAAAAATGAATCTTTCGGCATTGTCGTAATAGTCACCATCGCCATTGCCGTAAAGGTTGGGCCGGTCAAACATATCTTCCCGGTCTATGACATACAGTGGGGCGGCATTCTCAACCAACAGTTTGCGTACCTGAAACGTTAATTGTTGAGAACCAAACCATGTGTGCAGGTTGGGACAGACCAGATCATGACGCAAACCGTGTTCAAAAATCTGTCGATAACCTGGAAGAATCACGCGAATATCCACGTTCAATTGACGCAGCGCATCGGGAAGACTGCCTGCGACATCGGCCAAGCCCCCGGTTTTGGCAAAGGGAACTGCTTCCGATGCGATGAAGACGACGCGAATCGGTGACATTTTTGCTCCATAAACGTTGTTATGTTTGTTCCATGTCTGAATCAGATGGTACTTCTGAACTTCAAACTTCTGTGCCTGCTCTTTAAAAAAGGGTGTCGTCTTCGATAACGTGGGCAGGTTGTTGACAATTATTCAGGTAATGGCCTCCATT
>JBAXVB010000023.1:0-27801 GCA_037129415.1 Deltaproteobacteria bacterium
GCTTCACGTCCAGGAGGACGCCTGAGCAGCAGAGACACCTGACGGTAAGCAACAGCCTGTTTGGAAAGATCATCATAAATAATCAGGGAATGTCTTTTACTGTCTCTGAAATATTCCGCCATCGCACATCCGGCATAAGGCGCGACATACTGCAATGTTGCAGGGTCGCTGGCGCACGCGGCAACCACCGTGGTATAGGCCATTGCACCGTGTTTTTCCAGAATTGCGACAACCTGAGCCACAGTGGACTTCTTTTGGCCGCAGGCAACATATACGCAGAAAACATCCTGACCTTTCTGGCTAAGGATGGCATCAATGGCGATAGCTGTTTTACCGATTTGGCGGTCACCAATGATCAACTCCCGCTGCCCTCTACCCACCGGTGTCATGGCATCAATAGCCTTCAGGCCGGTGACCATGGGTTCATGAACACTTTTTCTGGCAATAACACCCGGAGCAACCATTTCAACGCGTCGGAATTCCTTGGCGTTAATGGGCCCCTTTCCGTCCAGAGGCTCCCCAACAGCAGAAACCACGCGGCCAAGAACCGCCTCGCCGACCGGCACCTGAGCAATACGGCCGGTTCGCTTGACAATATCCCCTTCCTTGATATGAACATCTGATCCCATGATGGCGATACCCACGTTGTCTTCCTCAAGGTTCAGTACTAGTCCGAGAATACCACCAGGAAATTCTACCAGTTCAAGGGCCATTGCTTTCTCAAGGCCATAGACTCTGGCAATACCATCGCCAACCGACAAAACGATTCCCGTTTCACTGAGCTCAACCTTTTTGTCGTAATCCTTGATTTGATTCTTAATGATCTGACTAATTTCTTCAGCTTTTAATTCCATTATACGCTCTCACCCCTTTTTAAAGATTCTCTCATGTTGAGTAATTGTGTTTTGATACTGCCATCCAAAACAAGATCCCCAATTTTGGTAATCACCCCGCCGATGAGCGCCGGGTCTGTTTTGATATCCAGGACAATGTCCTTACCAGTTTTCTTTGACAATGCCTTGCGAATCTTTTCAACAGCTTCGGATGAAAGCTCATTAGCCGAAACCAGGCTGGCGCGAGCTACACCCTTGAGATCATCTGCCAGCTTCTGATAAAATTCATTGACTGCACCCAAAAAAACGAACCTTCCCTTATCAAAAAGCAACTTCAAGAAGGATGCCATTACCTTGGATAGATTCAATTTAACAACAAGGTCAGCCAGTACTCTTTTGCGTTCTGCTGCATTGTACAGCGGATTATTGATTACCCGCTCAAGCACCACTTCTCTGGCTATCAGGCCGGAAAATTGATTCAACTCGTCCTTATATTTGTCAGCCTTGCCATCAGCCTTGCCAATCATCAGAAGCGCCTTGGCGTATCGCCTTGCAATAGATTGATTTTTCACTATGCCACCACCTTGTCGAGATATTCATCCACCAAACGGTTCTGGTCATCTGCAGTAATGCTCTTTTTAATGATTTCTTCAGCTCTGGTCATTGCTTTTTCAAAGATTTCATACTGTAGGCTCTGCTTTGCCATTTCAAATTCATTCTCAATGTTGCGCCTGGCCTGTTCTTCCAGTTTGTATGCAGATGCTTCCGCTTCTTTGAGAATTCTTGCCTTGGCTTCATTGCCCTGCCGAATATATTCTGCAACAATTCCTTCGGACTCCTGACTTAACCGGGTAATCTTGATATTGTACTCTGATAGTACCCTTTCAGCCTCGGCCTTTTTGGATTCAAGATCTTCCAACTGCGCCCGAATCCCCTTGATTCTGGAATCAAGGGCCTGCGAGAGCGGCTTGCGCAACAGAAAAACCAGCGCGCCAGCCAGCACTGCAAAATTCAAAACGCGGTAGGTATCTGTGGGCAGCCATCCCTTGGCCTTGACTTCTCCGTGTGCATCTGCGCCTGCATCTCCGCCTGATGAAGCAAATGACAATCCGCCCCATAGCAGCACCAGCATTGACATTGCAACCAGCAGGCCGCGCCACGGCCCTTTTCTCATAACTGGAATTTTCATTAAACAGCCCTCCCCAATATTTTTTGACCTATTGCATTGACAAATGTATCAAGTTCTTTTTGAAGGGAAACACGAACTGACTCAGCATCTTTTGCGATTTTTTCGCGAGATTTGATAAGTTCAGCCTGAGCCTTCTTGTTTATATTTTCAATAACATTTTTTTCTTCGTCGGATCCAGATTGTATCAACGACTGTTTTTCTTTCAATCCGTTGGCTCTCGCCTCCTTAATTCCGGAAGCAAATGCATTTTCTTTTTCCAGTGCATGGACGTTGAAGTCGGCAATACTTCGCTCCAAATCCGACACCTTTTCTTTTCTCTGAAGAAGAGCCTTACGTATGGGTTTATACAAAATCATGTTCATTATCCAAATCAAAAAGATAAAATTTGCAATCTGGATAAAAACCGACCCATCAACATTAATCATACGCTTGCCCTCCATTTTGATTGAATTTCAGTTTGTAAACAACGATAAACGAATAATAATTCTTGAATATCTTAATTTGAACTGCGGGTCTATAACATCTGTCAGAACATGTTGTCAAAACTTTTTTTGATTTTTTTAACCGCATTGATGAACTCGTAAAAAGTCAAAACCGGGATGGCAATGTACCAGCATTCCACCTGTCCAGTGTCAAGGCGTGCAAATCTTTATTTACTCTATCTGGTATTTGCGCATGCTGATATTCATGAGAATTCCCATGCACAGCATCATGCTGAGGATGGCGGAACCGCCATAACTGATAAACGGGAGGGGGATACCAACCACAGGTATCAGTCCCATTACCATTCCAATATTAATGAAGACCTCCCAGCCGATCAACGCGGTAATTCCAATCGCCAGAAGTGCGCCAAAAGGGTCCCTACAACCATGTGCAATATTAAGGCTCCATACAATCAGCATTAAAAAAATAAACAATACGGATGCAGATCCGATAAAACCCCAGTCTTCCGCCAGAACAGAAAAAATGAAATCCGTGTGATGCTCTGGCAAGAATGAAAGCGCATTCTGTGTTCCCTTTAAGAAACCTTTCCCAGACAGCATTCCCGAACCGATGGCGATTTTGGATTGAATGATATGATATCCTGCGCCAAGCGGATCCCTGTCAGGCTCCAAAAAAGTCAGAATTCGCTGTTTTTGATACCCCTTCAACAGTAACCAGATCATGGGAATGGCCACAGTCCCAAATGAAATGATAGCAATCATGGGACGCTTTTCGATCTTGATAAACACCGTCAAGGTAGCAGCAATCAACAAAATCATCACGGCGGTTCCCAGATCAGGCTGTTTGACAATGAGAGTAAATGGAATGGTGATCAACACCATCGGAATAACCAGGTCACGAAGACGCATCCCCTTTATGCTGGCTGTTCTTGAATAATAGCGCGCCAGTACAAGAATCACCGCAACCTTTGCCAGTTCAGATGGCTGAAGGGAAATCGGGCCAAAAACCAGCCACCGTTTGGATCCGGCAACCATCTTTCCCACCAGCAGCACCGCTACCAACAGGAAAATGCATACGGCGTAGGCAGAGTAGGCATATCGATCCAATTGCCTGTAGCTGATGAGACAGGTGGCAATCATGATCACAATGCCAAATCCATACCACATAAGCTGTTTGAAATAAAAAGCCTGCGTAATTTCCAGCCCTGCCCGCGCCGCGCTGTAAAGGGTTATCAGTCCGGATGCAACCAGCAACAGGGTGATGATGAGCAGCATCCAGTCAAAATTCTGGACAAGTCGGCGATCAAACATGATTTCCTCTCACTTGTTGTTTTTAGACAAATATGCCCTGATCAGCTCGCTGGCAATGGGTCCTGCGGCACTTGCGCCATGTTCGCCATGTTCGACAAGCACGGACACCGCAATTTTCGAATTGACCGATGGCGCATACCCCACAAACCAGGCATGGGATTTTAAATGCTGTGCGCGCCTTGCTTCATTTTCCGAATCTGTTTTACGGCTGAAAACCTGGGCTGTTCCTGTTTTACCACTGATCTCAATCCCCGCAATGTTGGCGATGCGACCAGTTCCACTTTTGCCATTAACAACTTCCCAAAGTCCCTTTTTGATGATATCCAAGTTTTTGGAACTGACTGGAAGATAACCCTTGATTTCTGGAAAATATTCCTTGACGGTTTCACCCGATGCATTTTGAATTTTCATGGCCACCAGCGGCGTAACCCTGGTTCCGCCATTGGCAATGCTTGAGATCATGGTAGCCAATTGCAGGGGGGTTGCCAGATCATACCCCTGACCAATCGAAACCGAAAGGGTTTCCCCTCCCTGCCATGCAACCCCCATTCTGCGTTTTTTCCATGCTGCAGTTGGAATCAAACCGATGGACTCCTGTTCGAGCTGAATCCCTGTCAGAGCCCCCAATCCTGCGGCTTTGGCGTACGATGCCAGCCGATCCACGCCAAGCCGGAGTCCAACCTGATAAAAGAACACGTCACATGACTCCGCAATAGCCATACCTATATTGATCGAACCGTGTCCGCCTTTTTTCCAGCAACGATATTCCCGATCTGCAAATTTATAAAAGCCTGGACAAACCAATGTGGTTTTTTCATCAATCACACCTTCTTCCAAACCTGCCATTGCAGTGATTATTTTATATGTGGATGCCGGAGGATATTCGGCCTGAATGGCTTTGTTCTGAAGCGGATACAAAGGGTTTCTGATGAGGGTTTCCCACTGATCACGACTGAAACCATCCACAAACATGTTCGGATCATAGGAAGGGCTGCTGACCATTGCCAGAATGTGTCCTGTCGCCGGTTCCATCGCCACAACAGCACCCGTAACATCCAACAGCAGGTCTTCTGCTTTTTTTTGCAAATTCTGATCAATGGACAGGAAAATATTGTTTCCAGGAACTGCATCAACGGTTCTCAACACCCTTACGAGTTGCCCGGTCACATTCACCTCAATCTGGCGTCCTCCCCGTTCTCCTCTCAAGTAGTTTTCAAATGACTTTTCAACCCCGCTTTTCCCGATTAAGTCCCCTCGCTTATACCCGGCATATTTTCCGGATTTCAACTCATCACTGCTGATTTCACCGACATAGCCGATGATATGGGCCGCACTCTGGCTTTTTACATAAAGCCTTCGCAGACGAACATCCACAATGGTTCCTGGCAAATCAAATCGTTTTACTTCGAGAGCCGCCAAAACATCTCTTCCAATGTCCTGTTTCAATAGAACCGGCTTAAAAGATGGCTGATTATGACTTTTCTCAACTTCCCCCAATAACAATTCCAGTGGAATTCGCGTATATTGAGACAAATACCGAAGCGATGTTTCCAGCGGTCTTGCATCTTTTACCACGATACTTAAATCGTAGGAAGGACGGTTATCCACCAAAAGCTGTCCATTTCGATCCATGATCAAACCTCTTGGCGGATCAATACTTTGCAAGCGGATACAATTATTTTCTGAAAGTCTTCTGAAGTTTTCTCCCTCAATAATCTGAAGGTAAAAGAGCCGCAATAATAAAAAAGCAAACACGGGTATCACAAAGCATAACAGCCCGATAATTCTGTGCTTGTACCAGTCGCTATCCGGAGTTTGATTCTTGAAAAAGGAGTTTGGGAGAAGTGCATCTGTCATGGTAAAAGGCTATTTCGATCGCACATAAACTGGCATCAAACTTTAAAATGGCGATCCACAGCATTTAAAAACCTGATAAGAAAGGGGCCCAAAGCCATGGTCCACAACAGTTGATAAGCCATTTCGCTAATGGTTTCGGATGAAAACACAATTTCCTGTTTCAGGGCTACCGTCCCTATAAACAACATCAGTTTTTCAAATCCAATGGCAATTCCCAACAGCAGCCGTAATGTGTGAGCATTTTTTAAATTCAACAGCATCACAAACGGCCTCAACCCGACAGTTATCCAGAAGTATATGGACAGATACAGACCAAAGAGTCCTCCGGTGATACTATCCATGAGCGCTCCCAGCAACAGAGCCAGAACGATACTCTCCAGAAAGGGTAAAAAAAGCCCAGCATAAATCACAAAAGTGATCAGCACATCCACGAAATGATTCAGGGCGGGAATGGCATAATAAATCGTTGTCTGAAAAATGACCAAAAACAGAATCAGTACGATTCGCACCATGGGATTCATAAAAGAACCCGAAAAATAGAACTCGTTGGACGCGATTGTGAACAACCCATAGTTACAGTCTTTATCAGCGATATATGCTCTGTGATGACGGACTGAGAACTACCAGAACCTCTTCAATCTTATCAAAATCAACGAAGGGAGAAACCTCAATATCCTGAAATATTCCAGATTTGTTCCGAATGATATCCGTCACTTTTCCGATCAGAAGACCCTTGGCGAAAACGCCGTCCAGTCCGGATGAAACCACAGCATCTCCGATATTAACGACCTCCTTTCGGGAAACATAATTGAGCAGACAGAGACCATCTGAATCTCCTTTTATGATACCGTGCGCCCTGGTCTGCTGAACCAACGCATCCACCGCACTGTTTGAATCTATGATCAGCAGGACTTTTGCGTAATGGTCAGAGGCATCAATCACCTGGCCCACTATCCCTTCGGGAACTACCACTGGAAGCCCCTTGATGATTCCCTCGGAGACACCTTTGTCAATAACCAACGTTTTATACCACTGAGAAGGATCCTTGCCAATCACCCCTGCGGAAAGCAACTGAAGTTTACTGGCGTTTTTAAAGTCAAGGAGTTTACGGAACCGATCATTGGAAATCTCTGTTTCCTTGCAATAATTGATGTCATAGATGGTCCTGGCCAGCATTTTCTTCAGGTTGTCATTTTCTTTTTCGGTAGAAACCAAAAAAAAATAATGCATCCACATCGACCTGAGCGAATGGATAGAAGCTGTTACGGCATTTTGAAGCGGAGAGACGATCGCAATTCCCATGCGCCTGGAAGCGGACGAAGAACTGACATATCTGGCTGAAACAAAAAGCACGATGATATTGACAACAACAAAGGCAAATATTCCACCAATAAGCAGCAATTTTCTTGAAAACATAAAGCTAAGTAATCATAACCTGTCTAAGAAATTCAATGCTATCCAGCGCTTTTCCTGAGCCCAATGCAACAGTTGAAAGGGGATCGTCCGCAATCCTCACCGGCAGGCCGCTTTCCTCCATGATCAGTTTATCCAGATTTTTCAGCAAAGCACCGCCACCTGTGAGTACAATCCCTCTGTCCACAATGTCGGCCGATAATTCGGGAGGAGTCTGTTCAAGGGCTATCTTTACGGTTTCCAGTATGGCGTCAAGCTGTTCTGAAATGGCGATACGTATCTCTTCCGAATCTATGGTAAGAATCTTGGGAATGCCCGATACCAGGTCTCGTCCCTTGACCTCAATGGTTTCAAGGTTCTGAGGGTCAGGATAGGCATTTCCGATCGTGGTTTTTATCGCCTCTGAGGTTCGCTCTCCTATCAGCAGATTGTACTTGCGTTTGACGTACTGCATGATGGCGGAGTCCATTTTATCTCCGGCCACTCTCAATGACCTGCAATACACGATTCCGGCCAGAGAAATGACAGCGACCTCGGTCGTACCGCCACCAATATCAACAACCATGTTGCAAGTAGGCTCGGTGATGGGCAGGCCTGCACCGATAGCCGCAGCCATGGGTTCTTCGATTAAAAACACCTCCCGTGCGCCTGCGGATTCTGCAGATTCACGGACTGCCCGCTTTTCAACCTGGGTGATTCCGGAGGGCACGGCAATGATTATTCTGGGCCGGACGAAGGACCGCCTGTTGTGAACCTTGTGGATAAAGTGCCTGAGCATAGCCTCGGTTACTTCAAAATCCGCGATTACACCGTCACGCATGGGCCGAATGGCAATGATGTTTCCCGGGGTTCTTCCCAACATATTTTTTGCTTCAAGTCCAACAGCCAGAACCCGATTTTTAGATCGGTTGTCGGTTCTTACCGCCACCACGGAGGGCTCGCTTAGCACAATGCCCTTGCCTTTCACATAAACCAGGGTATTGGCAGTCCCCAAATCTATGGCCAGATCGCTTGAAAAAAACCCTAAGAATCCATTAAAAAAACTCATAATGCCTCATTTACAGCTTGATGTTAACAGTTGTTCTTATAAAAATGGAAAATCAGACGCGTTTAAATCAGATGGTTGTTACAAATGATTTTCTACCAGAACAATTTGCGAGGCTACCAGAAAATCCCGGCATTCTCAAGGGAAATATTAAGTTCCAGGCCGGATCAAAACATCAAAAGCAAGAAACTTCATAAGATATTATTGGGATAGGGAAGTAAAAAATACAAAATCAAGGCAAGCGGCGCCGAAGCTTTTGGCGACAATACTGTATATGCACCAAATGCAGATAATGGGCTTTTTATGCCAAAACATCTTCTTACATCATATTTATCATGATTTGATTGTGGATAATGGGCCTGAACTTACATATTCCGACATTAAAACGGGAAGGGTGAACGCGATTGGTCAACAAAACGATGAAAATCGACCGCTCCTGATCAATCCAGAATGAAGTCCCTGTGTACCCCAAATGCCCCACGCTGTTTTTGGGAAAAAAATGTCCGCAACTGGCGCCATCAGTCGAAGGCATATCAAACCCCAGAGCCTTTCCCGATGGCATCTGCCGGGACCAAAATACCTGAATCAGGTCTGAGTTAAAAAATGACCCGCCAGATTTTCCCCTGCGATCCGACAAAAGAGTCGAGATCATTCGTGCGATATCGACTGCTGACCCAAAAAGCCCAGCATGTCCATCAATACCACCCATGATAAATGCATTGTCATCGTGAACCTTTCCCTTGAGCAAAATATTGCGCCAGTCACAAAGCTCAGTGGCTGCGATATTGTCGTTGCATGCTTGCTGATTCAGGTCAACGAAAAAAAGGCGTTCCAATCCCAGCGGATGGTATATAAATTCATACAAGAAATGATCCAGGCGTTGCCCGGATATCGTTTCAATAATCCAGCGCAATATCATGAACCCAATGTCGCTGTAAAGCACCTGTCTTCCCGGAACACAGACCAAGTGTTCCTGTGTCAACATTTTCTCTAATTGTTTTTTTCGCTCTTTCAAAGGTATTTGCCGCAGATTCAGGTAATAGGGACGGTAATCCGCAAGGCCTGAACTATGTGCAAGCAAATGCCGAATGGTTACCTGAGACATCAGCGGATCAAGGAAATGGGGCAAAACGGATACAACCAACTGATCCAGGCTCAACCTGGATTCCTGAATGAGCTGCATCACAGCCAGAGTGGTCGCCAGCGGCTTTGTTAAAGATGCAAGGTCATAAATCGTATCTTTTTTTACTGGTGCGCCAGAAAACAGGTCTGCACAGCCATAAGCCTCAAAAAACTCGATCTGTTTATCCCTGGACACTATAAGAACCCCTCCGGGGAATATACGATCCTCAATGGCCTGATGCATCAGGCGGTCCACTTGATTCATGTTCGCTATCCTGCAATGAGGCGATACGTCAACAACTGATGATCTGCATCCAGAACCGCTTCACATCCAAATGGAACAGCAATATTTTCAAGTCCATGCCCGATATCGAACCCGGCAAGGATGGGAATATGGATGGGGCTGAACATGAGGACAATGATTTCATACAGTTCATCCGCTTCTCCGCAATTTTCAAATGAACCGATCCCTAGGCCGCAAAGCCCGTTGAATACCCCGGCAAGTTTCATTTGGGTGAGCATGCGATCTATTCGATAAGGTTTTTCTCCAGCGTCTTCAATAATCAGGATATGCCCGTTCATTTCAGGCTGAAAAGGTGTTCCGACAAGATGACACAATGTCGTCAAATTTCCACAAATTACAGGACCGAACGCCTTTCCCGGACTCAGCACGATTCCTTTTTCCAGTTGAATTGCTGGCAATTCATTTAAGGTCAAGGCATTGAACACGGACTCAAGGGTTTTTGAACCAGCATTTTTTAAGGTTGTTACTACCGGCCCATGACAAGAAACAAGGCCGGAGCGCTGATACAGCGAACACAGAAGCGCCGTAATATCGCTAAATCCCATCAGCAACTTGGGATGCTGACGGATTGCCTCATAATCCAGATACGGCAGGATTTGCATGGATCCATAGCCACCCCTTGCGCAGACAATCGCCTGAACAGCGGTGTCTGCAAAAGCAGCGTTCACCTGGGTTGCACGATCCACATCAGATCCGGCAAGATATCCTGATCTTGCGAATACCCCTTCCGAAAAACTCACTCGAAATCCCATGTTCTCCAGCACACAGATTCCGTCAAAAAAATTCGTTTCTTCAAAGGGACTGGCCGGCGCCACAATTCCAATACAATCGCCAGGTTTTAGGCGCATGGGAATTTTTTTAACGATATCGTTTATCATTGTTCTTTGCCGTGAAAATACTTTTAAACCACGAAATACACGAAACAAGTAGGGGCGACCGGCCGGTCGCCCCTACCGCCTTTGCGTGAGAAACGCTCTTGTGTCGGCTACCAGTTTTATATATTTTGGTCATTCATGGGGGCGGCACAGACCATGCCATATGCCACATTATTTACGGTAGCAGTAGATGACCAGACTTTTTCCAAACAAAGGATTAAATAACACATCCAGAAAACGGGTGACTCTGGGCTTTTTGAGGATATCCCAGATCAGAAACCGGTGATACCCGTTCACGATTGCCGCATCAGTGCGCTCCGGTCCGACCAGGCATTTCAGCCACCAGTATGGGGAATGAATGCTATGGGCGAAATGGCTTGACTGATAAACCACCCCTTGGGCTTCCAGAAGCCGGATCAGTTGCTGTTTACGGTAAATACGGATATGACCGTTTGCTGTCTGGTGATAGGCCGCGGACAGCGCCCAGCAAATCCGTTCCGGGAAATAGCGGGGTACACTGACGACCAGGGGGCTGTTCGGTTTCAGAACCCGTATGATTTCTGTGACGGCTGGTTTATCATCGAAAATATGCTCCAGAACCTCCGAACAGATCACAAGATCAAAACTGGCATCTTTAAACGGAAGACAATTAATGTCCGAAACAGAAAGCAGCCAGCTTCCACCGCCATGCTCCCCGCAATGGTCGTGAAAAAGCAGCCGGTTTCTGGCCTGCTGAACATCATTGAGATTAAGATCGGTGCCGAAAACATCGATATTCGGGCATTGATACGCAGCCGCGGTATGCCGGCCCGATCCGCATCCGATATCCAGAACACGATCACCGGACCGAAGCGAGAGCCTGCCAAAATCAACGGTGATCACGAATGGTCTCCCGGTAGGCCTCAACCGTTTTTTCTGCAGCCCGCCTCCAGGTAAAGTGCTGATGAACCCGCTCGTATCCAGCCTGCCCCAGACGAGCAGACAGCTCCGGGTTATCGAGCAAATCCGCAATGGCCTTTGACAAGGCATTCGAATTTTCCGGCGGAACCAGGATTCCAGCATTCCCGACCACTTCAGGCAGAGCGCCGCCAGTGGTACTGATGACCGGCACGGCACAGGCCATAGCCTCACCAACAGGAAGCCCGAATCCTTCATAAACCGATGGCACAACTGCTGCGGAAGCCCTGGCATATTGACGGGCAAATTCCCCGTGGCTGATTCGGCCCGTAAACGTGATCAACCTGCCGATCCCCAGATGGGTAATCAGGCGGACGATTCCACCGTTTGTTTTCGGAGATCCAACAACAACCAGACGGATATTACGGGTTTTGGACAGCTCCGCTATTGCATGCAACAGATAATAAAGCCCTTTGAGTGGTGTATCCGCACTGTTGGTAACGATGATTCGGTTTTTTTCCCGCTGAATTTCCGGAATGGGATAAAACAAATCAGTATCTATGCCATTGGGGACAATTCGGAATTTGTCCGGAGACATATTGAAATCACGGCAAATATCGTTTCTAGCGCATGTCGAAACCGTAATAATGTGCGAAAGGGCTCTGGAAACCCGCTTCTGCATGCCAATAAACGAGTACCATCTGAGGTATTTAAATTTTTTCCAGGCAGAACTGACCGAGCGCAAAGCGATTTTCCGGTCGATGGTAATGGGGTGATGAATGGTTGCAATGGTTGGCATTCGCCTGCCAATTGCCCAGACCCCGTACGACAAGCTCTGATTGTCATGAACAATGTCATAACAGCGGGTTTTATTCCGCAAATACTGGAAAGCCCGGATGCCAAAAGTAAAAGGCTCCGGAAATCCCATGGTAGAGACACCGACCCATTCTGCAAAATTGACGGGATCCAAAAGTTCTTTCATGGAAGGGATTCTGAAAAGATCATCCGGATTGTAAAGATCCAGACAGGGAAGCTGTTTAACCGGAATGTCTGAATCCAGTTGAAGCAGCGGAGGTCCTGAAACCACATCCACCTCATGCCCCATATCGCGAAGCGCACGGCTAAGGTTTTTGATATAGACACCCTGCCCTCCGCAATGCGGATCGCTGCGGTAACTCAGCAGGCAGATTCTCAAGGGATTATGGCTATCGCCGACCATTGAATCTTTTTCCTGAATTATCGTTTTTTTGAAAAAGCGCCATCAATTCGTCCACTTCCGGTAATAACTCATCGGCAATAGTAAAGCAGATATTAAACATCGCAAAAGTTGGAAAAACGGACAGCGCGTACGCCATTTCCCAGCCACCAACCGGAACGTATTCCGGAATCAGCATGGCGACAACTCCGGAAATCGGCAGTACACAGAAGATCACACGTCCGATAATTCCCATCGGGGAAATATATCGCGCCAGAAAAAAAAATTTACACGCAGCAAGTATCCCCAGACAGGTAAAAATCGCCGTCAGGAGAATGGATACGGAAAGCTGTTCAAAACCCATCTCCGACAATTCCGCAACCGCATCCATCAACTTGGGATTCGATGCGATAAAATCCGGCCCCATGGGAGTTTTCAGATAAAATCCAAACAGCAACTGAACAAAATACAGAAGACCAATATTCAGGGCAAAGCATACCCCAGCCCATAACATTGCCTTCAGCGCCAGGTTGCAGCTTTTTTGAATGTAAGCAGACAAGCGATTATTCGATGCTTTTTTCGATTTTTCCATACATTCCTTTTTAAGTCATGGCTGCCCGGTCCGTCTCCAATAAAACCGGACAGCTTCAGGGCTCTTGCGATGCTCACATCCCAAGATGAGTGCAGAAAAACTCCAATAAAAAGCGCAACAACAATTGATATTCTAAAGTGTTTCATACCCTGACACCTACAGGAGACATCAAGTGAAAAACCAGAAACAGCAGAAATATCTTTTCCCGTATATGATTATTTCATGTAAGAATCAATGATGAACTCTTAAAAAATCATAATTGGGATATGTCGGATCGGCCTCACTCCGTCATCTCACAGGTTGACAGGGTTGATTTGACTTGTTATTAACCTTGACCGTCATTTATCAAATCCTTAGTGTGGTTGAAAAACAGCCCATGTTTTTTCCAGGAGTTCTCAAATGAAAGATTTTTTCAATGTTGTAACCATCGAACAGGCTCTGGCCTTTCGATCTGTCTTTTCTGAAATGGAAATCGAAACAGTTCCCCTGGTTGATGCTTTTGAAAGGGTTCTGGCAGAGCAGATGTCGGCAACCGAAAACCTGCCGAATTTCAGACGATCCACCATGGATGGTTACGCAGTCTGCGCAAGCTCTACCTTCGGGGCAACCGAGAGCAATCCTGCGTTTTTGACAGTCAAGGGAACGTCGCTCATGGGAGAAACTCCGGGTTTTTCCATCGGAATCGGAGAAGCTTGCCGGATATCCACAGGAGGAATGCTTCCTGTTGGCGCAGACAGCGTGGTCATGATCGAGCATACGGAAACCATAGATTCAACAACAATTGAGGTATTACGGAGTACAGCCCCAGGGCAACGTGTCATAGAACCGGGTGAAGACTTTTTAAAAGGTGAAATCCTTCTATCTGCGGGCCGGCGGCTGAGAGCCCAGGAAATCGGGCTGCTGGCGGCATTTGGCAGAGACACCCTGCAGGTTTATCGAAAACCGGTTGTCGCAGTCGTATCAACCGGCGATGAAGTGGTTCCGATTACGGAAACCCCAACTCCTGGAAAAATCCTGGACATTAACACTTACACACTGACCAGCATGGTAAAGGCCTGCGGCGCAGTTCCGATTTCTTACGGCATTGTCCGTGACAATAGCGAAAGTCTGAATCAAACCCTTGCCCTTGCCCTGAAAACATCCGATATGGTTCTGGTTTCAGGCGGAAGCTCCGTAGGTGTGCGCGATGTCACCATTGATGCGCTTTCTGCACTGCCCAAACCCCGTATTCTGTTTCATGGTATCTCTATCAGTCCGGGAAAACCCACCATTCTGGCCATGTCGCAAAAAAAAGCATTATGGGGACTTCCCGGCCATGTCGTTTCGGCCATGATCGTGTTTCTGAAAGTCGTCAAGCCATTTATAGAATATATTTCGGGTATCAAGGGACTCACGAGCCAAACGATCAGGGTTCCGGCTCTTCTTTCCCGAAATCTGTCCTCTGCCCAGGGACGAGTGGATTATGTCCGGGTAAAACTGAAAACAGTTGATGGAAAGCTTGTGGCGGACCCCATACTTGGAAAGTCCGGCCTCATCAACACCATGGTGAAAGCCGACGGCCTGATTGAAATCGGTCTGAATGTTGAAGGTCTGGATCAGGGAGAACCGGTTGAAGTTGAACTGTTATATTGATGTTATGGAGGGTGTGAAATGAATCATCAACGAAATGTATATTTAAAGATGAAAACCCTGGAAGAAGCAAGAGAACTTCTGTTTAAAACCTTTCTGCCTGCCGAGCCCCAGCTTTCAGAAACCATACCCGTACCAGATGCTGTGGGAAGGGTTCTGGCTGAGGCCGTATTCGCCAAATTATCTTCCCCCAGTTTTCATGCGGCCGCGATGGACGGCATAGCCGTCTTGGCGGAAAAGACTTTTGGAACCAGTGAATCCAGGCCCAAACAACTGGCCATCGGCAGGGACGCTTTCCATGTCAATACCGGACATGTACTGCCGGAAAGCACCAACGCCGTGATTATGATCGAACACGTTCAGATCATCGGCGAAAACCAGGTACAGATCGAAGCCCCGGTTTTTCCATGGCAACATGTCCGCAAGATGGGCGAAGATATTGTGGCAACGGAGCTGCTGTTTGCACGAAATCACCGGATCACGCCTTACAGCATCGGCGCCCTGCTTTCAGGAGGGATTTTATCGATGCAGGTTCGAAAAAAACCCAAAGTTCTGATCATTCCCACCGGATCAGAGTTGGTGGACTGTAGCACCACCCAGATCGAAGCCATGAAGCCAGGCCAGGTTCTTGAAACCAATTCCGTAGTTCTGGGCAAACTCGTTGAGGCTTGGGGCGGAAAATACGAGCGACATGAAATGATACGGGATGATCTGGAAACCATGACGCAAATAGTCCAGGATGCCTGTCTGGGCGATGCTGATATTATTTTAATGGTGGGCGGCTCATCCGCAGGCTCTGAAGATTTCAGCAGGGCCGTCATTCAGAATATCGGAGAGGTTCTGGTTCATGGTGTCACCATGATGCCAGGAAAACCCGTGATTATGGGAGTTGTTAATCGAAAACCTGTATTCGGCATACCCGGATATCCGGTATCGGCCATTGTGGCTTATGAACAGCTCGTCGGACCCCTCATCTGCTCAATGATTGGGCAGCCGGAGCCCCAAAGACAGATGGTTTCGGTTGAACCCATTCGAAAAATCCCCTCAAAACTTGGAATTGAAGAATTTCTTCGTGTCAAGCTCGGAAAAGTCGATGACCGGATTGTCGCCATTCCGCTTCCCCGTGGCGCCGGATGCATCACCACCCTCACCCAGGCGGACGGCATCATCCGCATTCCCAATCACTGGGAAGGCATCAAGGAAAATGAACCGGTCCAGGCAGAGCTGCTCCGGCCTCTTGCTTCCATTAAAAACACCATTGTCGTTGTCGGAAGTCACGACAATACCCTGGATGTTCTGGCGGATTGTTTAAGCGCCCATCATCCCGGTTTAACACTTTCCTCCAGTCATGTGGGCAGCATGGGTGGGCTGATGGCCATCAAAAGAGGGGTTTGCCACCTGGCAGGTTCTCACCTGCTTAATGCGGAAGATGGGTCTTACAACCTTTCAGATATCCGAAAATTCTTGCCGAATATTCCGGTCAAACGGGTCCAGTTGGTTTTCAGGGACCAGGGATTCATGGTGTCCCACGGGAATCCGAAAGGCATCAAGGGCGTTGATGATCTGGTTCGAAAAGATATCCGTTTCGTGAATCGTCAGAGCGGATCCGGAACGCGAGTTCTTCTGGATTACCGCCTGAAGCAGCTCAATCTGAATCCCAAGGACATCAACGGCTATGACGACGATGAATTTACCCACATGTCGGTTGCAGCGGCGGTACTGGGGGGAACGGCTGATATGGGCCTAGGTATTTTTGCTGCTGCCAGAGCCCTGAATCTTGATTTCATACCGGTCGTCACCGAACAGTACGACTTGATAATCCCCGAACGTTTCTTTGACACGGAAAACATCCAGCGCCTGCTGACGACAATTCGCACACCGGATTTCAAACAGCGCGTTGAAAAACTCGGCGGATATCACACCGAAAGGACCGGGGAGATTCTGGAAGAAGGAGATTAGTGTGATTATTAAAAAATGGAACTTAAGCAAGGCGATATCAATCGCCAACTATTTTCTCTATCTTGTTCTCGTTGTTATTGTATTTGATGTCCTTGTCTTAAATAAATGGCTCGGTTTTGGTTATCCGAGGCATTACCAACAAGAAAATATTGAACGGTACCCATCTCCCTATGTGGAATTTACTGGCAAGCCTGACACAAAGGATCATAATGAATACGGATTTCGAGGCCCTTCGTTTAAGGAATCAAAGCAAAATGATCTTAAGGTCGCCATTTTTGGAGGGTCAACTGGCTATTATGGGGATCCACCAATTCCAAACATCGTCAATAAAGAACTTGAAAAGTTAACTGGCCTAAGTGTATTCGTAGCGAATTATTCTGTTGTAAGTTCTAATCATCGCCAACATCTACATGGGATCATAGAGTTTCTTCCTCAGTTTAAGCCTGATATAGTTATTTTCTACGGCGGTCATAATGAAACGCTTCAAAGTGCTTCCTATGACCCCAGACCAGGTTATCCTTATAATTATTTTTACCGCGCAGAAACTAGCCCATTGGTTAAATTATTGATAGAAAACTCTGCTATCATAGGGGAAATAGACAAAAGGATGGGAGTATTTACTGGTTATGAAAAGCTAAGAAGGGAACAACAGCCGTTTTCTGATGGTTGGAATACCAGAATGGTTGAAAAATATTTTGAAACCTTGAGGTTAGCTAATAGTGTTGCAAGTGTAATTGAATCTCAACGATTTGGAAAAACAAGATTCTTCGCATTTTATCAACCGTACCAAGTACCAAAAGAACTTTTATCAGCACATAATGATATAAAGAATAAGATCAGTTCGATAAAATATGTTTTTGATGTTTCATCAGAATTTGACATTCTTGGTAAAGAAATATACAGTGATATTGTGCATGTTAATCAGCTTGCAAATGAAGTAATGGGGACTAAAATCGCTCAAATTATTGTTAAAGAACTCCAATTAGAGAAAGCACCCATCGAAAAATAATAGCTGACCCATACGGTTTGATCTGACTTCCGAGCCCGGAGAAACGCCAGGAGAACACAAATGGTTGATAAACACAAGACACCGACCTGCATTCTCGGGATTTCCGCTTACTACCACGACAGCGCGGCCGCACTTATCAAGGACGGTGTCATCATTGCGGCAGCCCAGGAGGAGCGGTTTACGCGCAAGAAGCACGATGCCGGGTTCCCGAAGCACGCGGTTGCGTACTGCCTTAAAGAAGCCGGCATCACGATCAGGGACATGACGCATGTCGCGTTCTACGACAAACCTTTCCTCAAGCTCGAACGCCTGCTCCTGACCTACCTCAGTTATGCGCCAGTCGGTCTGTTGTCATTTTTGAAATCCATGCCGGTCTGGCTCAAGGAGAAGGTCTTTCTCAAGGACACGCTGATGGAGGCGCTCGACTGGGACGGCGAGATCATTTTCACGGAACACCACGAATCACATGCCGCCTCCGCATTTTTTCCGTCGCCTTTTTCGGATGCCGCGTTTCTGACCATGGATGGTGTCGGCGAGTGGACCACGACGAGTTTTGGGGTCGGCGAGGGCAACCGTATAAGGCTGCTATCCGAGATCCACTTTCCGCATTCGCTGGGGCTGCTGTATTCCGCATTCACTTATTACTGCGGATTTCGCGTGAATTCCGGAGAGTACAAGCTGATGGGACTGGCGCCTTATGGCGAGCCGAAATACGCAGATATTATCCGCGAAAAGCTCGTCGATATCAAGGATGATGGCTCGTTCTGGCTGGACATGTCCTATTTCAATTACTGTGTCGGGCTTACGATGACGAGCGGAAAATTTCACCGCCTGTTTGGGCGCGGCCCGCGCAAGCCCGAGACCGGGCTGTCCCAGTTCGACATGGATATGGCCAGGTCAATCCAGGAGGTCACGGAAGAGATCATGCTCAAGACCGCCCGCCATGTGCGTGAGGTTACGGGCAAAACCCGACTGTGCCTTGCTGGCGGTGTTGCGCTCAACTGCGTCGGGAACGGCAAGATCGCCCGGGAAGGGATATTTGAGCGGATCTGGATTCAGCCGGCGGCCGGTGATGCCGGTGGGGCGTTGGGAGCGGCGCTTTTTGTCTGGTATCAATATTTGGACAACCCGCGGAACGTCGATGGACAGCATGACATGCAGCAGGGTTCCTACCTGGGACCAGGTTATTCGAGCGAAGAAATTGAGGCTTTTCTCAAGAAAAGGACCGCGCCGTACGAACGCCTGGATGGTGACGATATCCATGCCCGGGTTGCGGACCTGATCGCTTCCGAAAAAGTCATCGGCTACGTCCAGGGACGGATGGAGTTCGGCCCGCGCGCGCTCGGAGCCCGCAGCATCATCGGCGATGCGCGTTCGACAGTGTTGCAGGAGGAGATGAACGTGCGCATCAAGTTCCGCGAATCGTTCCGCCCTTTCGCGCCGAGCATGCTGGAGGACAAGAGCCGCGATTTCGTGGATCTGCCTTACGAGAGCCCGTACATGCTCATGGTCGGGCCGGTGCAGGAGAAGCAGATTGATCCAGCCTCGCGCCAGACGGGCCTCAAGGGAATCGCGCAGCTCAAGGTCAGACGCTCGACGGTGCCGGCGATCACACATGTGGACTACTCGGCCCGCGTCCAGACGGTTGACCCAGTTCGCAACAGTTTTTACTACAAAACCATTGACGCATTCTACCGCAAGACCGGATGCCCGGTCATCATCAACACGTCGTTCAACATCCGTGGCGAGCCAATCGTCTGCACGCTTGAGGATGCCTACCGCTGTTTCATGTGTACGAACATGGACTATCTGGTTCTGGGGGATTTTGTGCTCGATAAAGAGAAGCAGCCGAACCGGGATCAGTATAAAAAGGAACAGATATCACAGGATTTGGATTGATATGAACAAGGAAAAAAAGAATCTATTGGTTTTCGGTTACGGGCTCGGGATCATTGCCGCGGTCTTCGGAATCGCCGGGTTTCTGAAACACGGGGTACAGCCGGTGCAAGCCGTTTTTTTGCTGTGCAGCGTCATTTTTACGAGCGTCACAGCGCTCAACTGGCAGGCGCTCAGGCCTGGGTACAGGGGATGGATGAAGGTTGCCCATGTGATCGGTACTGTTGTGACAACGATCATCCTGGCGACAGTGTTCTTTGCCGTGTTCACGCCGGTAGCGGTCGCCCTCAAGCTGCTGGGCAAGGACCACTTGGGGCGAAAGGCTGACCTGACAGCAAAAAGTTACTGGCATCATCGCCCTGATTTTGCGTGGGAGAAGAAACGATCCCTGCAGCAGTTCTAACATAGGAGAAGAGAATGTCCAAGGCATCCACCATCAAAGAACTCTGGTTTTTTTTAAAAGTACGCAAGCGCTTCTGGCTGGCTCCGATTCTCATCATACTTTTGATGCTGAGCGTTCTTATCATCTTCGCACAGACATCGGCCATCTCGCCTTTCATTTATACCATTTTTTAACAACCAATCTATTCCCTGACTTCTTCCATGAAACAGATGCGAGATTCAGGAGAAAAAACGGTTTCACAATATGAAATCATTAGAAAAATTTATCTTGGCTTGCCTTGTTGTTATCGCAAATGTTAAGCAATTTAAAAAATCCATTCAATCGCTTGACAGTATCCAGTTCCAACGCCTTGATTTGCTGACAATTAGTCTGACGGGCTACGGTCATTTCATGTAACCGCCTGATACTGTAAGGGAATTTATTTACAATAACAACATTTTTCAAATGACAATATGGCGTTAGCAAAGAATTATGAGTGGTCAGGATAAATTTGTTTCGAGACAGATAATCAAAAAATTTTGACGGAAAATTCGTCAGATTATAGGGAGACATGGGGTCATTCAACAGAACAAATGCATCGGCTTTTTCTACTATTTCCAAAAATTTATTGTCATCCACAAATCCATGATAATGAACATTGATGCGGTGTTCTATATGATTTTTCAATTCGTTTTCTTCTTTTTTTGAGGCTTTTCCTGTAATATCAAATAGAATATCATCGGGTAAATGATCCACATATCCGAGCAATTCCTGAAATCCAAATCCGGTAGAGAAATTTCCAGAAAAGATGATCCGCTTAACAGGACCTATTTTCAAGTTATTATGCCTTTTCAATAAATCGCCATCAATAAATCCATGAACGGTAACGGATGGTTTTTCTGTTGTCGTATGTTGTTCCAGCCTAAATTTCAGTCGTTCATTTACGAGAATAAATCCAGAAGAATGATGGTAAACCGTTTTCTCCCAGAAACGGTAAATAGCTCCTTGATAGCCTTTGTCCAGAAATAGCCCATCTTCGTAGTCCATTATCGCTTTAATTCCGAATATCCATTTACCAATTAAGGCGGGAAGGCTGAACTCGATATGATAATTCCAAAAAATAATGGCATCGTAACTTCTGAAATGTAAAATGAGCCAAAATATATTAAAAATCGTACCGATTGTTCGTTTAAAAAAACTGAGCTTGCCCTTCAATCCGATAGTTGGCGCGTGTATTAAACGGCTTTTTGGGGAGAGTTGTTCAATAAATACTGAATGAGTATGTTTTGAATAAGATACCGAGCAAATATCAACTGCATGCCCCAGTTCCTCAATTGTTTTCGATAAGGCCAATACTTTTTTACGTCCTGCAACGCTAAGATAGTCCTGGTTTTTTCGATATTGCATGCATCGTTCTGTTATGCAATTTCCGAAAATCAAAATATTCATACGATGTCCTCAATAAAATCTGTGTTAAGACTGATATTAACACTATCTTCTGCACAAAAATTATCACATTCCACCGAATGTTGCAGTACCACTCGTTACGACGCAGTGTTTTAAATCCAAAGCCCCGTGGTTTTGCCATTCTTCAGGTTCACCAGACCTTCATCACAAATTCTCAGATACGGAATGGCCGCTCCAGTCAAGGTGACGAGAGTTAACAGCGGGTCAGAAAAATGCACACCAAGCCCACAGACGGCCACCCGAATGGCATCAAGTTGCTTGGCCATCTCCTCAAGGGAAACCTGAGCCATGATGCCCATAACCGGAAGAGCCAGCTCCGCAAGAATCGCTTGCTGATCGCAGACCACCACCCCGCCCTGCATTTCCTGAATGCGGTTTACCGCCAGCGCCATATCCGCATCCGAAACCCCCACAACAATGATGTCGGAAGTATCCCAGGCAGCGCTGGAAGCAAAAGCCCCTGACTTCATACCTGTTCCCCGGACAAGACCTACAAATCGCTTTCCAGGTTCATGGACACGGTCGATCGCCGCCACCTTGATGATGTTTTTTTCGGTATCGGCGATGATCCGCCCGTCTGCAACAGGCATATCCATCTGAAGTTCCTGAGTGACAAGCTCTGTTATCAGATCAATAATCCGCACCCGAACAAACGATGCATCCACTGGAGTGCGAATGGAAAAATCGGCAGGCTCCAAAGGCTCAGGGATATTGACGCTGGTAAGGCTTTGCCTTGAAAACACATGCCGCCGGGGCTGCGTGAGTACTTGTCCATTTTCAGCCACAACCTTTCCCCTGCTAATCACAATCTCGGGGATAATCCTGCCAGGGTTCGGAATAATCAGCATATCGGCGTGCTTTGCCGGTGCAATACCGCCGACAAGATCATCCAGGCCAAAATGCTCCGCCACATTCAGGGTGGCCATCTGAATGGCTGTAATGGCATCAAAGCCGCAGTCAATGGCTTTTTGCACCACATATTCCATGTATCCTTTGTGGAGCAGATCCGCCGGTGACACGCCATCGGTAACCAGAATCAGCCGCCTGAAATCAATGCCAAAGTCCCTGATTTTCGAGATTGCCTCTAGGTCCCGCCGAATGCTTCCCTCCCGGATCATGACATAGAGCCCCAGCCGAAGGCGTGAAAGGGCCTCTTCAGCCGAAATGGGTTCATGGCAGGAAGATATTCCTGCTGCAGTGTATGCCATGAGCTTTTTTCCGCTCGCACCAGCAGAATGGCCCTCCAGTAATTTACCGGAAGCCAGCACCTGGCCAAACATGGGTAAAAAGACATCGGGATCCTGCATCACGGACTGCCAGTATGCCTCCCCCAAGCCGACTATCCCTTCCTGGTCGAGCAGGTCGGACAGCACATCAACTGGCATTCCCTTGGTTTTCCCGCTAATGGAAACCATGGCCGGCACCGTGGCGAATATTTTAATCGGCTGGTTTTTGAGTGCGGCCAGAAAATCCTTTACCCCATCGCTTCCCCGAATCGGAAAGGTTTCCATCGTCTCTGTAATCAGTGTTGTCGTGCCGCCTTTCATGGCGGTTTTCAAAAATTCAGCAGGGTCAGTGAGCCAGGCTACATGAGTATGGCCGTCTATAAAGCCCGGAATCACGGTTTTTCCCTTGGCGTCAATAATACGGGTATGGGATTCATCCACTATCTTCGGAGAGTCCCCCACCCAGGCAATCCATTCGCCTTTGATTCCGATGGAGCAGTTATCGAGAATCTCGCCGGAATACACATTGACAACCCTGGCATTCAGGATTGCCAGATCAGCGTCTTCCAGGCCCGATGCCACACGGGTCAGCGCCGCCAGAGGCATATTTCGAAAATATGATGATGTCGCCGTCATGATTGCATTAACTCCTTATTTTGCACAAGGCTCTTTCGCAGTCATGCACTGTTTAACAGGAATCAGATTGATCAGTGACCGCAAAGCTGTATTCACTGATTCAGAATCAGGAAAGTATTCCCTTATATCTGGTGATAGAACGACCATACATTCTTCGGGTACAGGTGCAACTTCTTTTACAATCGTTGTACCATCAGACTGCCTGATGGTAATTTTATATCCAGATTGCATTGCACGAAAATGTTTACCGCGAACACCCTCGGTAAAATCATATCCCCACTCAAAGCCCAATTCCATATTTCACCGGATAAATGCTTTATTGACAACCTGTTTCCGTCGTATTACATGCTTGCGGTATGTTAAAATCCACTATGGAATTCACGTTTAAACCGATTGGTATCATCGACTCCTGTTTCAAGGAAAAATTTGGCATTCCTCGCCAGCCCGGCCTGGCAACAGAAGCCCGCGCCATATTAAAGGTGTTTCCTCCATTCGATCAACTGGAAGCATTCAAAGGGCTTGAGGATTTTTCCCATGTCTGGATCATCTTTGTCTTTCATTCCTGCATGAGGGACAACTGGAAGGCGACTGTCCGCCCGCCCCGGTTGGGCGGAAACCGCCGAGTCGGGGTTTTTTCAACCCGTTCCGGCTTTAGACCCAATCCCATCGGCCTGTCGGCAGTCCTGCTTGAGAAGATAATCCGGGAAAATAAAGAAACCCATCTTTACCTAAGAGGCGTTGACCTTTTGGATGGCACCCCTGTTCTGGATATCAAGCCATATCTGCCATACACTGACGCTATTTCCAATGCCTGTGGCGGATTTGCCCCAAACATCCCGGAAGCCCGCATGCTGGTCTATTTCAGTCCGGAAGCCAGAGACTTTTGCCTTGAAAAAGAACAGTCCGGATACCCAGGGTTGACGCTGCTCATCGAACAATTGCTGATGATGGACCCCAGGCCCGCCTATTATGCGTCCACACCTCAAAAAAGCCATTTTGGAATGAAAGTATATGACTTTAATGTCCTGTGGAAAATATCTGAAGGTGTCGCATTTGTCACTGCCTGTGATGACAGCCGGTAAAAGAAGTCAGGCAACATGACATCGGGTTTCCTTCCGCCTTTTAGATTCCGGCATCATCCATATCGGTTTACCAGGAAACCTGAATTATTTTATCCCAAGTGATTCCAAAGTCTTCAAAAGAATTGCAGAACTTTCAAATCCAAGAGATTTCTGATAATCTGTAACTGCTTTTTTTGTAGCCGCCCCCATTTTTCCGTCTGCAGCACTAAGATTATACCCTTTTGCAATCAGGGCGCCCTGAAGTCGCTTGATGATATCGTGGGTTGCAGTTTCGTTGCATAGAACGGCTTGCCATTCTTCACTGTCCGGAACTACCTTGATTCTTCTTTTTTCTACACGATATTTAGCCGGAATTTCAACCGTTTTGGTATTTGCATCCGATACCAGTATCTGTCTTTTAATTTTCTTTGTAATTGCAGGAATTATCTGTTTCTCTGCTCTTTCTGGCTGATCGACAACCCGTTTCTTAATTTTTTGGGTGACAGCCGGAATAATTTGAACTTCACTTCTTTCTTTTTCAACCAGTACCTGCTTTTTCACGTCTTCGTACTGATCAGGCTCCATCACCAGCTTCATGATTTTACCTTCCTTATCTGTCGCCTTCCACACTTTCCGGGCCGGATGCACCATAACTTTCTCTGTAACTTCTTTATATCTGGCTGGAATTATAACTGTTTTTCTTATTTCAGGGGTTATCACGACATCCTCTTCAATCATTTTGTAGGTTGTCGGTATTTTAACAATTTTGGTGCTAGCCTCTTTTAAAACGCATTCATCATCGACTTCCCTATATTCTGCCGGTGCTGTAATTGTTTTTGATGTTGCTTCGCTGACCAGCACCATTTCTTCGACTTCAGAATATTCACCCGAAATCGTTACTTTGCCCATACATTCACCAATTTTTGCAGTATTTGGCAGTGGCAATTTGGCATTTTCATATTTTTTTGATGCCTGAGAAGACTTTTCTACTGATTTGGTTTGTTCTAACGTTTCAGTTTTTACTGGCCATTTTGCGTCCTCAGACTGATGCGCCACATCTTCTTTTGCACTGTCTTCATTGGATGATATCAGAAAAGGACCGGACCGGGATGAAGAACCGGCAGTTTCCGGATTCGTTGATGTCATTTGATCGACAGCATCCGGTCGGTCATTAATTGATTTTGAACACGACTGAAAAGAAAT
Source organism: Deltaproteobacteria bacterium (assembly GCA_037129415.1). Taxonomy (GTDB): domain Bacteria; phylum Desulfobacterota; class Desulfobacteria; order Desulfobacterales; family Desulfatirhabdiaceae; genus RAAP-1. The sequence goes on from JBAXVB010000023.1 coordinate 25,545, forward strand.
ACCAGCCAACAAAACCGCAGAAAGAATAACAACTTTTTTCATTTCAAAATCCTTTCATTTCAAAAACATACAATAAGTAACATAATCCGGAAGCTGCAAAAAAATATTCACTGGCTTTAACAAAGTTTTTGCGACCAGCAATATTTTTATTAATTAACAGTAAGTTGACGTACGCAAAATCAATATGCTATTTATTGGCATTATATTTGTCCAATAAAAATCATCATTTTAAAAAGTGACAACTATCATTATTGTTATCAACATGTTATTGATTTATCGTTCAAATTCAATACCAAAGACAACTATCGCACGGTCTATATCATCCAGATCATTTATTTTCAACCATATAATGAAATATCAGGTTTCCGGCAAGGCAGCACGAAGGAGGCTGTCTTGTGGCAGCCAAACGCATTATCTTTCTGATTGGATTCTTTGCTATTTCAGGACGAATAATCGTCAGCTATGAGGTCTCAGGATATACCTTCCTGCCGGGATTTTCAATCCCAAACAGCGTGGAGCCAGTTGGATAATAATGAGCTGATTGCCCTTTGCCGATCTTTTTCACATAACCTTTTTTGACCATCTTTTCAAGATCGTATTGCGCAGCCCGGATCGGAAAGCCATCTCCAAGCAGTTCCTGATATTCATGCCTGGTGATTCCGCCATTTTCAAGAATAAAAGGAAATATTATTTGCTGGCGTTTGCTAAGGCCATCTGGCAGGCCATCCATCCGCCCAGTACTGGTGGATCGCCCTTGATTTCCCTTCCTGACAGGAGGAGTCGCATCAGGGATATTAGGCGACTCTTTCACGAGTATTTGCCGGATTTCGACCATCTCAGCCTCACCCATTCCTGTTGTCCGTAAATCTCCCATACCGAATTCAGGACGTTTTTCACCAGGCATGATCTTTTCCTTTTCACCTTCCTTCTGTTTCACCCTGCTTCTTCGAATTAATCCATCAACCAGTTCAGGAGGCAAAGAAGTCATCTGATCTTTGGTATTTTCAGCGACAGATATTTCCTGCTTTGAACACAGCGCATCGTCTCCATAAACGGGTCTCAAAATATTGGTTCCAGAATCTGGATAGTCCTTCTTTCCAGCAGTTTTAAAAACGGTAACAGAAAGAATGTGAATAGCTGCAATGACCACGATAATCACAAAAATCATGACCAATAGAAGGAAATACCTAAGCTGTATGAGTTCGGGCAGCGTCAGCCTGGATCGATCCAGGTAAGCAAGTCCGAAAATGATTTCCGGTTCTCTGCCTGCTTGGGATCTAAATGGAACGGGTGCATAAACCAACGAAAATCTATCGCCCAAGATCATCGTTATTAACCCTTTTTGATCGGTTCTGAGCAGACTGTGATTTCCGGACCGAACAGCCGTAACCATTTTCCAGTAAATCTGATTTTCTGTGTCCGGCAGAAAAGCGCTCTTAAAATCAGGTTTGCCGGATATACCAGTAAATCCTTTTCGTATTCGCAACGTAGATAATCGGGTGTTGGGATCATCCATGTTTTCGGATTGAAACAGCATCCAGCCCTGCATATCGAAAAGATAGCTGTTTCGAAGTTCGGGAGATTGGGGGAATGCGTACAGAGGAGACTTGGCGGAGTTATACAGCGACAAAATATTTCTCAGATAAACCATATCAATACCGAAAAAAATCAAGCCTTCCGGTTTCCCGTCTTCTTTCGTACATGGCACCGCCATCCGGATGACAACAGATGAAGTTGAATTCCCGTTTTGATTCTGAGGAATCGGATAAAATATTTCATAAATGTCCGAGATATAAACATGATCCGGCTCAAGCAATCGAAGATTTTCAAAGAGAACCATTGGATTGGGTTTCATCTCCTGCCATTGATCCGGCTGAATATCCAGAATCGAAGTTCCCGTGTTCCATAATAAAAATCGATGGTTATCTTCTAAACCAATGTAACCAACTTCCCTATAAATATTTCCACCAGTCTGGTTGTGATATTCCAGAAAAGCTTTTGCATCTTCAATCGTAATCTGTTTTTTCGACAGGTAAATAAGCTCAATACGACATTTTTCCAATATTTTTTCAATTTCATCCGCTTGAGCCAGGCATTGCATCCGGTAGGATCTCTCCATTGCCGTACTGACAAAATCGGAGAAAAACCAGCTATAGGCCAATCCGGCAAACAACAAGATCAGTATCACAGGAGAAATAATGGCGACAGTAAGTTTTGACCGAAGACTCCAGTCTGAATATCTCCTGGAAACGATGGC
>JBAXVB010000230.1:0-6218 GCA_037129415.1 Deltaproteobacteria bacterium
AACACATCGTTCAATTACTGGATCGAAATCCATAGATTCGGGCAGATCAAGGAGGTATCGCCATGCCGGAACTACCTCTATGGTTCCATTTCCGGCTTCGATCTGCTCATCCTCGTTCCGGGTCACGATGGTTCCGGTTTTCAGGCCGAGTTCCATCATCGCCTCGCCAAGAGCCGCGGTTTCCCGTTTCCGCGTCCGCGGTTCGGCCAGGGACTCGCACACTTGGACCAGAATCTGCGAGCAACCGCGTAACGGGACGATGAAGTCGACCTCCCGGCCTGTCTTCGTCTTATAGTAGTAAATATCAGGTTGGAGACGCCGGAGAGCCGTGAACACAAGGTTCTCCAAAAGATGTCCGGTGTTGACCAGAATCCCCGACGACACCGAGGTGACCATGGCGTGATCGATGCAGTAGATCTTCTTCGGGTTGGTGTTGCTGCGCGCGAGCGACGCGTCGAATATCCGCACGGTGAACAGGAAATAGGCATCCTCGAACCACGTCAGATAATCCGACACCGCCGACTTGGGAAGGATCTCTCATGGTTATAATTATTGCCGGAAGTAGCTTAATCCGGTTATAAATATAGCTGGTTTCGCTTGTAACCGTCAAGATATATTCTCTGTTTCAGATATTTGGCATGACATCCTTTGCCTTGAACCTGTCCGGCAAGGTCCAAATCAATCCGATGAAGAAGTGAAAACAAGGTGTTTTAGGTCGTTCATTTTTTCCCATTTTAAAAAAATCAAAGACCTGGTCGCACTGGTTGAAGACCTGCGCGTAGTGGCAATGGCGGTGAGGGCTGCCTTCCACATTTCAGATTCCAGTATGCCCACGAACGAGCATCAAAGATGCCTGGAGGAGCGTTGTCCAAAACCTCGCTAAACTCTTCTTTCCCAACTATGCCTTTGAGCGATTTTAAATCCTCAATCGTACCATAGGTCATAACATGGGCAAGAAAATGCACCGTATCTGCAAGCGCTTCTTCCGGTTCCTTGAACCAGACAACCCGACGAGCCACATTCAAAAGTATAGGCGTAGCGGGTAAAGATTTCATGGCGCGTGTCCATTCTCATCAATCCACATGACGTAGGGCATAAGCGCGGGAAGGCAGGCCGGATCAACGGCCTCAACAGCAGCAGTTAACCGTCTTCGCACCTCTGCGGTTAGTGTAGGCAAATCATCAAAGAAGCTAAGCGCCTTCAACGTAATCATGGGGTTGAAACTGCGCCCATAAATTATGCGACCTGATGCAAGGGCAGTCGGCAAGTCAATGCCGTGCCGCAACAGCGCGTCAACATCCACATAATCTTTAGCTTCGGCTCGTTTCTGCACCACTGCAACTTTCGTTCCGGCAATATCAAGCAGGGAAGCCACAAACAACTCACGTCCTTGAGCCTGATCGCGCGGTGTTGCCCGCCCAATATTGAGTCCGCCAAAAAAAGAAATTAGAACCGGACCGTCGCGCTCAACGCGACATGTCAGGGTGTTAGGTGCAACCTGCACCCGCTCGGCTCCCTTGAGGTACGGAATGGCGGCGGCAAGTGCGTCTGGATCAAAAGGCTGATTGGAAAAAAAATCAAAATCAACGGAAGTCCGATGCCCAAGATGCAATGCAAGCGCTGTTCCGCCATAAAGTGTAAAATGTTGAGGCGTCGCGCCAAGTTCCTGCCATAATTGAAATTGTGGCGGCGGTAGTATGGTCAAGTTAGGCTGAAAAATCATGCGTCTTCTTTCTGTTGGTAAGCTTTTTAACTTCAATGGACTTGGGCTGTTGCTCAATAATGATGTTGAGCAACGGGCGATTTTTATCTGACAGCACGCGGGCAAGACTTTCGATTGATGTGAACCAAAGCACAGTATTATCATTTTTGAAAGCCGGTCGCCATTGGCTTTCTTTCCGGAATATCCCATAATTCCCTTGTAAACCCCGATAGCTTCCATTACAACCGATTTGGGTGGCTGATTATTATTCGCCGTCCTACGGCTTCAGTTCCGGCAGCCGCCTTAATCCCACATGGTCCAGCAGCTCATCCATCTCCTGACGGGATGACCACAAAATACCCTTTTCCCTGGCATAGATTTCAGCTTCCCCGGTCAGACCATCCTGGGCAAACAGCCACAGCCGCACGATGTCCGGTTCTTTTTCCGTTCTCACGGCTTCGCCTTGCTCCCACAATGCAGTCAGTACGTCCAAACCCATCTTTTTGCCCTGCACCCATTTACTCTGACATACCCACTGCTCTCCCCAGGCGGCACCAAGAACATCAGTATCCAGACCATTACCCGACCTCAGTCTGCGCCAATGAACAATATAGATGAACGCATGGGGCATTTGAATATCTCCCGTGCTGTGAAAAAACCGGCCCGGCAGTTTTTTCCGCTGGGTATTCCACAAAATCTGGCTCATATGAATCTCTGCCAGGTAGCCCCGGTATTCCAGGAATCGGCGTTCCTGTTCTGGTAGCGTCGGATCAGCTCTTCCTGTATCTCATGCGCATGTCGGCCTTCCACCTCGATTCTTCTCCAGACTTTCAAAAACTCCAGCAGAATCGGATCATCTACTTTTCGAAACCATCCGCCCAGCTCCAGATATTCCACCAGATCACCGCACGACAGCTTGATCAGAACATCCCGGATGGTTTCAATCGGCACAAGCCTGCCTTCGCGTTCCATGAGCTGTTTCTGAATCTGTTCCAGTTTCAGTTCTCCGCGCCTGCTTTCATCGGTGTTTTCATCCAGGACAGACAAATACAGTACCCACTTGGTGATTTTATGTTCGTTGATACGCTCGATCCACTGGGTTACCTGATCGTGCAATTCCCCCCAGATAAACCCGGAAGACAGATCCACTGCCAGTATCCGGTTAAGGGTTTCTTCGTCGGATATCGCCATGGCGGTTTTTGCCGCCTGTTTGACCACCGCTGTAATATAAAATGGATTGCCGCCACACCTGTCCGCTATGACTGGCGCCATCAGGTCGGCGACATCGGCGTGATAGAACGCTGCAACTTTTCGGGCCAGTTCCGCTCCCCAATAACCGGTCATTTCGCCGATGGGTTTGCTGTCAAATCTTCCGAACAGCGCGCGTTTGCCGATAATCTCCCAGCTTAAAATCGTCATGGCGGAGCCGGTGACAAAATGGGGGCAGGTTGGTGATTCCACGGCTTCCTGCATGTAGCCAACAATGCTGAAATTATGCTGGGGCAGGCGGGTGTTCTGAAATTCATCCAGGAACATGACGATCGTTATATCATCATAATCCGATATTCGCCGGGGGAAAATGACGGCTTCTTCTTCCGGGATTGTGATATCTTTTTCCTGAATCGATTCAAACTGTCTCAGTGCGCCTTCCAGCCCCACTGTCATTGCCAGTTTGGATCGTATAAACGAGACAAGCTCCTGCCGCTTGATTTTATGGGTCAAAATAATGTCCGGGTCACACAGACGAAATGCCGTCATCCAGCGCAGAATATTCTCCACATACCCGATTGCGAATTCCCAGCGGTCGGTTTTTTCTTCCTTGAAACTGTAATACACGGGAATGACGGTATGTGGGTCGTTTATATCCTGTTCGAAAAACAGGCGATTGATCACGCGTTTGAAGATTTCGGTTTTTCCCATGCGGCGTCTGCCCAGCAGCACGGTGGATGTGGTTCTGCGATGGGCGGCTTCTCTGGCGGTGTGATACAGATAGTCCAGAAATTCTGTTCTGTCGGTATAAACATCCTCCGGAACAAGGGGCTTGACAACATACTTCATGGTGGTTGCTCCTTTCATGCGTGTTGTAATATCGTAGAGAGCATTTAAATATTCCAGCAGCCAAGTTCACTTTTGACGTTTGGCTGTCGTTTCACCGTGACTGGCCAGAATAATGGCAGCAGGATTTCCATGCATCAACATCAACTTTGTCCCTAAAATGTTTTTTTCACTGTTGAGGATAAAGATACCACAGTCTCCTCATGTTTGAAACACGGTTGATGTTTGCGATTCATGCCGGAAGACCCATTAACACCATTGAAAATCCAGATCACTTCCTTCGGAATCAAATTATAATTCGGTCTCGCCATTTTGAAATTGATGGAAACTGAAACAGTCGAAAAATCAGAACAAGATGCCTGACTCCTTTCAAAAATATTATGATTCAACTTGATCATCAGTGTAATTTTAGATAGCATTCCAAAGTCAATAAAATTTCTAATAGCGACTTCGGCAGAGAGCATATCTGAGGTTGCTGAGGCTGAGAAACGAAAGTGGATACACCATGACCAACAAACCGCATCCGACCAATGTGCCTGCCCGATGTATTGTATCACCAGGCAGTTTTTTCTCTACAAATGCCGAGAAGACAAAGCTGAACTGGTTCCTGTTCGAGTATGCTCAGGAGATCGAGAGTACCATCCGCAGAACAAAACAACTCAAAAAACTGCTTCTGCGGAAAGGAGTTGATGATTCTCGCATAGCCGACTTCTGTGTCCACTATTCAAAACACATGAAGGGACAGATTCTCGATAAGGTTGCTGGACGAATACCCAATGTCGAAATTGGATACGAAGAAATCGAGGTATTCTTTCCTGAAATTGGAGATCGTCTTGTCAACCAGGTACTCAAGGTTGTCGCCAAGGCATGGGATGCACAGACGAAGGAGTGCGTGACATGCCCAACGCGATGCATCTCGGAGCGCAACAAGCGGGCGCCCATGTTTGACGAAACGTACTACTGGGAATAGAGATGTCGAATCGGGATCTTGGGAGGAGGTTCATCCATGACTTACACTATGTGGTTTCGGTGGTTTTGTATTCTGTTGGTGTTCTGCTGTGTGCCATCTGCGGACTGCTCCGCCGATAGTCGTCCCGCAGCCGTGGCTGGCAAATTTTATCCGGAAAATCCCAGCCAACTTTCTGCAACTATTGATGCAAGCAGCCTTTCAGCGGGCCGCGGATCATGGGATACTGCACAACCGCACCTTGAGCAGTGCTACGAATCTGATTCTGATGGCCGCGCTTCTGACTGTCGCTGGATTCGTGGTGTCGGCCATATTCACCCGGTACGCGCACCAATCCGGTCATCCGCGGTCGCTTTATGCAGCAGATGTTGCTGGTGGTGGCATCGGCACCCTTGTCTGCGGAGTGCTGTTTTTTCCGCTGCTGGGGCTAAGCCGGTCTGTCTTTCTGCTGGCTGGAATGTCCATCTCAGTTGGTATCGGGGCCGCGCGCCTATTGATACACCATGATTTCAGCCGGCCGTCTGGCCCACCGGATTTATCTGGGAGCCACTGCCCTTGGGCTTGGGTGTTGCGGAATCGGAGCGTTTTATGACCAAGATGCCTCGGCGTTGCTGAGGCTGAACCATTCAACTGCCTTGCTGTATATGGTTGCCGCTGGCAAAATTAAACATCAGCATAGTTGATTTTGGGTAAGATTGTTCGGTACATTCTTCGGATACATGAACAGGCTTTGATCAATGGCATTTATTTAACTGTCGCTTTTAACCACTCTGCGTGCTACTGTGTCTCAAATATGCAACCTGAGAGAGAACAAATAATGAATGGACAACACCGAAAAGAGATTCGTCCTGGCGCACATGTCGAGATCATTTTGAAGGAAGATCAGCGAACCGGCAAACGCACCGCCGGGATTGTCAAGGACATCCTGACATCCGCCACCCATCATTCCAGAGGCATTAAAGTCCGCCTGGACAATGGTCAAATCGGACGTGTGCAAGAGATTCTGCCAGATAAATAAACAGCATCGCACGGCCTCGCTGGATCATCATCTATAAACCCAAAACCCATGTTTATTCCATGAATCAAGATAAAATATTCAGTCCCCTGTTTACAGACCTATATGAACTTACAATGATGCTCGCCTACAAGGAAAACAATCTGGCGGCAAATGCCACATTTTCCCTTTATATTCGTGGATCTGCTTGGCTCAATCGGGGATTTTTTGTCGCAGCCGGCCTTGAGGATGCTTTACATGGCCTTGAAGGTATGCGGTTCTCGCAGACGGATATGGAGTATCTTCAAGGCCTGAACCTGTTTCCCAAAGAGTTTATCAGGTCGCTCTCCGGGTTCCGTTTTACCGGTGATGTCTGGGCCATGCCCGAAGGAACGATATGCTTTGCCGATGAACCGCTAATGGAGGTTACTGCCCCCATCGCCGGGGCTCAATTGGTTGAAACATTTCTGATCAATACTCTGGGATTTCAAACCAATATC
>JBAXVB010000231.1:0-6173 GCA_037129415.1 Deltaproteobacteria bacterium
GCCGCTTCGTCGGCGAAAGGAAGACATTCCACTGCTGGTGGAGCAATTTATCGCCAGGTTCAACAGGCTTCAGCAAAAAACCATTCGGGGGATCGCCCCTGAAGCGATTTCCCTGCTAATGGCCCATGACTGGCCGGGAAATATCCGCGAGCTGGAAAATGCAATCGAACGCGCCTTTATCCTGTGCAACGAGGGTGTCATTGCTATCGAACATTTACCGGAAGAACTGTCGGCCCGTTACATGACAAGGATATGTCACGCCGATATGCAGACATCCCGGGACCTGATGGAGACCGAAGTTATTCGAAACGCCCTGGAGCAAGCGGATTTTAACCGTCTGGCTGCGGCCTGCTCGCTCGGTATCCACAAGAGCACCCTGTTCCGAAAGATGAAGCGGCTGGGTCTTTCCCTGCCGTCAAGGGATGGAAGAACCCGAACCCCGACATGACAGTTTCTGTCGTCAGCAGGAATTAAAACAAAACCATGACGCCTAAAACGGGGTCATTCAGAAATCGATGGATTGATGCTGATTGGGTGCGGAGTGATGTTTCAATCTGCTGAGTTGTACAATTGCCAATTCGCTGCCATGGAACATGTATTGTCTAAATAGAATAGGAGTGGAAAGGATTCTGGAAAGGTCTTTCCAGGAGATATCCACACAATATCAGAAGGTAACGATCATGGAAACTTTTGTTGTGAATCTGTTGAATACGGTACGGCGAAATATGAAAGTGAGTTCTGCAACCGCGCCCAATTGCCCTGCAGAAGAACTGGTGCTGGCGTATGCGTACCATGAATTGAGTACTGAAGACGAAAAGATCGTCGGTGATCATGTACATGAGTGTCTGGATTGTCTGGATATGGTGCTGGCCGCCCGTCATGCGGAAGAAGTTTCCGATGACATGACGGATATACCTTTGCCAGCCTGGTTGACTACGCCATTTGCGGATGCTGCTTCCGATCTATCCGAAAGGCAAGCGGAAAAAGTGATCAATTGGCGGTATCCCTCCGTCAAAGACATGATGAACCATGTCCGGAAACGCTGGGGACAGATGCTGGAATGGCCATTGGCCGCCATGGAATCTTTCAGTTTCGAAAACACGCTGCTGGCGGCGGCTTTCAGGCCGGAATTTCTGTCCATGCAGGCAGCGGATTATGACGGACGGATTGTTACAGCCAAATGGGTACAGGTAGAGAATGGCGATATCATTGATATTAAACCGATGAATGTTCGGATGCGCCATCAAAAAATAGTCGGAAACCGTCTGGAGATCAGCGGAGAGCTTCCATCAGAGCTGAAACAGGTCAAGAAGGTCGCCTTTCTTTTTGGGTGGTTGTTATCGGACGGTACTCTCGTTTCCTTGGCATTTGAAACCGGAGAAATCCGTGGTGGATATTTTTTCAAAAATCTGACTTCAGAATATCTGCTTGATCCAACGGGAAAACTGAAAATGCTGGTAATTGGATATTGATTATGGACGAGAAAATAGCTCCTGATCTTCTGATCGTGGAAGCCTTGGCTCCTGATTGCGCTGTTTGCAATTTGTCCCGGCCAGATCTGATTGACTGGCCGGAATCCTGGCCAGAGCTCAGTGATTTAAGTAATGAGGTAAAGAGTCGGCTGCCGCAGACGCATGGCAGGCTGATGGATTTATCTCTTGCGGCCCACTTTCTGTTGGTATCCCCCGAACATGCGAATTTACAGCATGCAAGGCGGAAATTCATCAATTCCCTGAATCCGGATTTGTTGCCAAAAGAAATCTTTAATGAAAACAGTAACTGGAGTCTGGTACCGGTAGTGATGGTTTCCGAGGGGAAAGGGGCTAACATTTATTATTTCATGGTCGGCGCGCGGACAGATGCATCCTGCGCCAACTGGCCGAAATGGCTGATGGACCATCTGGACATCACCAGCCTCGGGGCTGTTATTGATGCATTTCAGGCTGCGCAGGCATTCAGCGGCATTTTTTGTAATCTATTCACATTTCCACTGATGCCACCGGATGCCGAATAGAATGTACATGGACGGTCCATGGGACTGCCGCTGGCGTTAGCCGCGCTTTCTACTTTGACCGGCGAGGCGCTATCATCAAATCTCCTGGCTACCGGAGCCATAGATTACAATTCTTCTGATTTTTCGATCGAAGCGGTTGCAGATATTTCGGTCAAGGCTCAGGCCGCAAGCCGGAATAATGTTGCAGATCATAAACGATCTGCTTCAGGACTTGAGTCCGAATCATTGCCCCGACTTGAGGGGATTGAGACTCCCTTTTACTACCTTAAACCTATCATAATCTTATCCCATTTTCGCAAGAAAAACCATTGACATCATAGGTTTATCCTGTTATTTCATTAACATCTTTTACCATGTAGCAAAACATAATGCAACATGTAAAAAATGGGATAAAATTGGGATTGATTTTTTTCATCTGAAACTTATCCCAATTTTCCAGCAACAGCCAATAACAGGAAAGGGTGAATCATGAGTGATTGGGTAAAAACGAATCACCGGGGAATCAGATACAGGGAACATAAATCCAGGAAAATTGGCAGGGTTCAAAAGGACAAGTATTATTCAATCAGGTACCAGGTACGAGGCGTGGCGGTTGAGACTGGTATCGGTTGGCTGTCAGAGGGTGTCACTATCGGCGATTGCATCACGAAACTCGAAACGTTCAAGACGAATGCAAAGACAGGCGGCGGCGCTACCACCATGAAACAACAGTATGCAGTGGATGCAGCCAAAAAAATGCAGACAATAAACATCCGGGACTTTATCAATACCCGTTATCTTCCATACAGCAAAATTACGAAATCACCAGGACAACACAAAAAAGAATGCCAGCATTGCTCAGTGTGGTTATCCCGTTTAATCGGCGATAGGCCGGTTGTGGAATTGTCCGACATCAACACTCTGACTATCCTGAAAGATGCAATGGACAAAGCAGAGAAAGCGGCACGCACAACACAATATGTGGTTGCTACTCTCGGCCAGGTTTTTCAGTATGCTCAAAAGGTTGGAATCATACCGGCACCGGCCAAGTATCCAGGCAGGGAACTGAAACTATCTGTCAATTCAAGACAGCGTTTCTTAACCAGGGACGAGGCCAGCCGCTTACTTTTTTTGATTCGGGAACGTGATACCGTGGTTGCAGACATGGCGGAATTTTCCCTGCTAACTGGATGCAGACAGGGTGAATTGTTCGGGATGAAATGGCAAAACGTATCACTTCCTACCGCTTCGGTTCTACTGTTGGATACCAAAAACAAGAGTGATAGGAATCTGTATCTGACGGAAAAAGCCGTTGAAATCATCAGGAATCAGCCATCAGGCGCACCGCAGGACTTTGTTTTCCGGGATAAGGCCGGTAAAGCATGGACTCATTGTCCGTATGCTTTTACATTGGCGTTAGCGGATTCTGGATTGAATGACGGAATTGCAGACAGCCGGTTGAAAATTGTCTGGCATAGCTTAAGGCATACATCAGCCTCGTGGTTGGCAATTGGCGGCATTGATCTATTCAAAATCTCAAAAATTTTAGGCCACAAGTCAACGATCATGACGCAGCGTTACTCTCATCTTTCAGAGCAATCAATCAGGGATGCAATGGAACAGACGATGCAATAATACATAAGACAATTTACGACACTTTGTGTAGTAAAGAGCCGTGGGGGGAAACTCTCATGGCTTTTTTTTTATTTTTTTTTCTTTGCCTCAAATTCCGATATCTCCCTTAGTTACTCTACGCCTCAGCTAAAAAGTCCAAAGGAAAAGAGCCGAAAAAAACACTACATACACATTATCGCAGTTGACATCACCTGCATGTAGTGTCACATTGCACTAAATTAGGTGATTCGTATGAAACATTTTACACATTTAAAGGGGGGAAAGTTATCATGGTTGATTTTAGAAAAGAGGTTATGAGACTACTCGCAGGTAAAACGCACGTTTTCCGCCAGGACAAGCAGCGTGAATCAATTGACGGCACAGGCGCGGCGGTTTTATCAAACATGGATTCACACGGTTTAGGTCCTAAAAACCGGTTTTTTCTGGGTAGAAAAGTTGCCTATCCGACATCCGACTACATTGACTGGGTTTGTTCCAGAATCAGGCCGGTGTAAAATGAGAGCGGGTCCCGTAGTTATTGATAGAAACTTATTCAAGAGCCAGGCATTCAGGGAACTGAGCAAGTGGGGGATGCTCGTTTTGTTTGACTTCTATCAGATGCGGCAAATGATGAAAACAAAATCAAAACGTGGCGATCATTGGCACATCGAAAATAATGGCCAGCTTGTTTATCCATACAAAAAAGCAGAGGACAGAGGCATTAGCCGCAGACAATTTAACGCAGCTTTAACGGAACTCATCGAACATGGTTTTTTGGACATCTCACATCGTGGCAATGGCGGAAAGAAAAGTGACGTACATCAATTTTTGATTGACGATAGATGGGAAAAATTCGGACAACCGGATTTTAAACCTGCAAAGAATCCAATGGCAAAAGATGCCAGGCAAGGCCGGGGGTTCCAGGTTGGTAACAAACTGAACCGGTTCTCTTGAGAGCAATCATCGGTGTATAATTGTACACCTGAACCAGTGTATAAATGTACACCTGAAAGCCGGTTAAACACACAAAGCCAGTGTATAAATGTACACCTGAAAGAAACGAGCAATTATGGGTAACTATCTGAAAAGTTATGGTATCAGTGATAAATGGTAAAATATGCTTTGGAGTGTACAAATGCACACTATTCTATAGATTACCATCTATAAACCGTTGCTTGTGTCTTTGTTTGTGCTGTTGTTGTTATCTTTAGTCAGTAACAAAAACATGAAAAAAAATTTGTTTTTCTTGAATCTCTTCCCACAGACATCTTTTTTCATCATTATCCGGGGACATTCCGGGAAAGGACATTATGCCAAGAGTACTAAATAAATACAAAAGTGGAATCCCGCGAGGTTCCGTTTACATCGGCAGGATAAAGCCACCGAAACCACAAAACCCGTTTGCGAATCTTTACGAAATAGGCAAAGACGGCAACAGAGCCGAGGTGATAGAAAAGTACAGAGCATGGCTTATGACGCAGCCGGAATTGATTGAAAGAATCAAGTTTGCGCTCAAAGGCCGCGATCTTGTCTGCTTTTGTGCGCCTTTGGAATGTCATGGGGATCTGCTTTTGAAAATTGCCAATGGCGAAACTCTCAGTCAATTGGATACCGATAAATCCAAGCGGCAAGTACAGCATGAATTGTTTAACACGAAAGGATAAACATGGCCATCCATGCAAGAACAGATGTATTTTTCGTACCATTAGGTTTACCGCTTCATGAGTTATCCGGGGATGAACTACGCAGAGAGGCAAGCAAACGCCTCACAGCAACAGCAGACGCAGCGGCAGATGATTGCAGGGAATTGACACAAAGAGTTGACGAAATGCTCACATCTGGTAAATGGCGTGAATTGTCCGCAACATGGGATTCGTTCTGCTATGAGTATTTCAAGAAACCATCGGCATTCATTGATGCTATCGTTAATGGTGTTCGGATTCTTGACATGGTTGACGTAAATTTAGCAAGCCAATGGTTGACGGAAAAAAAGAAACAGCTTTGCGTTACATGCGGAAAAACTCTTGCAGGTAAAAAGGGGAATAAATTCTGTTCCCCTGCTTGCAAACAAAAATCTTATCGTTTGAAAAAACAATGATTGAAAGACAATGTTACAGATAATGAAATGCAGTAACAATTTGTTACAGATAATGAAATGCAGTAACACGCTAACTGAAAGGAACACCAGCATGACTACCCCAAAGATAAGTCAAATAGTATGCGGCAAGTGGGACGGCAAAACCGGCAATCGTTTACTTTTCAAGATGTTCCATACCGCAGGTTGCAAGGCATTTTCTGATGAAAAATGCACCTGCACACCTGATTTAGAGCCAATTACCGAAAGACAAGCACTAAAACTATCAGCAAAGGGTAAAATATTCCAGAAACGACTTGGAATGCTCGACATCCAGTTCATGGGAACTAAGTAACCTAAACCATTAACCGGTTGCCTATCGGCGCACCTACGCGCTCACAGACAGCCGGTTACATCGAAAGGAATACATTATGATAATCGAAAGAGCAAGTATCATCCGTTTCATGACGGCAGACACAGACGACATCCTGA
>JBAXVB010000232.1:0-6165 GCA_037129415.1 Deltaproteobacteria bacterium
GCAAACGAACTTCGTATGGCAAGGGCGGATCTGATCGGCGCAGCCGCCGCAAATACCGGAAAGGTATTTTTAGAGGGAGATGTCGAGGTTTCCGAAGCTATCGACTTTGCGGAATATTATCCGCACTCGGTTAAGGCGTTTTGCGACTTGAATCATGTCAGTTGCACGGGCAAAGGTGTGGGACTTGTGATTTCTCCATGGAATTTTCCCATCGCCATTCCATGCGGCGGAATTCTGGCTGCTCTGTCAGCAGGCGACACAGTTATTTTCAAGCCGGCTTCAACTGCTGTTCTGGTGGCATGGGAGCTTTGCCAGTGCTTCTGGAGAGCCGGGGTTTCCAGAAATGTTCTCCAGTTTCTACCCTGTTCGGGATCGACCACTGGCGCGAAACTGACGCATCATCCAGATGTGGATTTCATTATTCTGACTGGCGGAACCGATACCGGGATGCGGATTCTCAAAGAGCGGCCAGATGTATTTCTGGCTGCTGAGACCGGCGGGAAAAACGCCACGATCGTCACCGCCATGAGTGATCGGGATCAGGCCATCAAAAACGTCATTCAATCGGCGTTTGGCCACTGCGGCCAGAAATGCTCGGCGACATCTCTTCTCATCCTTGAAAAAGAGGTCTATGAAGACGCTGTTTTTAAAAAACAACTCGTGGATGCGGCCAGAAGTTTTTCAGTGGGTTCTGTCTGGACGTTTGAAAACCGGATGGGGCCTTTGATCCAGGCACCTTCAGGAGACCTGAAAGCCGCCCTCACAAGGCTGGAGCCAGGCGAATCCTGGGCTCTGAAACCTGAAAATATCGGATACAATCCGCATCTGTGGACTCCCGGAATCAAATGGGGCGTCAAACCCGGAAGTTATACCCATCTTACAGAGTTTTTCGGGCCGGTTCTTGGGGTCATGAGCGCAAAGAATCTTGACGAAGCCATTGATCTGGTCAATCAGACCGGTTACGGCCTGACATCCGGAATTGAAAGTCTTGATAAACGGGAGCAGGTGCTGTGGAAAAGCCGGATCAAAGCCGGCAATCTTTATATCAATCGTGGCACCACTGGTGCCGTTGTGCTGCGGCAGCCTTTCGGCGGCATGAGAAAATCCTCGCTGGGATCGGGAATAAAGGCAGGCGGCCCAAATTATGTTAGTCAGTTCATGAATTTTGAAGAAACCGGCCTGCCCCCGATTGGCGCAATTCAGAAGGACTCGGAAATCCTGCAGCTTTCCCTGAGATGGCGGATCAAACTGGACGGAAATCATTTCCCGGGTATTGAGGCAGATATTTCAAAAACCATAAGGGCCATTCAGAGCTATCTTTATCGCGCTGAACAGGATTTCCTGGTTGAAAAAGATTACTTTCACTTAAGAGGGCAGGACAACATTGTCCGGTTTCTTCCGGTTGGGGCCGTTGCAGTCCGCATTCGTGGCGATGACTCGCTCTTTGAAACCCTGGCCAGGATCGCTGCTGTCCGGATTTCGGAATGCTCGCTGCTTGTCAGCATTCCACACGGCCTTGTCAACACCGCCACGGTGTTTCTGGGTTCAAAAGAAGGCCAGACCCTCCTGAAAGGTGCCAACGTTGTTCGCCAGACCGACAGGGATCTGATTCAGATTCTTTCAAAAATACAGCGGATTCGCTATGCGCATCCAGACCGGGCGCCATCGGCGGTTCTGGCTGCGGCGGCTGAAAAAGGATTTTATATTTCCCGCATGCCAGTCATGATGGAAGGCCGGATCGAGCTTCTGCAATATTTCCAGGAACAGAGCATCTGCGACAATTATCACCGGTATGGAAATCTGGGGGAGCGGGCAATGGCTTCTCCGAATGCGTATTCAATTGACAAGAAGGAAGCCTTCTGATAGCTAAATGGCTTACAATGAGTGAAACAAGACACATCGTAGGAGATGAACTCCCTGAACATCATTCCGTTGAAAATGGAGCATTGTCGCTTCTGTTTGCTATGGGGTGCCTTCTCCTGCTGGGCCTTGGCATTCCCGTCCTTTTGATTTATTACATAAAATCTCCCCCGATTGATCAATTGATGCCGATAATGGGGATATCCTATCCGAAGCTTGTGTATATCTATCTGGTGAGTGCAGCGATTATTACCTACACTTCAATTTTGTTTCTCAAGGCTGGGCCTGCAATCATCTTTCCGGTTTTTGCAATATCGTTGTACTGTTGTTTTCCATTCATTATGGGGTTGCGCAACAATCTGCCCCTCAAGGAAGCCATCATTGACACGCCGCTTTTATCACATTTGCCATTTTTCTTGAAGCCAGCCTATCTTTTTTTCGAATTTCTGATTCCGGCGGGAGTTCTTACTTGTCTGTTTTTACAAATGAAAAACATTTTTTCGAAAAAAATCCGTTCCTTTGCGTTTTTAAGCTTTGCGTGTTTCCTTGGAACCGCTGCCGTGTTAGGGTTTTCGATATTGACCCAGGCGGATATTCCGAATCTTGTTTCGATTGCCAAATGGTCAAAACATAATCTTTTTCTCAAACAGGACATGCCGCAAACTTATCCCATTGAGTATGAAAATCGGGCATCGTCTTCGGCCGCTGAAAAGTACGCCGGTGATACGTTTCGAATTACGGACAGCGACAAAGAGCCTGTCGGCCAACCTGATGTAGCAGGCCTCCGTTCATACATGGCTATTCCCAAAGAAGTATCAACAGTAGATGAAATCAACCAAAAATTTCAGCAGTTGTCTGCAAAACTGGATCATGTTATTGACATTATGAATCAGAAATCGTCGCTGCTAAAAGACGGCCAGGGTCAAACAGGGCCAACCAATTCAGATGACCAACCCAGACGTAAAGAGACTCCTTCTGCTGCGCCCCCTGCGACCCAATCGGTTACTAAAAAAACCGGGGCTGAAGATATCGAGCAGAAATTGCAGCAGGTGAGTACTTCATTGACTGGTATCGCGGAAGCAATTTCCCGCGTGGAAGCCATGTTGCCAGAACATGCAATGAGCCAACAAAAATCGCTGGATGTAACTCAAGCACCTGCTCCATCAGATACACAAACTCAAATTACACCAAAAAACAAACCAGTTTCAGATACCAAAGAAGCCAATGATATAGCTCAAGAACTATCACAAATTTCAACAAAAGTTGACCTGATATGGGAAACACTATCCCATGATAAAAAATCACAAAGGTCACTTCAAAAAATACAATGATGTACGGGTGGGTTTGGAACGGGCGGGTTTGGAACCCGCCCCTACGATGAATCATAAAAATTTTGTTGATGTACATTAACGGCACGATTTAATTGTCCTGATCATCAGGCGAGGAGGCTATTGTTATGGCACTGAAAAATGAAATTTCCGCAGATGGAAATACGCTTACCGTATTTATAGGAATACGATTTGACATTACAACTTATTCAGACTTTGGAGATGCGTACAAAGGTAAGATGGATTCTGTATCCTCAATTGTCATAGATATGACAGATTGCATATATGTGGACAGCTCCGCCCTTGGTATGTTGTTGATCATGCGTGAACGATTTGGCGGTGATAATGCGAATATCTTCATTACCAACATGAGTCCAAATGTGACAAAGATTTTTTTAACGGCGAATTTTGACAAATTATTCAAGATCAAATCGTAATTAAATGAGTTACATGGATATACAGGATAATCCAGCAAATCGAAAGGGACCATCGTGATAGAGTCATCCTCCCTTCATATTTTAATCGTTGATGACGACATGCCATCACTCATCACGCTGCAACGATTTTTCCATAACACAGATCATATTATTACAGTCGCTAATAACGGTGCTGAAGCGCTTGCCATTCTAAAAAAAGGCCCATTCGATTTGGTCATATCAGATATCAATATGCCTGAAATGGATGGGATTCAATTAGTGCAGGAAGGTCTCAGCAATTTTCCATCTCTCTATTTTATTTTGATTACAGGTGAAAGCTGTGTTCACTCATTCGAAGAGTTGACAAAAGCAGGTGCTTTGACTTGCTTGGCCAAACCGTTTAGACGATCTGAATTATTGGAAATAGTTGATTGGGTGGTCAGCCTCAAAAGGGATCGTAAACTAGCGCCTGCCGAAAGTATTGCTTCAACTGACAGGAAGCAGGCCGTTCGAAACGAAAAATCGCTTTGGAATAGGGATCAACGATTCCAGGCAATCATGAATTCCGCCATTGATGCCATCATTTTGATAAATAGCCGAGGTTATATAACATTTTGGAACCCAGCGGCAGAAGTCATTTTTGGGTATAAATCGCATGAAATCATAGGCAAAGATTTGCACTCAATAATTGCTCCCCAGAAATACCACAAGCAATATGAAACCGGTTTTATGGAGTTTGTAAAATCCGGCCGTGGCGTACTTATTGGAAAAACAACTGAAGTAATGGGATTAAGGAAAGATCAAACGGAATTTCCAGCGGAGCTTTCCCTGTCGGGATTCAAGGATCAGGATACCTGGCATGCCGCAGGAATCATCCGCGATATCTCGGTTCGCAAGCAAAATGAAAAAACGCTTCTTACGGCTCATTCCGAACTTGAAAGGTTATATCAGCGCCTCAATCAAGAGTATGAAATAGCGGAAAAAGTTTTTGGCAAAGTCGTTCGTAAAAAAGAAAAAGAAGAAAAAAATGTCAAGCATTTTTTATCCGCCATGAAGGATGCAGGGGGTGATTTGTTTCTCACCGCATCAGGTGTACCTGGCGTACGGCATATACTCCTGGGAGATTTCACTGGTCATGGGTTGTCTGCCGCCCTCGGCGCCATTCCTGTAACCTCTATTTTTTATGCAATGGCGGAAAGAGGTTATTCCTTAAAAAAAATCGCATCTGAAATCAACAACCGCCTGAAAGCAATCATGCCGACAGGGCTTTATTTTTGCGCATGCATGGTAGAATGGAATTATAAGCATCATATAGCCAGAGTATTGAATTTCGGGCTCCCCGTAGCCATGCTGGTGAACGCAAGTGGTATTATAAAAAACCGCATACACTCTCAGCACCTGCCCTTGGGGATTTTGCCAGAGATAGATCGTGAATTCCATTATGAAGAAATAAACCTTGAGCATGGCGACTGTGTCTATCTTTTCACCGACGGCATAGTCGAGTCCCAGAACACGGCTGGAGACCAGCTTGGTCAGGAACGCCTTGAACAACTGCTGACCAAATCCCAGGTTCCGGAACAGAGATTTGATGACATCTGTCGTAGCATCAATGAATTCCGTGGAGATGCGCCCCAATTGGATGATATGGCAATTGCGGAAATCAAATGCGATACAACACTGGATGATCATCCGGTAGAGGGAATAGAATCCATATCTGATGATGTACCTGCCATTTTGAACCTGTCCATTACGCTTCATCCCGGAGCCATGCGAGCTGATAATTTTATCGAGACCCTTACTGATTTATTGATAGGAACGCATGTTGCAGCTCGAAAACAAAAACAGAACATCTTTCTCATTCTTTCAGAACTTTACTCCAATGCATTGGAACATGGCATTCTCCGGATGGATACCACACTGAAAAGCGAACCAATCGGTTTTGAGAAATATTTTATCACACGAGGGGAGAAATTGGCAGCGCTCTCTACCGGCTGGATAAAAATCGACATGGAATTGCTTGTTCATAATACAAACGGGAGAATATTACTCCAGGTTGAAGACAGCGGTCGTGGTTTCGATTATCAGAGTGTTCAGATGATACAGCCTGACATCAATGCTCTAAGAGGCCGGGGGGTTTATCTGGTCCGGTCCTTATGCAAGGAGGTTGCTATTGAAGGGGCTGGAAATAAGGTGAAGGCCATCTTTGAATGGTAGTAAAAAAAGCTGACGGTTTTGGTAAAAAGAACAACCTTTGCTTCCAAAGCAATACTTTAAACATGCAGGGCAGTCCATGCATTTAAAATCTGCGGACTGCTCTGATTATTTGTTTTCCTTCTGAATCTGCTTTAGATAATTTCTGATGTGACTTTGCCCAACGCCAATGGATTTGGCAGTCGCGGCAATGTCATGTTGATTATGCTCCAGCTTTCGTTTGATGAATTCGTCTTCAAAGGCTTTTTGAGCATCTTTCAGCTTGGAGAGAGAAAACAGGGGAGATTCTATCAACGCGGATTTCTCATTTTTTTCGCTTGAATTGATGGGGAAGGGAATATCCCATTCAG
>JBAXVB010000233.1:0-6155 GCA_037129415.1 Deltaproteobacteria bacterium
TCAAGCGCCTACGACCTGGGCAAGATATTAACGGAAAAATTTGAGCTGCCCAATTTAAAAGAAAAAGGCAAAAAACGATCCCTTACCCGCTACACCTACGATATGACCGACAGGCACCGGGGATTCGGCCAGTTTCTGGATAAAAAAGCCACGTTGAAAAAAATTCTGGAAACCAATATTCATCTGGGCAATGCGCCTGACATCGCTAATATTGACCTCTCCTCATTTTTAATATCACCTGGGGATAAAATATACCGGATTCTTTCCAGAGAAAAGGACTATGAATCTCAGGCTGTGGTGTTTTTCCTGAGGGATTATTCCGGATCAATGTCCGGAAAACCCACGGAATTGATTGTATCACAGCATGTGATGATCTACAGTTGGCTCCTGTATCAATACGAAAAGCAGGTGGAATCCCGTTTTATACTTCATGACACGGAAGCCAAGGAAGTCCCTGATTTTTACACCTACTACAATTCACAAGTCGCCGGAGGAACCATGGTTGCCTCGGCATTTAAGTTAGTCAATGAAATCGTACTCAAGGAGAATCTGGCTCAGGATTATAATATTTACGTGTTTCATGGAACAGACGGCGATGACTGGGACGTTGGCGGCAAGGAAGCGATACCAGCCATTACCCAGATGCTGACTTACGCCAGCCGGGTGGGAATTACCATCGCCGAGCATGGTACAAGCACATCCGGCTCAACGGAAGTGGAAGGGTATCTGAAAAAATCCGATCTTCTGACCACAAAAGCCAGTATGATCCGCCTCGACACGATGAGTAAAGACGCTGATGAACCCCGGATAATTGAGGGTATCAAACGCCTGATTTCCTGAATGAAAAAAAGTAACTGCAAATATTTTTTCTGCCCATCCTGTATTTTATTTTAGAGGAGAACATGGAACTCATTGATCAGCACACCAAGTTTATCATGGAAGGATGCAAGGAAAGGGCCAGAGCTGCAGGACTGAGATTTCAGGATGAAACACTGGAATACATCGTCACCAACCGGGACCTTCTGGAATTATCTCCTAAAGTCATGATCCCCACGCTTTATGATTATTGGGTTCATGACGTCGAGGTATTGAAAGAAAAGGGTAAGTACGAGCTGTATCCCGGAAATCCTTATGAAACCGTCATCAATACCCGACCGGCTATTTCGTTTTATAACGACAATAATCCGGACTGGCTCAATGTCATGATATTCTATCATGTTCTGGCTCACATTGATTTTTTTCAGAACAACCTGTTTTTCCGCCATACCTGGGATGATGATTTTACCGGCCAGGCTCTCTCGGACAAACGCGCCATCGCCAAACTACGAACCGAACAAAACAGATGGGTGGATTACATCATCGAATTTTCCAGGGGCGTGGATAATCTTGTTGGTTATTTCGATCAACTGTCCCAAATTCACCGTTCACCGGCTTCGCGGCAATCAGACAAGTTGGATTATTATTTTGACGTATTTCTGCAGGATATCAAAAAAATTAAAATCGGAGAATTCATCAAGGAAATAGAAGCTTATAACGTCTGTGACAAATTACATGGCGACCTTGGGGAACAGACTTTTTTTTCAGATGTACTCCGAAAATATCCCGAGTTTGAAGCACTTTTTATCAAAAGCAAGAGCATTGCTTCGCAACGGGGTGTAGATGTGCTTCAGTACCTGATGGATCATTCGGATTTTATTAATAAGGAAGAAAACCGGTGGATGAAGCTGGTTATGCAGGTGGTTCGCAACACATCCTTATTTTTTCAGCCGCAGATCCGAACCAAGATATTGAATGAAGGCTGGGCCAGTTACTGGCACGAAACGCTGTTTCTTCAGGATGACAGGATTCGAAGCCATGAGGTTGAGTTTGCCAGAGTCAACGCTGGTGTAACATCCATGCCCCGTGTGGGGCTGAATCCTTATGCCCTGGGCATGCGACTCTTTTATTATATCGAAGATATGGCCAATAAAGGGAAGTTTTCGTACCAGTTTCAAAAAATTCAGAATGAAATTCAGCGGGATTGTTTTGATGCAAAAACAGGAGCAGGTCGGGAAGCCATATTCCATGTGCGTGAAAACTTCAGTGATTTCTCCTTTATCAATACTTTTGTGGATCAGGATTTCATGACGCTGAACAAGCTCTTTGTCGCCGGAAAGCGGCTAAATGAAGAGCGGATGGTCTGGGAATACTATGTGAAAAGCCGAAAAGTCAGGGATTATCGCAATATGCTTATGGATACGCTCTACCATCCCCCATTTGTTGAAATCATACCGGAGAAACGAATCAACAACACCCTTTACCTGAATCACCGTTTTGAAGAAAAACCGCTGGTTACGGAATTTATCGCCAATACCCTGATGGGCATGGAATACCTTTGGGGAGGTCCGGTACAGCTCGAGACCAGTGAAGTGATTTCGCTATCTCCGCCAACGCCGAGAACCGATGCCGCCAGCAAAAAACCAAAATTGGATGCACTTCAGGAACCGCAAATCAAGTGGCAACGGATCGTTTATACCATGGAAAAACGCAAGCTTTCGAAGAAAATCCTGTAAAACCTTGAATGGTGAAAAGCGCCAGGTTTAGACTGACATTCACTATTCACACTTGATGTCTTTTAAAGGCTCAATATATGGAAAATATTAAACTTGCCCTTCAGCACCTGGACAAAGTTATCAGCGAACAGGATCAGCGCGCCCCTATTTTCTTTCAGGACTTCATCAAAATCATGTCTGTGAGGCCTTCACGGGTACTCCGAAATGTTTTTCAGGTGTTCCATGATATGATGATGGCTTATGTGGGGGAAGGCGTGGATGAATATCCGGATGACCCGGAGTCGATTAATTTTATTAATTATGATTGCAGCAAACTCTTTGTTGAAGGAGCTGACCATCCGTTTTTTGCAGATCGGCTGTTTGCCAACCGCCTGATCAACCAGGTGGACGCGCTCAAGCGAGGGGCGCAGCAAAACAAGATATACATTTTTGATGGTCCGCCAGGCTGCGGGAAAAGCACTTTTCTCAACAACCTTTTAAAGAAATTTGAGGAATACACCAATACCGAGGACGGTTTTCGCTATGAAACTGTATGGCGTCTGGCTTCAAAGGATTTGGGCGGATTCGTCGAATCTGACACCATTCCGATAATGGATCGAATGCTTCACCTGCTCAGCCGATCCCCTCAAAACATTCTGGAGCCATCCTGTGAATCCGACGAATCCTGCGACCAGGAGGACAATAAATTTCTGGATGATTATTCCTCAGCCTATCTCCCGGAAAATTTTGTCGAGGTTCCATGCCCCAGCCATGATCATCCCATT
Organism: Deltaproteobacteria bacterium; assembly: GCA_037129415.1. Lineage (GTDB taxonomy): Bacteria > Desulfobacterota > Desulfobacteria > Desulfobacterales > Desulfatirhabdiaceae > RAAP-1. Next base: position 3,317 of record JBAXVB010000233.1, read on the forward strand.
CTCATGATACCCAAGAATTATCGCAGGGGATTTCTTGACGACCTGTTTCAAAATGATGAATTCAAGTGGAATTTGTTTACAGAAAAGGAATATGAATGGGTTTTTCACGATAACCCATGTACTATATGCAGCTCCCTGTATGAGGCTCTGCTTAAAAAACTGAAAAGCCCCACGAAAGTATTCGAGATGATTTATGCGCGGCCATATCAGTTCAACCGCAGGCTTGGAGAGGGGATTACCGTATTCAATCCCGGCGACAGACCCATGCGCCAGAATATCTTAACCAACCCCATGCTGCAGACCCGCATCAACGGTTTGCTAAAGGACAGCAATCAGGTTAAATACATTTATTCACAGTACGCCAAGACCAACAACGGGATTTATACCTTGATGGACATCAAATCGCATAATATCGAGCGGTTGATTGAACTCCACAACATTATCAGCGAGGCTGTTCACAAGGTTGAAGATATCGAGGAAAATGTCAATTCCCTGTTCATGGCGCTTATGAATCCCGAAGACAAAAAAAACATTCAGGATTTTCAATCGTTTTCCGATCGGATTGCTTATATCAACATTCCTTACGTTCTGGACATTCAGACGGAAGTGAATATTTACCGCAATATTTTTGGTAAACACATTGACGAATGTTTCCTGCCCAGAGTTCTTCACAATTTTGCGCGGGTCATCATTTCCTCCCGCCTCAAAACTCGTTCCGACGCACTTCTGGAATGGATTGGAAGCTCTGAAAAATATCGCCAGTATTGCGATGACAATCTTCAACTGTTGAAAATGGAGATATACACCGGGTACATTCCACCGTGGCTCACGGAAGAAGACAGAAAACGATTTACCGCCCATCGCAGACGAAAAATCATTGCCGAATCTGAATTTGAAGGGGTAACCGGCTTTTCAGGCCGCGATGCCATCAAGATTTTTAACGAGTTTTATTCCACCTGCGCCAAAGAAGACAGCCTGATAAACATGAATGCCCTGCATAATTTTTTTTCCAACGTTCGAATGGATCTGGCTCGCTCAATTCCATCAGGATTTCTGGATTCCCTGCTTCACATGTACAATTACACCATTTTACAGGAAGTCAAGGAATCGCTGTATTATTTCAATGAGGATCGGATTTCAAAAGACATTCAGAATTATATGTTTGCAATCAATTTTGAGCTGGACACAGAGGAAACCTGTAAATATACCGGAGATCATATTGAAATCACAGAAGATTTCTTTCGAGGCATTGAAAATCACCTGCTGGGAGCCAAAACCGTTCAAGCCAGACGCCTGTCTTTTCGAAAGGATGTGCAAAAGGAATATACTTCCCGAACCCTGACCCAGGAAATTCTGATGGAGGAAAAATCCATTACAAAAACCTTTTTGTTTGATGCCCTTCATGAGCGCTATGTCTTCAACCTGAAGGAAAAAGCATTAGATCCTTTTATGGATAACAAGAATTTCCGCATGGCCATCAAGGACTATGGAAATGATGATTTTAAAACCTACGACAAGCGCATTCGAAATGATGTCAACTTCCTGATAGCTAATCTCTGCAATAAATACCGATATACCCAGCAAGGCGCCAAAGAAGTCTGCATCTATGTCATTGACAATGAACTGCCAAAAAAATTTGCGGCATCATCCTGACAATAATAGTGGGTAGGGGCGGGTTCCTAACCCGCCCCCGAAACCCTGCCCCATGTACCATGCCCTCAGTCCCCTGTCTTCAGGATATCAATATCCTTTCTGAGTTTGTTCCGATAATAATTCACAGATACCGGATTAGTCATGATCATGTCGAGCTGGCGTGTGTGAAGGGTCAGATACCCAAGGATTTCCATCTGCTTTTCCATGTGCGCCATATCATGGTTTTCCAGGCGGGATACCAGATGGTCTTCCTTGATTTCGACCCGAAATCCCAGCTCTTCCAGAATGTCCTTAATGAAATGCACACGCCGAAGTTTCCGGTTGGTATCTGCAGCCCCTCCTTTGAATTGAAAACTAATGTAGTTTTCCCTGGGTCTTTCGCTGATCAAAGCCTCAATCGTTGAAAAATGATAACCCAGCCGGGAACTCAGGCTGCAATAGTGCTTGGAAATCATAAAATAATTGCGCTCCGAATAAGCAGACCGAATGCCGGGGGTCAAGGCAGTGTTGGTCGTGGACTGATACATCACCGCCATCATGCCCTTTCTGTCCATGGCAGGCGGACCATCCCATGGAATGGCGACAAACCCTTTCCAGAAGGACTTCATGGGAATGGAGTCAATGTTATCCAGGGTGACATATTTTCCTGGCGCTTCTTCCTTGAACCCGTCATCCAGATTCAATACCCACCATTGCATGGGAACCCGGTAATAGAGTTGTTTGCTGGACCGTTCTGAAAAATTATGATCCTTTCCAAAATCAAACATTTCGATCACGGATTTTTCATGAATGAAGCGGGTAATGTCGTGAAATGTGCTACAGTTGGCGGGACAGAACTCGCGTGAGTCCGGATCCAGCAGATGAAGTGGAATGATGTGCTGGCTAACCTGCTTCAGTATCTCATGTACAGGGCTACCTTTCATAAGACAGGTTTTGGAAACGCCGGTATCGGAAAGCAGAACGGGAACCAATCCGTCATAGACTGCCTGGCGCGAAGCATCCACAGTGATAACCTGACCCTGCTTTAGAATCGTTGCAGCATCCGGGATGCCGAACAGGGCCGGAACACCGAATTCCCTAGCCACATTGGCCAGATGCCCGGCAAATCCGCCCTGTTCCGTAATCACGGCGGAAGCCCGAGTTAAAAGGGATGCCCACCGGGGAAGAGCCTGGCGCGCCACCAGTA
>JBAXVB010000234.1:0-6155 GCA_037129415.1 Deltaproteobacteria bacterium
TTAACTCAGTCTTTTGCTTTTCAAGATCAACAATTTGTTCTTTTCGGTTTCTGATATCTTCTTTGTGGGATTCGTTTTCCTTTACAAGATGATTTCGCTCTTGATCAAGACGAGTACAATCATCCTTAAGTGGTTGTATTCTTATATTAAGCTCCTGCGATAGAATTGTTAAACGTTTGCTCTCCTCTGTCATTTCTTCAATTTTGTTTGAAAGGTATTCATGTTTGATTTGCATGGTATCCAGTTCAATCCTGCGTTCTGCAGTCTGCCTGGTTAATGTGTCTGCCTGGTGGCGTATATCTTCCGATAAACTGCGTTTCTCTTTAAGTTCTTCATCCTTCCGATTCAGAGTTGTGGATAATTGATCTGACTCTGCTGTATCTTTTTTTATCTTTTCAGAAAGATTCTCATGACTGCTATTCAGAGCATTAAGCACTATTCTGCGATCCGCGATCTGACGAGTTAAAAGTTCAAAATCCTTTCTGATAGAAGTCAATTTTTCATCTGTGTCGGAAAGGTTCTTGTGTGCTTCCGTTATTTTTTCACTTAAATCATCAAACTTCTGCTTTTGTGACTGGAGTTCTTCAGTTTCTTTAAAGAGTCTATCAACTGCCTGCGATAGAGAGTGGTGCTGGCTTTCCTGTTCACCAATCTCCTTTCGAAATTCAATGATACGATATTCAGCATTGGCACATTCATCTTGAAGTCGTGTAATCTCTTTTCCGATTTGTTCCTGTTCCTCCCGATCCGACTTTAGTCTTAGCAGTTCGTTCTTTTGTTCTGTTATCCAGTTTCGCAATTCAGTCACATCAGCCTGCAACTGTTCTTTGCGGGACGCAAGTTCGGCGACATGGCGACTGTCTATCAGGGCGGATTGGAATCGTTGCCGCCAATACCAGAACATACCAAAAACAAGCACCAAAATAAGAATACAGCCTGCTGTGGCAAACAACCACAGCCCAAGAGGTAAGAAAGGCACGGAGACAGCGTTCATGATGTTCTTCTCTTTCAGTTTGAAATGATTTGTTATTGTTGTTTCTTTCTCTGTATAGCGTATCGGCTCACAAGTTATAAGTTTGTGGATTCGTTGCCGGAATGTGATTTATCGTCTAATCTGCTTGTTTTAAGGCAGGTTTAACTGATGACTCGATATCCTTACTATTTCGCTCCAGCGAGTTGATGACTACACCAAGTTTGTCACTTGCGGACTTGACATCTTGGGCGACAGAGGAAATAACCTCAACTGCCTGAAAAACAGAGTCATTTTTGATCGACAACTCTTTGGGCAGTTTTTCGATCCGGCTTATGCTCAACTCAAGTTTTGTTACTGTTTCTGTCATGTCCTTCTGTTGTGATTTTAGCGAATCATTTGCAGATTTTATTTTTTCACCCATGCCTTTTAAGGTTTCTATGGATTTTGACAGTTCTTCCATATCTTTGGTGATGGTTTGCCGCTCATCGGAAAGTCGTTTTGATATTTCGCTAAATTGATCAGATTTTTCTTTCATGGCGCTAATCGCCGGCATCAGTTTGTCATTTGAAACAGTTGCTATAGTTTCAATGGTATTCGTGAACGCAGTCATCCCTTGATCCAGGTTTTTCTGGCGGGTTGCAAACCGTTCGGACAATCCATCAATCTGACCAGAAACTTTTTGTATTGCCGTTGTAGCTTCACTGGCCTTATTCACGGAGGCAGTCAGTACACTGGCATCGGATGTTACCTGTTGACTTGCAGTTCCCAAGGTTTTCGAGGCCGTGCTGGCATCTTTTACAATATCGCCAATCTGAGTTTTCAGCCCGGTAAGTTGCTCAGTGAGATTGGCGATAGGTGCTTCGCTACCGGTTAATTTTCGGATGGCGGCATCAAGTTCGGCCAAACGCTTTTCGTATTGGACAATGCTATCCTTCAGCTCAGCAAGACGCTTCTGTTCAGTCATTGCCTCCTTTTTCGCTGCCTCATGTCGGTTCTGTTGATTACTAATATTTACAGAAAATTCTGCATTTTTCTGTTCCAGGACAGCTTGTTCTTTCTTTAATTCTTCAGTCTTTTTCTGATTGGCTGTAAGCAGAATTTGAGAGTCTGTTATCTTGGATTTAAAGATGAGATATTCTTCCTCGACCTTATTTGTCTTATTCGCCAACGCTGCCAGACTACCCTCAGCCGCTTTTACATGCGCATCTGTTTCAACAAGCTTGACATCCGCCCCTTGTTGTTGAGTACGAAGTTTGGGGAGTTGAATTAGTATCTCACTGTGGGTCTGAATATCCTTTTCAAATTGGGTCCGGTCCTTGTCAAGAGCTACCTGATTTCCGACAAGTACGGTCCTCTCCTGTTCGAGATTGACGATTTTCCAGCCTGAAAGCACGGATAAAACTACTATCAAAGCAATGAGCATGCCCATAGTTACTAAAGAAGGTAGCGGCTTGTCGAGAAATATTTTCCCAGACAACGCCGGATCAGTTGCTGAAGTTGTAAGGTGTGAGTCTGTCGAGACTTCATTTTTGTTGTTCATGACTGTTACTCCATTCATTCAAAATTCTGTTCACACATCCATCCATATCTTCCCTCAACTGATAAACCCAGAAACGTAAAATTTTCCAGCCAATCCCCATAAGTTGGATATCTCGCCATATATCTTCAATCTTCCGTGAACCGTCAGGATTCCGATGAAAACTTGCTCCATCTACTTCAATGTCAAGATGAAAATCCTGCCGGATCAACGCAAGATCAAGCCTGCGGTTGATCACAGGATGCTGCGGAATAGGAGAAAGACCCTTTTGGATAAGTGCCTGATAAAGTTTTTGTTCCCAGGGGGATTCGTGTGGAAACCATGCCCCCCCTGCATCCATTTTTGTTTCATGAACGACACGCGAAGGACGCGCCAGTTTTTCAATATGACGGATACCACAGTGGGATGCCCAATTTCTATTTCCGACAACCTGTAAAACGGCCCGAGCACGACTTACAGCTACATTAAAGAGATTACCCGTTTCCCGCAAAAAGTTAAGAGATCCCTGCGGCATGTCGGGTCCTGCACATAAACTGAAGAGAATAACATCACGTTCCCCACCTTGGAATCCATGCGAGGTAGAAACCTCCAAATCCACTGCACGAAGAGATTCCCATGACAGGCTGCCGTCATGAATTATGTCTCGAATGCGATCGGCCTGTTCCCGGAATGGAGTAACTACTCCAAGTGTGCCCCTAAATCCATTACCGAGAATATCCTGAATCTGTTTCTTCACCGCTGTGATTTCAGCAGCACACCATGCTCCGCTGCTTCCGCCGCTTTTTACCTCGCCATCAACTTCAAACCAATGCATGCCAGGCTTAAAACCGGGTACAGTTGGCAATCGTGCAGGGTCGGTTTCTACTTCCAGGCGGCCACCGTAAAACAGCTCATTGGAATATTCGGCAATTTCAGCCACACTCCTGTAGGTAGTTCCGAGCAGGACAGGCGTAACGCCAGTGGTATCTGCAAAGAGTGTGTAAAGGGAGGAATCCACATAAGAAAACCGCTGGTCAGCCAACTGGTCAAGCCCAGCGCGACGACGAAGAATGGTATCTTTTGTGCGGGTGAGGGTGGTAATGTGGGTAAGTTGATTTGGATCTCCTATCACGCCAGCCCGACGTGCTCGAAAAAAAAGCGGTATCGCCGAAGGAATGTCAGACTGGCTGGCCTCATCGATAATTACAAGATCGAAAATGGCAGGCAGCAAAGGAACATGGCTACCGACTGAAAGACTGGTGACTGCCCAGCAGGGAAAGTGTTTGAAAAGCCTGGGCAATTGTTCTGTTAAAACATTGTAGGCCGAGGCTTGAAGTTCTCCATGTACCATTCCGGTAGAAATATCATCCAATACTGTACGCAGATTGGCAAGCGTTTCTCGATCTTCTCCTATGGCCAGGCCACCTGTTGAGGCCTGCTGTCTTTCCAACGCGCGGTTGGACAGGTCGAGAATCCGTGTGTGCATATTCTGAATGGTGTCGGATAGTGTGGCATAATCCGGTAATTTTTTAATTTCTGGTTCAAGCGCAAATACCTGCTTTTGAAGCTCACAAAACAAGGCGGCATCATTCAACAGAGTCATATTCTCTTGCAGCGCCATAAACTTCGATGGTGTTGGGAATATACCTTTGGGAATTTTTATGTCTGGAAAGTGACACATGCCTTTTTGAAAACTTGTCCAAGCTGAAAGAGATAAAAGGCAAGTTAGCCGAATGTACAACCTGTATTTTATAGAGCCTATATCAACCATTTCCCTTATTTGATACAAGACTTTCTGAACTGTCTTCAGATGGCGAGTTGGAAATTGTTGTGGGTTGGATATCAAGTCTTTTATCATTTCTGCCGGCAGACCCAATTCCAGTTGGGATAGTTGCTGCTCCAGGCAGCCAATTCGTTCCTGCCATAGCAATCGCTGTTTTGCAAGATGAAGCTTTTTTTCGCGGTCTTCCAACAAAGGAATTAACTCCTCAAGTAAATGAGAAGTTTCGAGGGCCGCTTCATGATCGCATGATCCATCCCTTAATTGTTTGATAGCCTTTGAAAATGTCATCTTCAATGACGGATAGTCACGACTATTGCACCGGGTAAGAATCGGTTTGTTCTTACTATCATGACAACGTTCATAAACTGCATCAATTGACTTGTGATTGCGACTGGCGAACAAAACAGACCTGCCATACAAATGAGAATTAGCTATCACAGCGCTCACTACCTGGCTTTTGCCAGTTCCAGGCGGGCCTGTAACGACTGTGAGTGGTTTGTTCAACAAAGAGCCTGCGGCGCTACGCTGACCATCGTTGAGCGTGATTACTTCCGCAATATGAACATTTGATGAAGATAATTCAGACACTTCCGACTTGTCAGCTTCCCTGAAAAGGAATTTTAGTGCTGTGCTGTCCAGTTCAGCGTCTGCCAAATCATGTATTCGACTCAATTCATGAAGCAGATTTTTTGAATACTTGGAGCGGCTTGCCACCATAAGAACAGCACGGTTATAAATGCCAGTAGAAAGCGGGGGGCGAATCGGCTGAGACGGGATGTTTTCAGTTCGTAAAGGTTCGATAAGTCGGTGTGCGCAAAAAGCTGAAAGTGTAGCAGTAAGATGCTCCAAAGCAGGCAACGCCAATCTTGACATGGATAGATCGCAGTCTGTTTCATGTGCGAAAAAACCACATGCCGAAAAAAATGATCGTCTTTTCTCCGGAGTGTTAAATGCACGCTGTAGCCAGTCGAGATCAACCTGATAAATTGCAGTGTCAATTTGTACAGTTAGTGCGCCTTTTTCCAGAGAATAATTCAACGGTACGTAAAAGACTGGTTTTAGGATATCCACATCGGGATCACCTTCATTGCAGATGTGAATAACCTGGATGGGATAGGCAAGAATAAGCAGACTATCATCACCCTGAGCTGTTAGACGCTGGACAAACCGGGAAAGATGTTCTCCTATTGGTATTGAAATATGCCATGGTTGACCTGGGCGCGGAAGTGATTTTCCGCTGGACGGTAGAAACAGGAAGGTATTGTTTGATTCATTAAAAAATGCTTTCGCTTCGGCGCGACCATCATTTCGGATGCAATCACAATAGTAGTTCACCAAAGATCGAAATTTTTCCCATGGACCCAAAGATAAAATTACTTCTCCCGGTGTGAGTGGTATCGAACTTGTTTTAGAGGGTGATGGAAACGATGATGATACCAACAGAGAACGGGCTTCATCAGAGATGTAAGGAAAGTGAATACCGTGGGTCGTTATTAATTGCTGATTCAATTACTTTCCCATTAGAAGATTGCCAACGAGGTTTTTCAAAAGTAACCAGACCTTCCTTCATCAACCGACGTAATTCTGCAACAATTGCGAAGTTGGGGATATGTTTTCCTTGAATAAAAAGTTTGTGCCGGATATCAATTACCAACAGAGGCCGAGAAGACGCATTCAGAATTGACAGGATATCCAAGTTTTTATTCATAATCCATAAGCCTTCACATATCCTTGTCTTTTCATCCGCGATGATTCCTTGTTGTTGTCTCTGGAACATTCTCCTGTTGGATGGTTTCCAGATAAACCTGCTTTCTGGTCTTCGTTTTATCTTTGGGGCGACAGGTTTTATTTTGTGCAAAGGGGATATTAAAAAACTTGATATC
>JBAXVB010000235.1:0-6130 GCA_037129415.1 Deltaproteobacteria bacterium
ATAGAGGCGATGAAATGGAAAGTCATCCAGTTTCTGAAAATCAGCAGATCGATAAAAAATTTTATATTTTAGGCGATGAACGGGTATTTCATACAAAAGCACCTGAATATTTTTCAGCGATAATGAAGAAAGTTGGCATAAAAGGGACTTACGAGCCTTTTATGGTCAAACCAGGTGAGATCGAAAAAGCGGTAAGAGAGATCAGAATTTTGAATGTATCCGGCGCCAATGTCACCACGCCTTATAAAGAGGCAGTCATCCCCTATCTCGATGAACTCTCCGAGGGTGCGACAATTATCGGTTCGGTTAACACCATTGTTCGGCAGGGGGATAAACTCAAAGGGTATAACACGAACGCCATTGGTTTCATGGGCGCCCTGAAAGACATCGGTTTTGACCCTGCCGGCAAATCAGTCCTTGTGTTCGGGACAGGCGGTGCGGCCAGGGCGGTTGTCTTCATCCTTAACTGGGTTCATGCGAAGTCTATTCTCGTCACAGGCCGAAGCCAGGATAAAACCAACTCAATCGTCAATCAGATCGGCGGAGAGGCGATATCAATGGATGCCCTAACAGATAGAATCCTTTCGGTAAATCTGGTGGTCAATGCAACGTCGGTATCAAGTCCCGATGAAGGCATTGAGCTGGCGGAACTGGTGGGTCGTCTCCAATTGTCGGATTGCGAATTGGTGATTGACCTGAATTACGGTCGCCCCCAAAATTTTTGGCAGCTTATGGCTCAGAGCAAAGGCATCCGCTTTATGGACGGTCTCTCGTCACTGGCCAATCAGGCTCGGCGCACCTTTTCCCTGTGGACGGGAGTTGATGTCAAACCTGAAACGGTGGTAACCGCCATGAGACTAGCGAAGGTTACGGTAACGTCTCCGTAGCTGTTATTTACAGCGTACATGGCCCAAGCCCCGATCGCCTTTTTTCGTTATGGTGGTTCGGAGTTTGTTTTAAAATCCGTCATTTCTTGTTGACAGGAAATGCCAAGTTGACTATAGGCAAACTTTAAATGTTTCGCTGATGCGGTGCATGGATAAAATTTCCTGTCCGCATTACTTTTTGAAATATCCGAATCAATGTTGTTAAGAGAATGAGGAGTACCCTTTTTTTATGAAACTGGATAAACTGTTATCCCAACACAAAACCGCTCTGGTCAAACGCTGGTTTGATGAGGTTGTGAAAACATATCCGGTTGATACTGCCAGGTTTTTAAAGCAGCAGAAAGATCCTTTCGCCAATCCTGTTGGAAGAACCACACTGAATGGTCTTGAGGCGATGTTCGACGTTCTGGAGACCGGGGTGGACAGGGAAGCCCTCAATTCTTTTCTGGATCCCATTATCCGTATTCGCGCGATTCAGGATTTTACTCCCTCTCAGGCCACTTCCTTTATTTTATTCCTAAAGCAGATCATCCGGGATACTCTCGGCAAAGAATTTCAGGATCCGGATGTGATGGCGTCTTTCTTGAACTTTGAATCCAGAATTGATGATCTATGCCTGATGGCGTTTGACATCTATGTTAAGTGCAGGGAAAAACTTTACCAGATTCAGGCCAATGAAATGCGTAATACGACATTTCGCGCGTTTCAGAGGGCAGGCCTGGTAAAGGATGTTCCGGATGAGGATTTGCCGGGACTGCGACTGATAACGCCGACAAAAAGCGGCGACTGCAACAAGTGACGGGTATTCGGGTCAGTGGCTTAAAGGCATAAAAGAGAAAGGCGGCAGGTAACGAAACCCTGTACTTCGTATCCTGCACTCCGCACTTTGTATCCTGCAAGCCACAGCGTTCAATATATATTTTTTTAGTTCCCGCAAAATGTATGCTGATTAGCGGGGCCAAAGAGCGAGGTGATGGTCAATGAATGTAAAGTACATGTATTCCCTGTTGGCAGTGATTGTGTTATTTCTGCTGGCCTATCTGGGTGTGGAGGCAGCAGGGCTCGAACTTCTGTTCGGGATCGTCATACCCTATGTTGCGGTGGTCGCCTTTATCGCAGGCATCATCTACCGTGTGATGGGATGGGCGCGTTCCGCCGTGCCGTTTAGCATTCCTTCAACCTGCGGTCAGCAAAAATCGCTTCCCTGGATCAAGCCCAACAAGTTTGATAACCCCTTCACGCCGGGTGCGGTGGTTGTGCGGATGATCCTGGAAGTATGCTGTTTCCGGTCGCTTTTCCGCAATACCCGCAATTCCATTCAGGAAGGGTCAAAGCTGGCGTTCCAGTTGGAAATCTGGCTGTGGCTGGGAGCGCTTGCGTTTCATTATGCGTTTCTGACCGTGATTGTCCGGCATCTGCGCCTGTTTACGGAACCGGTTCCAGCCTTGATTAAACTGGTTGAAACCGTGGACAGCTTCTTCCGGCTTGAAGTTCTGAGCGATGTCGTAAGAATCGGGGTTCCCGGCGTTTACATATCGGGTCTGGTGCTTTTGGCCGCAGTGACTTTTTTGTTTATCCGGCGGATTGTGATTCCTCATGTTAAATACATTTCCCTTCCTGCCGATTTTTTTCCTTTATTTCTTATTTTCGGAATCGCCTCTACCGGCATTTTGATGCGGTATTTTTCAAAGGTGAACATTCGGGCGGCAAAAGAGCTGGCGCTGGGTCTGGTTTCCTTTCATCCGACCATTCCCCAGGGCATCGGCCCGGTATTTTACGTCCATCTGTTTTTTGTCTGTATCCTGTTGGTCTATTTCCCCTTCAGCAAACTGATGCACATGGGAGGTGTTTTCCTGAGTCCCACTCGAAATGTGCCGTGTAACACCCGTGCAGTCAGACATGTCAACCCATGGAACTATCCTGTTGAAGTTCATACCTACGAAGAGTATGAAGAAGAATTCAGGGAAAAAATGATAGAGGCTGGACTGCCAGTGGAAAAGGAGTAAGTAAATGTCAGACTTTCCAAAACCTGATGAATTGTTGTCCAATATAGATCGAACACCGCCCCAGACGGACTGGATGGATACTCCGGTGAATATTCGAAAGGGAATGTATTGTTATGCGGCAAATCCCAAAAGCGTCGCATATACACACCTTCCTTTCCCGCACCAGTGGAATCCGATGGATGAGGATTGGAAGCTTCCCGAAAACTGGAAGGAAATCCTTCACGAAGGATTCAAGGTAAGACTGGAGAGGTTCCGCTCTTTCAAGCTGTTTATGGATATCTGTGTGCGCTGCGGAGCCTGCGCCGACAAATGCCATTTTTTCATCGGAACCGGCGATCCCAAAAATATGCCGGTATTAAGGGCGGAACTGCTTCGCTCCGTTTACCGCAATGATTTTACTGCAGCGGGAAAAATTCTGGGAAGACTGGCCGGCGCCAGACCCCTGACCGTGGAAGTTTTAAAGGAATTGTGGTATTATTTCTTTCAGTGTACAGAATGCCGGCGGTGTTCGATTTTTTGCCCCTACGGCATCGACACGGCGGAAATCACGATGATGGCCAGGGAACTCTTCAACCTGATTGGCCTTAACATCGACTGGATTGCAACGCCAGTCGCCAATTGTTATCGCACCGGTAACCACTTGGGGATTCAGCCCCATGCATTCAAGGACATGCTCGATTTCTTTGTGGATGACCTTGAGGAAATTACCGGGGTTCGGGTGGAACCAAATTTTAACAAAAAAGGCGCGGACATTCTCTTTATTACACCGTCCGGAGACGTATTCGCAGATCCGGGCACCTATACCTGTATGGGATATTTGCTTCTTTTCCATTATCTGAAAGAAGTCTATGGTCTTGATGTCACCTGGAGCACCTACGCTTCCGAAGGCGGCAATTTTGGCTCCTTTACCTCTCATGAAATGATGAAGCGCCTTAATTCCAAGATGTATGCCGAGGCCAAGCGTCTTGGTGTCAAGTGGATACTTGGCGGGGAATGCGGACACATGTGGCGGGTCATCAACCAGTACATGGATACCATGAACGGGCCTGCTGATTTTCTGGAAGAACCAGTGTCTCCCATCACCGGCACAAAGTTCGAAAACGCCAAATCCACCAAAATGGTTCACCTCTCGGAATTTACCGCTGATCTGATCAAACACGGTAAACTGAATCTGGACCCCAGCCGCAACGACAATCTCATTTTTACCTATCACGATTCATGCAATCCCTCACGCGGCATGGGAATGTTTGATGAACCCCGTTATGTCATTCAGAGCGTCGCCAATAACTTCTTTGAGATGCCGCCCAACACCATTCGGGAGCAGACATTCTGCTGCGGAAGCGGTTCTGGGCTGAATGCAGGTGAAAATATGGAGCTGCGGCTTACTGGCGGTCTTCCCAGAGCCAATGCCGTCAAGCATGTCCACGATAAATACGGGGTCAATATGCTGGCGACAATCTGCGCCATCGACCGTGCCGCGCTTCCGACGCTTATGGATTACTGGGTGCCAGGGGTTGGCGTTACAGGGGTTACCGAAATGGTGGCCAATGCGCTGATCCTTCCCGGAGAACGTGAAAGAACCACGAACCTGCGCGGAGAGCCGCTGCCAGGAATGGAGGATGAATAATGAGTGATAAGAAAATATTTCTTATGAAAGACAAGAATATATTTCTTATAAAAGACAAGAAATATATCATCGCGGGATTGGTTTTTTTTATCGCCTTGTTTACATTCCCTTTCTGGTACAATTCGGGAAAGGCTGCGCCCGGTCCGGAGCTTAAACTGACCGATAAGGCCAAAGAGGCAAAAGAATGTGTGATGCCGACAGCGTACATGAGGGCTGAGCACATGCAGCTTCTTGATATCTGGCGGCAATCGGTAGTTAGAAATTCCGACAATATCTATGTCAATCCCAGTGGTAAGGCATTTACCATGAGTCTTTCCAACACCTGCCTGGATTGTCACTCGAACAAGGCTGAATTCTGTGACAAATGCCATGACTATGCCTCGGTAAGACCTTACTGCTTTGACTGCCATATCGACAAACCGAAGGAGATAAAGTGATGGAAAGCAGCAGCAGAAGACGCTTCTTGACAATGGCCGGGGTTGCTGTTCTTGGCATCGGCGCCAAACCGGTTCTGGATGTTCTGGCAGCCGGGCAGGGAGAGGTTGCGGGCTCGTTTAAACTCAAAAAAGGGGAAGGCGCGCTCAATGCCAAGCAGTGGGCCATGGTCATTGACACGCGCAAGGTAGAAAAAGCCTCTGACCTTGAGCCCATGATCAGTGCCTGCCACAAGATTCACAACGTTCCCCAGATGGAGAACAAAAACCACGAAATCAAATGGATATGGGAAGAAGAGTACCATTACGCTTTTCCGACGGCAACCAGCAGATACATGAACGAGCATGCGGAACATATTCCGTTTCTGGTGCTGTGCAATCATTGCGAAAACCCGCCCTGTGTGCGGGCTTGTCCCACAAAGGCGACGTTTAAACGGGAAAGCGACGGCATCGTCATGATGGATTTTCACCGCTGCATCGGGTGTCGGTTCTGCATGGCTGCCTGTCCTTACGGGGCCAGAAGCTTTAATTTCAGGGATCCCAGGCCGTTTATCAAGGAAACCAACAAGGAATTTCCAACCCGAATGAAAGGGGTCGTTGAAAAATGCAATTACTGTGCTGAACGGATTGCGGTCGGGAAACTGCCGGCCTGCGTCGAGGCGTCCAACGGCATCCTGACATTCGGGGATCTCTTTGATCCCAATTCTGCGGTCAGGGAATTGTTAAAATCCAATTTCACCATTCGACGGAAACAGAGCCTGGGCACAGAGCCCTCAGTTTACTATATCGTGTGAGGTGGTTATGCTTGAATTAGCCTTAAAAGGAAATAAAAAATATTTCGGCTGGATAACAGCCCTTCTGGTTCTCGTCGGCATCGGATTTGGAGCTTATCTTAATCAGCTCGGGTTCGGTTTGGGAATCACCGGCATGAGTCGGGACGTATCCTGGGGGTTTTACATCGCCCAGTTCACCTTTCTGGTCGGGGTTGCCGCCGGAGGCGTGATGGTTGTGCTCCCGTATTATTTACATGACTACAAGGCATTCGCCAAGGTCACCATTCTGGGTGAATTCCTGGCTATTGCCGCCATTACCATGTGTTTGCTCTTTATTCTGGTTGATCTTGGGCAGCCCATGCGAATGTTCAACGTTATTCTTTACCCAACTCCCAATTCTGTA
>JBAXVB010000236.1:0-6056 GCA_037129415.1 Deltaproteobacteria bacterium
AGGGAAAAGTTATCATTTTTCAGCGTCCATCTGGTCCCGGATGTTTTTGATCTGTTCGGCGATTTCGCGGGATTTTAGCCGCATTCCATTCAAGGTCCTGGATACTTGGCCCTTGTCTGTTTGGTGACCATCCGCCCACTGCATGATTCGGGCGATGTCTGTTGAATATGTGTCAAATCGCTCCATCAGGCATTCCAGCAGAGACTGAAAAGCCGCATCCGCAAGTTTAAAAATATACTGAAATTTCAGATTTTCCCGATAATCCTTGAAATGCGATATAATGGAGCGTTCGGTTTCCCGTTTCATACGATCCATCCCGTCTTTCAGGGCATGGATTTCATCCTCCTGCCTGCTTTCAGTTGATTTCTTCAATAGCCGCTTCACCAGCGTGACCAGCGTATAGCACCCCAGCTTCACAATCGCTTCGGTTTTGATTCGAGCAGAATATTGCAGTGTTATGCCGGCGGATGGCAGTCGAAGCCTGGATCGGGATTTGACTGCATCCAGTTCAGGAATGTGGATGGGGTCAATTCTGTCCTGAACCGACGTAAACCCCAAGCTGCTCATGGAGATGCGGTAGTCAGAAAGGGCATCCTGCAGCAGGCCGTCATAAGGAGTGGCGATCATCAGCAGATACGCTACAATCTTCGCTTCTTCCTCCCGGACGAAACGAATCACCTCCGGCATCGTGGATTCAGTTACAAACGTATCCAGACTGTGCTTGAATTCCTGAAACACCAAGAAAAGAGCCTGCGTAAAACCGATTTTCGGGGTTTTCTCCTGAAAAGGATCAATAACTGCCGTATATTGACGGATAAACCTAAGAATGCCGGAGAGAACATCCCCGTAGCGGATGTCAAAAAACCGGTCCACATCTGTTTTAAGGTCCTGCCTGATTTTTTGCAGCGCCCCATCCAGAGTGCTTTTCATCATGGTTTTCAATTGAAGGATTCTGGCTTCATGGCGCTTTATTTTTTCCAGCATTTCGTCGGCGCTGACAGAATCACGGTTCAGTATATCCAGATTGATATCAATCCAGTGATCCACGCCGGCGGAAATCACAGCGAGGCGCTCCATCGGGTTTCGAAGCAACAGCGCAAATCGCTCGTGTAGAAGCATTCCGTCAAAATCGGTCATGAACCGCTTGGTTTCCATGTCGCAAAACGCCGTAAACGACCGTTCTTCCTGCCACTGAAGAAGCCGCATCTGGTCTTTTTCGCTGAGGCTGGACTCGATATTCTCGAAGAGATTGTACAGGGAAGACAAGGTATAAATGCTGGGGGATGGCTTTATCAGCGAGATTTCTTCCCGAATGCGTTCGATAAGAGGCAACAAGCCGTCAACGGAGTCATGCTCGCTAAAATCGCAGTTAACAACAAACAGGATATGCTCCGCCAATCCCATTTTCTGGATCATGGACAAGAAGCGAATATCCGCCCGCCGAAGACCGGTTCGGCTGCTGATCACGTAAATGATCAGGTGGGTCTGAAGCAGATAATCCTGAATCATGGCAAGATGAAGGGGATTTGGGGAATCGCTGCCCTGACAGTCAGCCATCTCCAGGTTGCTGTCCAGAACGTCGGCGTTGATTTCAATCTCGATATCCTTTAAATAAACAGCCAGGGAATCGTCGCCGACAAAGTCGCGGTGAAGCGGAAAATCATTGTCTTCGTAATGACGGACTACGGTTTCTTCCGAAATTATGTCCTTGACGCTTTCAAACCCTTTGATATAAGAGGCCATTAATACGCTGTTTTCGTTTCGCGTACCGTTGCTGATCAGCCGGTCCTGGCCCAGATCCGCCAGAGCCTTATGAAGCGCCAACCGGCTTGTTGCTTGTCTGAAATCAAATGATGATGCTTCGGAAGCAACCGGCATCGGCAGCAGCACCATGGCATGTTCCATGTCCGAGTGAATCTCTTCCCAGGACTTGAAATACAGCTTTGCCTTCAGGCCATGGCCTTTGCGAACCCGCGTGACAATGGAAGTAACAACGCCGGCACCCCGCTTTAGATAATCCCCTTTCAGAAACGCATTGATGAATGTGCTTTTTCCGGATTTGATGGATCCGACTACCGCCACACACACCCTGTTATCCGAAATCGGGTTGGATATATTTAGGCATGTTTTTTCCCAATCATTTCGAATGGCTCCAGAAAGCCCCGGAATGCTTTGAGCCACGGTTAACAGCTCCGCCATGCTTCCGGCAGTGCTCAACAGCTCCTCTTTAAGAACATGAAATGAACGCATTGACCAATATTATCGGAATAGAAATATCCGAATCCTTTCTCTGGAAAGTCACTTGTGTTTGCCCAGTCAAGGGCATCAACCGGATTCTTTCAGGTTTGATGATCCCTTCCCGCTTTGGAAAAAGAGGGGGGAGTATATTTGTGATGGTAAACTACATGTTATTTGATTCATTGTCAAAACGATTTGAATATCGGATTCTGTTTTGGTGGAAGGTCGAAAAAAAAGAGAAGACATAATATCTTGTAAACATAATATCTTGTAAAATCCATGCGTTTATGATACTTTATTCGGAATATGATCTTGGAGGGGAATTTGAACGATGTCGGAAAAAAATCCTGAATGTCCACTGTACAATCCCTTGAACTGTAAGGAATACTATAATCCCAAGCTCTGCGCCTTTGTCAGAAAAGACCGGGACTGCCTGAAGAAAAAAAAACCCAAGTCCAAAACCAAGGAGGATTCCAAAGAAGATTCCACTGAAGAAAAAGACGAACAGCCATGATGGCTACGCATGGCCGGCCGCCGCAGAAAGCAACAGCGGGTCAACTCCCATTTTTTTTAAGGCGGCGCCCCACCGATCTTCGTTATTGATGTCAAAAATAATTGCATCCCACATCGCACTGGTCAACCAGACATTTTCCCTGATTTCAGTATCCAACTGACCCGGCCCCCAGCCTGCACAGCCCAGCGACAGGATATACGATTTTGGTCCTCTGCCTTGGGCAATCTCTATCATGATATCTATCGTATTGCTCATGGCCAGGGACGGCGTGACCATCAAACAGCCTTTCCATCCAAACGGTTTCCTATGCAGAACGAATACTTCATTGGGAAGAACCGGACCTCCGGAATAAATGTGCATAGATGCCTTGTTCGGGGCGGCTTCAATTTGAAGTTCATCGAAAATATCCCTTTCCGTTAGAAAGGGATGGGGGCGATTTACAACGATGCCGACAGATCCCTGCGACGTATGTTCGCAGACACAGACAACGGTCTGAAAAAAATTCGGATCTGTCATGTTCGGCATGGCAATCAGAAACTGCCCTTTCAATGAAGAATCTTCTCTGTTCATATCAAATTCCATTCACACCCTTATTCGGTAAAACCACCAGGCTTTTTTTGTGAGATTCCCCCCTTTGGGAAAAAAGGGGGGCCAGAGATATTCACTTGTTGCCAATATCGTTCAGCAGCAGGGTAATCGGTCGGTCGTCGTCAACATTTCCGGTAAAATGAACCGGTTCGGGTATTCGGTAATCATCATCTCCAGGGGTTGCGGCAAGCCATTTTTCACGAAGGGCCTTTGCCACAAGAAACGCAGGCGAACGCACATCCACCAGGCTTTTTTCCAGAACCAGCGCCAGTCTGCCATTGCGTTCTTCAAGATGCATCAGCGGCGCAATGGGAAGGCCAATTGGCTCCCAATCGGAAAATTTCTTCTCCAGGTTTCGAATGGCGGCCATCTGTCCGGTGGCGCCATTGGCAATCAGGCTGAAGACCGTCCATCCCAGGTTATAGGTATAAACGCAATCAAATTCCGTGGGAATGCTTCCCCTGCCGTCATATCCATAAAAATGGGTCTGGGTTTTGAACTGGGGAACGGATTTGTTATAAATTTTTTCGATTCCATGAGGAATCTTCTGATCTTCCTCCAGAAGATTGCCTTTGATCAGGGCCTGCTTCAGAGTCTTAAGGGACATGATGCTCTCTTTGACCAGAAGATACATTGAATTGTCATAATTCTTGAACAGCACCTGGCCAAAAATATCGGGATCCATGCCGGCGGCGACAAGCGTTCTGCGGTAATACTCGCGCTCAATCCCCATTTTATAGATGCCCTTTTCCTTCAGGATGTTGAGATAGTCCTTTACCAACCCCATTACTACCTTGTCGGTTTCAACTAATGAAAACTGAAAATTGCCGTGACTGTCTCTCTCAAGAAGCAGCCCTTCCTGGAAAAAATCCGGAATATCGTTGAACAAATCATCATCGCGGGTGTTCCATACCGAAAAATCGCTAGTCTCACGGTGTGCCTTGGCCAGCCGCCTCAGGTAGTCTCTTTTATCTTCGAGAACGGGAAAGTCTGAATGGAAATCGGTATCATGGGTGCGATTGTATTCCCCGATAATGGTGTTCAGCTTGATAATAAACACCTGAATCTCATTGATGAACTCCAGTACGCCTTCCGGAATGACCATCACCCCGCAATTTTTCCCCACTGCAGCCCGGCGAACAATGGCATCACAAACCACACGGGACAGGTGACGCAGGGTCATGCCATAGGCTGTATAATCGACAGTTCCGGCATTTTCGGCGGCTTCGATCCGTCTATGGTCAACGTAGTCCGCCACATCCTCTCCTATCAGCGTAATGTTGGCGTGGGTCTGAAGGCCCACTTCCAGGGCCAGATGACTGGCGGACCTTCCCATGACCTTGCAGATATGCCAGTATTTCATGTCTGAACTGCTGTCCGTACATAAATTGCTGACTTCCTGGGCAAAGGCCCTGGCGGCGGAATGGAATCCGAACGATATGGCGCAAAGGACTTTGCCGGTTGCATCACGAACCTGAACGTCGCCATCAATGGTCTTGGGAACCCCGATAACCTGAATACCGTCATCGTAGAATTCCTGGGCCATAAAGGCCGCATTGGTGTTGGAATCGTCTCCTCCGACGACAATCATGGCATTCAGGCCCAAGGTTTTGCAGGTTTCCCTGGAAAGGACCATTTTTTTTGGCGTGTCGATCTTGGTCCGGCCGGTTTTGATCATGCCAAACCCACCCAGATTCAGATACTGCCGGATACGTTCCTCTGTAAGTTCCACAGCCCTGTTTTCAATGATCCCATCCGGACCCATTAAAAACCCCCAGAGCTGCGTATCGGGATTTGCTTTTTTGGCTGCGTCAAATATTCCGGCAATAACGTTATGGCCGCCTGGCGCAGGGCCACCGGAAAAGACGATACCGATTCGCCGTCGTTTCCGATAACTCTCCGAAAGCTTTTCGTCCGCAGCATCGGCGCTTTCAACTGCCTGGACTTTATTGTGAATGATCTTGGGGAGCAGCCTTTTGGCATCATTATCGATTTCAAACACAAACCCCTCTTTTTCCTGCAGCCGGGTTATGGGCGAAGCAAACACCCCGCACAGGGCGGGCGCCATATTTCTGTGACTAACAAGCTCCGGATTGATCTTGCTGGTGATTTTCTGAACATCCGGATTGCAGAGAATGGCTTCAATTCCGTTCGGTACTGACATGCGGTTCCTCCTCATCGGTCGGGTTTCGGCTCTGGTGTTGACTCCATGAAAAATGACAGTGGCATCGAATAAACAGGATATTATTTGACAATAACTGTCCGTGAACCCGGATGTCAAGATGAAACAACCGACACTGTCCATTCATGTCAGGAGCCGGTGCTGCGCGGGCTGTTTCTTTTTTCTCGTTTTGTTGAAACATTCTACCATATCTTGTAGAAGAAAACTAACGTAACCCCTTTCCATTGTGTTTAAACTTTACAATTCGGACGGTTGCTGATAAACTTATTCCACAGTGAACTGCTGATTGCAAAATTGGGATGGTGAAGTAGATATAGGAAGCCATCAAGGAAAACATCATCAAATGAAGCTCAAAAAACTGGAACTGGCGGGATTCAAATCTTTTCACGAAAAAACCTGCCTCAATTTTCCGCCGGGTATATCAGCGGTTGTCGGACCTAACGGGTGCGGGAAGAGCAATGTCATGGACGCTCTCAGATGGGTCATGGGGGAACAGAGCGCCCGGCAGCTTCGCGGAAAAGCAATGGAAGATGT
>JBAXVB010000237.1:0-6036 GCA_037129415.1 Deltaproteobacteria bacterium
TTTGTCGGAGTCAACCCTGAAAGGGACACGCGAGATCATGGACAGGTATTTGGCAACTGCGCTGGTACATGGGGCACCCTGATACCTTATGGAAGATAACTCGTTTAGCACAGCGTCCGCAGATCAATAAAGGCATATAATGTCGACAATTCCGGATAATAATTTTGTATTCTTGGATAAAAAAGGAAGACGCTGGCCCAGGTTTCGTCTTTTTATTTTGATTTCCAGCGCTATTGTTTTCCTGTGTTCCGTGGTATTTGTGCAGTCTCTTTTTGTCATGTCTCAGCTTCAGATGCCTGTATCAATCCAGACGTTAAAAGAAAGACTTAAGGTGCTTCAAAAAAAGGAATCTCTGCTTCAGACGCTAACGTCAAAACCGGTATGGCTGGAGTTTTCGCGCACATCCCAGACTGGGCAAAAACAGGCTAAATCTTGTGTCCAATCGCAGCCGCAGGGAAGTGCAACCGGTTTCCCAAAGAGAATCTGTCTGGGGTTTTATGCAGGCTGGGATCCCAACAGTTTTTCATCGCTTCAGACCCATGCAGATCAACTGACTCATGTGTGTCCGGAATGGCTGACAATGGAGGACGGAACGGGGACTCTTATTGCAAAACCTGACCGAATCGTTCAGGCGCTGGCTCAAAAAAAAGGAATCATTCTACTCCCCCTTTTGAACAACCTGACCAAAGACGACTGGCAGCCGGAAGCCGTTGAAGGCGTTGCCAACGGCCCTGAAGACAGACAGTCCAGCTTTGTTTCAAATTTAATGGTTCAACTGGAAACAGCCGGAGCAGGAGGCGTGGTAATTGACTGGGGTCAAGTGGATCCCACTTACAGGGACAATGTTACCCGACTTCTTCAAAGAATCGCAGCTTCCCTTCATGCGAAAAACATGGAGCTCTGGCTGCGAGTTCCGATGGGGCGGGAACTGAAGGTGTTTGACATTGAAGCTCTTTCTGCGGACGTAGATCGATTTATAGCCGTCCTTCATGATGAAAATTCTGAAACAGATCAACCCGGCCCCATTGCATCTCAGGACTGGTTTGATGGCTGGCTTGATGCCGTAATAGCCTATGGAAAGCCCTCCCAATGGATTGTGGAAATGGGATTATATGGGTATGACTGGGCAAGCGGTGAGCGGAAGGCTGAAACCATCAGCTTTGCAGATGTCATGACCCGTGCGGGCCGGGCCGGACTTCAGACCAACGAAGTGAAGGCTCCGGTTTACAATCCCAATTTTTCATATACAGATGTCGGTACTGAACATACGGTGTGGTTTCTGGATGTTGCTACGTTTGTCAATCAACTGAAATCAGCCATGAACCTTGATGTTGGGGGAATTGCCATTTTTCAGTTGGGGTTGGAAGATCCATCCATTTGGACAACGCTCCAGGTAAATCCATTTGATGCAAGTTCCGAATCTCTAACAAAAATCAGCGATCTTAAGTCCAACGGAGCCACTCAGGTTGGGACGGGAGAATTTTTAACCATCGAAGATAGTCGTTCAGATGGCATTCGAAACCTCAATATTGATTCCTCTGGAAGGATTACGGAAACATATTTAAAATTTCCCAGCTACTTGACAGTGAGCCATCAGGGAGAAGGTAAAGAGGATGAGGTCGCTATCAGCTTTGATGATGGTCCGGACCCGGAATGGACGGCTCCAATACTGGATATTCTTAAAGCCAAAGGTGTAAAAGCCTCTTTTTTTATGGTCGGATCGCAAATGGAGAAACATCCGGAACTTGTTCGGCGCATTGTTCAGGAAGGACATGAGATTGGGGTTCACACCTATACCCACCCCAATCTCGCGCTGGTTTCTGAAGAGCGCACCAAAATTGAGCTGAATGCCACACAACGGCTGATTGAAACCATTACTGGCCGATCCACCATCCTGTTTCGGCCTCCATATAACGCTGACTCCAAGCCCAGCTCTCCTTCGGAAATTATGCCGCTGAAACTGGCTCAGGAAATGGGATATTTGACTGTAACTGAAGACATCGACCCGGAAGACTGGGAGACACCGGGAGTCGAAGTGATTCTGGAACGCGTCAAACAATCCCGTCGATTGGGTGGTCATATCATTCTTCTTCATGATGCCGGCGGAGATCGCGTTCAAACACTTGAATCGCTTCCACTAATTATTGATTATATTTTGGCTCGTGGAGATCAGGTTGTTTCGTTAGGCAAGCTTTTGGGAGAACCTTCTGGAGCGGTGATGCCGATAGTTCGCTCAGATCAACACCCTGTTACCCGGCTTGTCAGCGGGAGCGGGTTTCGGATTTATCATGCCGTTGCAGCTTTTTTATGGTCTTTTATGATTGTCGCCACCATCCTGGTTGTCCTGCGAACTATAGCAGTTACAGTGCTTGCCCTGCTGCAACAACGACGGGCTGCAGTGTCGCCAAAGACCAATTTCAGCCCTTCTCTTGGCGTTTTAATCGCGGCCTACAATGAGGAGAAGGTTATCGCAAAGACATTGCAATCTGTATTGACAACAACTTATCCCGGAGATATTTCTGTCTGGGTTGTTGATGATGGTTCTGCAGACAATACGGCCGGGGTTGTTGAAACGTTTTCCAATAAAGATCATCGGGTGCGCCTGATTCAGCAGTCCAACAGAGGAAAGGCATTGGCGTTAAGAATAGGTTTGGAGTCTGTTACGAGTGACATTGTGGTCATGCTGGATGCTGATACCCAGTTTCAACCAGATACTCTGCTAAGATTGGTTCAGCCATTTCAGAATGAAAAAGTGGCCGCCGTGTCCGGACATGCCAAAGTCGGAAACCTCAGAAAATTCATTGCCCGCTGCCAATCGCTGGAATATATCTGCGGTTTTAATCTGGATCGCCAAGCGTATCACTATCTCAACTGTATCACGGTTGTGCCTGGAGCTATCAGCGCCATTCGAAAAAGCGCCGTGCTTCAGGCGGGCGGCATCAGCACCGATACTCTGGCGGAAGATACAGACATGACGATTAGCCTGCACCGGGAAGGATTTCGCATCGAATACGTATCAGACGCCCTGGCCTTTACCGAGGCACCCGAAACCATCGCTACTTTGGCCAAACAGCGTTTTCGTTGGGCGTTTGGCACCATTCAGTGCCTCTGGAAGCACAGAGATATGGTTTTAAATCCTCATTTCAAAGCATTGGGATATTTCAGCTTGCCAAGTATCTGGTTTTTCCAGGTACTCCTGGTGGCCATTGCACCGGTGATTGATGTGCTGGTCATCGGTTCATTACTTCTTGGAAAAAGCAGTCCGTCGCTTTATGCTTATTTTGGAATTTTTCTTCTCATGGATTTCCTTCTGGCGGCGCTGGCCTGCTTGATGGAACATGAACCACTACGTCAGGCTTGGCTGACCATACCCATGCGGTTTGTTTACCGGCCAATGTTGAGCTGGGTAATATGGAAAGCACTTATTAAAGCCACAAAAGGGGCATTGGTGAGTTGGGGAAAACTGGAACGAACTGCATCTGTAAATTAAGGAAAAAAAAAGGGGGGGGGGCAGGAAGATTTTGATAATGATGAAGTATCGAATATATCAAGTTGTTTACTTGCATGTTTTTATTTTGTTACTTGCCGGGTTTGGCGTATCTTCACGATCTGCGCCTCTTTGGGCGGCCAGCAAGCCGGAAATAGCCGACGCTCTTGTAGCCGACACAAGAGCGTCGGCTACAAGATCGTCTGTTCAGGAACTATCAATTCCGGAAAATGGCGCTTATACAGGGGCGTATGTGGATTTCGGTGAGGGAGAGGATGATGTTACGCTTGAAGCCATCCAGAAATTTGAAAAAATGGTGCGAAAACATCAGGCCATTATAGCTTTTGGGAACTTCTGGGGAGAACAGCAATTTTCTCTTAAAAATGTTCAGATTGTTACGCTCTATGGGGCGATTCCTTATATTTTCTGGTCTCCTTGGGATAAACCCTATTCCGAGGACAACATTCCAGATCGTTTTAACCTGTATAATATTCTCAGCGGTATGTGGGATGCCTATATTGACAAATGGGCGGAGGATGCAAGGGATTTTGGCAAACCACTGCTGGTTGCATGGGGCCTTGAAATGAATGGAACCGGTTTCCCATGGTCAGTCTATTTCTATGGTGGCGGACAAAAAGATTTGAGCAACCAACCTGCTGATTATCTGGGGCCAAAAATTTTCAAGCAAGCATATCGATATGTGGTGAATCGCGTACGCGCCAAGGGCGCCCACAACATTCAGTGGGTCTTTCATGTAAATAACTACTCATATCAATCTGGAGATTGGAA
The DNA here is from genome assembly GCA_037129415.1 of Deltaproteobacteria bacterium. Taxonomy (GTDB): domain Bacteria; phylum Desulfobacterota; class Desulfobacteria; order Desulfobacterales; family Desulfatirhabdiaceae; genus RAAP-1. The sequence goes on from JBAXVB010000237.1 coordinate 4,277, forward strand.
TCGCTTTGCTGTCTATTACCCTGGGTCGGATTATGTGGACTGGCTTGGGTTAAGTGTCTATGGCAAGCTGGATAACTCCATGGACTGGAGTTCGTTTTATGATGTATGCGAGTCGGCATACCGGGAAATCTGTCAGGTTGACCCTTCAAAACCTTTAATGGTGGCGGAATGGGGCGTAGGGGAATATCCTACTTTTGGAAACAAGTCTGAATGGCTAAGAAAAGCTTTCGAAGATTATGAGGAAAGATTCCCCCGGATCAAGGCAGCGATTTATTGGCATGAGCGATGGCAGAACGATGATCTTTCCTACAGCAACCTTCGGGTAAATTCTTCACCCGAAGCTCTCAGCGCTTATCGTGAAGGGGTTGGAGACACATACTGGATCGGCAATCCCCGTTTTCACACCAAAAGATCAAGCAAACCGTAAAACGGGTTGCCAGCGGTCAATAGATCAATCTTGACACAGGACAGACAGATGGCGTCAACTAAAGTTTTCAAGCACAACCGACGAACCGGCGTTTCGCTGTTTCGCCTGCAATTAATATTTATATCTTCAACAACTCTTTTTCTTGTCTTGTTCGGAGTTGCTATCTTTTCAAATCTGTTTCATGTTTGTGCGGCGGAAAAGCAAGGGCCAACTATCCAGGAACTTGCAGTTCCGGAAAAAGGCGCCTACACCGGCGCTTATGTGGATTTTGGTGAAGGCGAAGACGATGTTACGCTTGAAGCCATCGAAAGATTTGAAAAAATGGTGGGGAAACACCAGGCCATTATCGGGCTTGGTAATTTCTGGGGAGAACAAAAATTCCCCATAAAAAACGTTCATATCATCACTCGCTACGGCGCTGTTCCCCTGCTTTACTGGTCCCCCTGGGATAAACCTTATACAGAAGGAGACCTTCCAACACGCTTTAATCTCTACAACATCCTCGGTGGTATGTGGGATACTTATATTGACAAATGGGCCGATGACGCCAGGGATTTTGGCAAACCACTGCTGGTTGCCTGGGGGATTGAAATGAACGGGACCTGGTTCCCCTGGTCCGGGTATTATTATGGCGGCGGACAAACGGATTTTTTAAATGAACCTTCGGATTATCTGGGACCTAAAATATTCAAAGAAGCTTACCGGTATGTGGTGGATAGGGTTCGTGCAAAAGGCGCCCGCAATATTCAGTGGGTCTTTCATCTGAACAACTACTCCCATCCGACTGCAGAGTGGAACCGCTTTGCCGCTTATTATCCGGGTTCAAATTATGTGGACTGGCTTGGGCTGAGCGTATATGGCAAGCTTGATAAATTTATGGGCTGGGGCTCATTTTTTGATGTCTGCAATAAAGCATACCAGGAAATATGCAGAATTGATCCCTCAAAACCCTTGATGGCGGCGGAATGGGGCGTGGGGGAATATCCGGCTTCCGGAAACAAGGCAGAATGGCTAAGAAGGGCTTTCAAGGATTATAAGGAGAAGTTCCCCAGGGTCAAGGCAGCGGTTTACTGGCATGAGCGGTGGCAAAATTCCGATGAATCCTATAGCAACCTTCGGGTTAATTCTTCACCCGAAGCGCTTAGCGCTTTTCGGGAAGGAATGGAAGACACCTATTGGATCGGCAAACCCCGCTTTCAAATCAAAGGATCAAACAAGCCGTGAATAACGGCTGTAATTCGGTCAACGGAGAACGGTAGTTCGGTTTCATTGAATCTGACCGTTTCCTTGATGGTGTACTGTGGTTTGGAATTCAGGCTGAGATACATTCGAC
>JBAXVB010000238.1:0-6033 GCA_037129415.1 Deltaproteobacteria bacterium
TTAGAATTCACTTTCAAACTGTTCTGATTTGTTAATTATCTGGAATAGCAGTGCATATAAGTTCGTTTATAATTTATTTGGATAATGGCACGATAGTTGCTAAATACTTTTAACAAATGCATGAATCCTGATGTTCAATCTGCTTTAAGGTGGTTACAATGCCCGATAACGCTTCATTGATATTGAAACAAAAACGAGAGCGACTGATCTCAGGATTAAAGGGAAATTCTCAGAATTTCATGATCGAGCATACGGGTATTCTGGATAGTTATTTTCAGACCTGTTACGAAACCAGCCTTATAGGCCCAGGGATTCGCATCGAAAAAAATCCTTATGCCATTATCGCACTGGGTGGATACGGCAGAAAAGAACAATGCGTCCACTCGGATGTGGATCTGCTGTTTCTGTTTGAAAATACCGTTCCGGATACGGCGGAAGCATTGATTCAGGAAATGGTTTATCCGCTCTGGGACGTGGGATTGGATGTGGGCCATGCTACCCGCTCGGTTGAGGAATGCGCCGAAATTTCCAGAACCGACATCGAAACATTTACGGCGCATCTTGATGCCCGTTTTGTCTGCGGCATGTCTCCGCTATATACCCGGTTGATGAACCATCTTCGTGAAGACATCATTCACAACCAATCCGCCGACCTGATTTCATGGCTGATTCAGACCAACGCCCTCCGTCACAAACATTTCGGGGATTCGGCCTACTTGCTTGAACCCAATATGAAAGAGGGAAGAGGAGGGCTCAGGGATTATCATACCATTCGCTGGATAGCCAAAATCAAATCCGATATTCGATCACGGCGTGATCTGGAATATTACGGATATTTTTCAAACGATGAATTCCTGTCGCTATCCCAGGCGCTGACCTTCATTTGGCATGTTAGAAACCATCTTCACCGGCTGGCAAACAGAAAATGCGATCAACTATATACGGAATACCAGCCCAAATTAGCCAAAATACTGGATTTTCATTCAATTGATGGACAGTCGCCAGTAGAAAGTATGCTGGGAAAAATTCAAGGTGAAATGGAGTTTTTGAATCAGCAGCTCCAGATGTTTCTCCATGAACTGTCGCATGATTCAGGTGAACGAAGAAAACACAGAGCTAACCAGCGAACGCGGAACCCGAATCTGGAAATCCGCAAAGGCGCCATTAATTTTGTTTCTTCCGAAGCCATTCCCAGCGCGCCGTTATTGTTGATGCAGATTTTTGAGGAATGCGCACGATTTCAACTACCGCTGTCAGCCGAAGCCAAGCGGCTGCTTAAAGAATTCCAGTATCTGGCCGATGAGACATTCATCTCCTCAAAACGGGTCGTTAAATTGTTTGAAAAGCTGTTGATGTCCCCGCCCGGCGAGGTCAATGCTCTGGATGAAATGTTGTCCTCGGGGTTTCTCATCCAGATTCTTCCAGAATTCAAGGGAATTGTTCACCGGGTTCAGTATGATGACTACCACCTGTTTCCGGTGGATAAGCATTCCCTGCATGTAGTGCAGACACTGAAAAAATTTGCGCTTCCGGAATATCCCAGTGAATGCCAGCTTTGCGGACGTCTCTACCAGGAGCTTGACACTCCATTATGGCTGCTGTGGGCTGGCCTTCTACATGATATCGGCAAAGGTGGGGCCGGAAAAGACCATGCGAAACGTGGAGCGATAATTGCCGCCGTCCTGCTGACCCGGAAGAGCCAGCATGTCTTTTGGCGGCGCAAGGACATCGAAACCGTCTGTTTTTTAATTGAGGAGCATCTGTTTCTCATCAAGCTTGCCACGCGCAGAGATATCAACGATGAAGAAACCGCCGTTTTTTGCGCCCGCAAAATCAAGGATGTCGCCCGTCTAAAAATGCTGTATCTGCTGACAGTGGCCGATTCCATTTCCACCGGGCCAAAGGCATGGAACGAATGGACAGCGGCGCTTTTAAGGGATTTTTTTCTCAAAGTACTGAATATTCTTGAAAAAGGTGAGCTTGCCAGCCACGATGCAGTTGATACCGTCGAAAAGAAAAAAGAGCAGGTCGTGTATTCCGCCAAAACCCAGAAGGCCGCCAGAGAGATGGACACCCTGTTTAACATTATGTCTCCGCGATACTTGCTCTATTCATCGGCTCAGGATATTATCTCTCACATTCAGCTTTACAGACAACTAAAAGATGGCGAATTTGTCTGGAAAATTGATGAAACCCCTGAAGTGGGCACCCGAATGGTCACTATCTGCGCTAAAGACCATCCCGGTCTGTTTTCCAGAATCGCAGGGGTTTTCACTCTCAACGGCTTGGATATTCTGGATGCCCAGATATTTACATGGCGAAATAACATCGCCCTTGATCTTTTTCATGTTAAGCCCCCGCTGGACCAGTTGTTTGAGGAGGAAAAATGGGAGCGCGCCGGAGAACACCTTCAGGCTGCGCTATCCGGGAATCTGGATCTGGCTCAGGCCCTGAAAGAGAAAATGGAAACATACCGGATGGATAAACTCAGAGTCACGGAAAGACCGCACCGCGTTGTCATCGACAATCGCAGTTCCAGTTTTTTCACCATCATCGAAGTCTTTTCCATGGATTTTCCGGGTCTGCTGTTCGGTATTACAGATGCCCTGTTCCGGTGCAAACTGGATGTGTGGGTCGCCAAGATCGCCACAAAAGTGGATCAGGTGGTGGACGTGTTTTATGTCAGGGATTTTGACGGGCAGAAAGTGGATTCCCCAAGCCAGGTATCGGCCATTCAGGCGGTCATCACGAATTTTCTGCAGGGATCGCAACATAAGGAGAATGCAGCATGAAAAAAATAGAGGCAATCATCAAGCCATTCAAACTGGACGATGTCAAGGAAGCCCTGAATGAACTCGGGATTCAGGGGATGACCATATCCGAAGTCAAAGGATATGGCCGCCAGAAAGGGCACAAGGAAATCTACCGTGGAGCAGAATATGTTGTTGATTTCATACCCAAAATCAAAATCGAAGTCATCGTCGAATCCGACAGGGTGGATCAGGTGGTGGAAAAAATCAGGGCATCAGCCAATACCGGAAAACTTGGCGATGGGAAGATATTTGTGATTCCAGTGGAACAGGTCATTCGCGTACGGACCGGAGAACGGGGAAAGGACGCGATTTAGGATTAATGCATAAATCATCATCACACATTTACATTGGAGGCTTATTCGCATGAAACCAAATGAAGTATTGGCAATGGCAAAGGAAAAAGGCGCAAAGGTTGTTGATCTGCGGTTTATGGATTTTCCAGGAGTCTGGCAGCATTTTACCGTGCCTCTCAGAGAGCTGGACGAATCAAGTTTTGAAGAAGGATTCGGGTTTGACGGATCCAGCATTCGGGGATGGCAGCCGATCAACGCCAGCGACATGCTGGTGATTCCCGATGCCTCAACCGCAAAAATGGATCCATTTTTTGAAGTCCCGACCCTGGTGTTGATCTGCGACATCAAAGATCCGATCACCTTCGAATCATATACCCGGGATCCCCGCTTCATTGCCCGAAAGGCCGAGAACTATCTCAAGTCCACAGGCATCGGCGACACCGTTTATATCGGGCCGGAAGCTGAGTTTTTTATTTTTGATGACATCCGCTTTGAATCTGCCCCAAATCGGGCATTTTATGAAATTGACTCCGTTGAAGGCGCCTGGAACACCGGCAGAGACGAAGGCCCTAACCTGGGCTACAAACCACGGTACAAGGAAGCCTATTTCCCGGTTCCTCCCATGGATAAATTTCAGGATTTAAGAACAGAAATGCTCTTGGTGCTTGAAGGACTTGGAATCGAGATCGAAGCCCAGCATCATGAGGTAGCCTCCGGGGGGCAGGCCGAAATCGACATGCGGTTCAAGCCCCTTCTGGAAATGGCGGATCAACTGGTATGGTTTAAATATGTATTGAAGAATGTGGCGAACAGGGCCGGGCATACGGTAACCTTCATGCCAAAACCGCTCTTTGGCGATAATGGCAGCGGCATGCACACCCACGTCAGCATCTGGAAAGAAGGAAAGCCGCTGTTTGCCGGCGATCAGTATGCCGGCGTTTCCCAGCAGGCGCTCTATGCAATCGGCGGCATCCTGAAGCACTGTAAAGCCCTGTGCGCATTCACCAACCCCACAACCAACTCCTATAAACGCTTAGTTCCTGGCTTTGAAGCACCGGTGAATCTGGCCTATTCCAGCCGGAATCGAAGCGCTGCGATTCGAATCCCCATGTATTCATCTTCGCCAAAAGCCAAACGAATCGAATTTCGCACCCCTGATCCTTCCTGCAATGGGTACCTGGCGTTTTCCGCTATTTTCATGGCGGTTATTGACGGCATTCAGAATAAAATGGATCCAGGAGATCCTCTGGATAAGAACATTTACGATCTGCCGCCCGAAGAACTGGCCAATGTGCCTTCCGCCCCAGGGTCCCTGGAAGAATCCCTGGCCGCCTTGAAAGCGGATCACGAGTTTTTACTGAAAGGCGACGTCTTTACAAAGGATGTTATTGATATGTGGATCGAATACAAAACCGATGCCGAGGTCAATCCGGTCAAGCTTCGACCGCATCCCCACGAATTCTCTTTGTACTACGACATTTAATTTTTAGATAAATTCTTCCGTTTCCAGAGCCTCCTCTGCGGGAGGCTCTGGAAGTTCCCCCTTTCTGAATCCTTTCTTGCAATTCCACACCGATCTGTATAATAATAACGGATTTAAACGACATGCAGTGGTGGCATCATGCTATGGAAAAGAGAGACGGATGGAAGAATATTTAAGAGAATTCGGGTATTTAGCGCTTTTTATCGGAACATTTCTGGAGGGCGAAACCATATTGATCATCGCTGCGTATCTGGCGAGCAAGGGAATGCTGAATATCTATCTGGTTATGCTGTCGGCGGTAGCCGGAACTGTATTGGGCGATCAAACCTATTTTTATATCGGTCGGACACAGGGAATCTCGTTTATACAGAAAAGACCCAAGTTAAAAAAGAAATGGATAAGAATCAGCGCGCTGATCGAAAAACGGGAAAATATCATCATCGTGGCATACCGATTCGTTTATGGATTCAGAAATTTAACGCCATTTGCACTGGGCATTTTAAATGTCCATGCAATGAAGTTTTTAATACTGAACATCATCGCCGCTACGATATGGGCCATATCCTTCAGTATCTTGGGATATACGTTCGGCGCCATGATCAGAAACGATATTGAAACTTATGAAAAAGTATTTGCGCTGGGAATTCTATTCATTGTCGTATTAGCCGCTTTTATATACTGGATGAAGAAGAGAATAAAAAACGATCCGATTCTCCCTTTTTGAAACACAATCAGAAAAACTCCCCGCTGTGAAATCTTTCATCAGGACGACTGACGCGATGGTCAATGCCCGATTTTGGGTTTTTCATGGACAAAAGGCGGCAACTGTGTTTGGAACCCTTGTCAACATCTTGGCCATTGCAGCAGGAAGCCTTGTCGGCTTGGCTTTCAGAGGCGGGATTCCGCTCCACTACCAGCAGACCGTCATTCAGGCCATCGGACTGGCTGTTGTTCTGATCGGCATAACTGGCGCGCTAAAAACCCAGGATATTCTGGTGGTCATCTTCAGTTTGGCCGTTGGAAGCCTTGTGGGAGAAATGCTCCAGATTGAAACACGGCTGAACCAGTTGGGTAATTGGCTGGAAAATAAATGTGCACAATCCGGAGGTGGAATCGCCAAGGGATTTGTTTCCGCCAGCCTGATCTATTGCGTCGGCTCCATGGCCATAGTGGGTTCCATGGAAAGCGGACTTGCCGGAAACCATCAGACATTATACGCAAAGTCTGTTCTGGACGGTATATCCGCCATTATCTTTGCGTCGAGCCTTGGCGCAGGCGTTTTGTTCTCTGCGATATCAGTGGGGGTTTATCAGGGAATTCTAACCATGTCGGCGGTTTTAATGAAACCGTACCTGATTCCTCTGGTAGTGGATCAGATGTCGTCGGTCGGCGGAATTCTTATCATGGCAATTGGGTTCAACCTGCTTGAAATCAAAAAAATGAA
>JBAXVB010000239.1:0-6032 GCA_037129415.1 Deltaproteobacteria bacterium
GGACACCACTTTGGACCGAACGGTCGCAATCAAGCTAATCTCCAAGAAAGATGATCTTACAGTCGCAATGGCTGAAGCTCGCAGGCGGCTCATTCAGGAGGCCCAGGCAGCCGGCAGACTGACCCACCCTAATATCGTCACCATCTATTCTTACGGGGACACTGAGGAATTCCAATACATCTGCATGGAGTATGTCGTCGGTAGGACGCTGGCGGAAGTTTTGCGGGAGTGTCCGGTTCTGGATATTGAAGAGGCTCTTTCCATTTTCGAGCAGATACTACAGGCATTGGATGCCGCCAGCCATGAAGGAATAGTTCATCGGGACATCAAGCCGGCAAATATCATCATAACCCCTGAAGGGAAGGTGAAGGTTATGGATTTCGGAATAGCCAAACTTCCCTCCCTTTCCATGACAACCACCGGAACGGTTTTGGGAACACCCTATTACATGTCCCCCGAACAGATATCTGGCCAAAAGGTCGATACACGCTCGGATATTTTTTCTGTAGGTGCGGTTCTCTATCAAGCACTTACGGGTACCAGACCCTTCGAAGGGGAGAGTACCGTCGCCTTGGTCTATAAGATCATCCAATCGGAGCCTGTTCCGGCCAACATCTTGAATGTTCGCACTTCAGCATCGGTGGCGAATGTCATCGAAAAAGCATTGGCTAAGGATCCGTGGCAGCGCTACCAGACACCTGCCGAGATGTTACAGGCTCTAAAATCTGCGGTGGTAAATCGGGAAGCCGCCAGTCCTGGTGCAGCGGAAGCCACGTTATTGCAGTCATGCCATGATGCTACGGTCATTTCGAGTCTCCAGGTAAAGCTGGCTGTAGTCCCTGTTCAGAAAACAGGAACGAAGAAAAGCCAAAGTATGCCGGATAGCAACTCGCCTCAAATACAGGTGTACCCTACCACCTCACCGACTTCTCCCAAGGCGGGAGAAGAAAAGGTGGCGGTAAAGGCGCCAGGCCCGTTATTACAGGAGATACAGTCTCCCGCAAATGCAAGGAAGAAAACTGGTTATCGTATTATTGCGGCTATCGCCATTTTGATTGTCATAGTAGCTACAGGAGTGTTAGTTTCCAAATTTTTATTGGGCAGAGTCACTCAGAGTCGGCAGGATGTCGGTGCTACGGATAAGCCGAATTCTGCCGATACAAACATGTCTCAGCAGATTCAGAGTAACGTATTCTCACCCACGTCTCCCGATAAGGGGCAGGCGCAACCTCCCGTTGTGGCTCCCATCGGAACGATTTCTTCTCAATCGAATGTTACGCCAGCGCTATCAACACCGGGATATTCTCGTACTGCCGATCCGAAAGTATCTTCACAGCAGAGTGTGACGTCGAGCAATAGAGGGGATATCTCGACCATTATCAACGCCCCAAGCAATGTGTCACCAATCTCTGTACTGCCATTTGTACCGACGGATTTCGATGCAATCTCGACCACACAGCCAGCAGCATCGATTGTCCACATCCCTGGCAGCCCATCGCTGAAGAAGACCCAGGATGTCATAATTAATCTTGGGCCAACATCCGGACAAACGACAGTATCCGAGCCGTTAGTAGCTCCAGGAGGTTAGCACGGAACAAATTGATATTTTGGGCGATGCTCATAATATCTGCCTTTGGTGGTCAATATGGAAGCTTGTGTTTGATAAAATAATGCAGTTGGAGTTTGCGTATGCGTAGAAGCTATGGGCGTCGATATGGCAATTATCAGGAGACAGATTTGAAGAGATTTTTTCAAGGAACAACAATGCCCTTAAATGAGTCAGTTTATGGAATGACAGATGTCGGGAAAAAGAGGGCTGGTAATGAGGATTCCTTTCTGTTATTATCGGAAAGACATCTGTATATTGTCTCAGATGGGATGGGTGGACACAATGCAGGAGATGTAGCGAGCGCCCAGGCCGTGGCTGCTCTGGAAAGTTTTTTTGATGATAAAAACTTATATGTGATGACACCGGATGAAATCAGGAAAACGTTGATGGATGCAGTTATGTCAGCACATAAAACAGTTCTGGAATTGAGCCGGACAAAGACTGAGTATTCCAATATGGGATGCACTCTGGTGCTTGCTTTCATTCACAACAATACATTATACACATGCCACGCCGGAGACTCGCGGGCGTATGTTATTAACCACGAAGAGATCATCCATGTAACCACTGATCATTCGGTCGTCATGGAACTTGTTGTCTTGGGTAAGATGACGAAAGAAGCAGCAAGACTCAGTCCGATGAAAAATCAGATTACGCAGGCCTTGGGACTGCCCCATTATTTCGATCCGGAGTATAATAGGTGGGAACTGAAAAAGGGAGACACTGTTCTTTTATGTACCGACGGACTTTGGGATATGCTTTCTGATGCTCAAATCCATGAGTTGATTATTTTAAACAATTCCGCCCAGGAGATATGTAAAAAGCTTATTGATTCAGCGAATCATGAAGGAGGCTATGATAATATCACGGCCGTCGTCATTACAGGGTGGGCTGAAAGCCCTTTCAACGATACTGTAAGCGAGCATGATTTGCATTTTTAAACTCCAACCTCCTCCGCTGGGTGGAAGGAGCAATTCTTTAGTGTTTGTAACCGCTAAATTCATAAGGAGATAGATCATGAAACAAAAGACTTATCAGTTTGCTTTTTCAGTTGCACTCGTTGTTGTAATAGTGGCGTTTCTATCCACTATCTTTTTGGCCAATGCGAATCTTTCTTTTGCAGCCTCAGGTAAAAAGAAATCGTCGGTAGTTGATAGAATCTCTGCTGTTGACCATAATGAAGCCCGCATCAAACAGCTTCATGGAGCGCTAAAGATCACCGATGCCCAGGAAGAGTTATGGAAAAATCTTACTCAGGTGATGCGGCAAAATGCGAAAGACATGGATGCCATTAACAAGGATATGGTTGAAAACACCAAGACAATGAATGCTGTCGAGCATATGAAATTCCATAGTCAAATTACCGAAGTTCATTTGGATCAAGTTAAGAAGTTCATCCCGCCTTTCGAGATGCTCTATGCCAGTATGTCGGATGAGCAGAAGAAGATTACCGATATTACATTTCGGACAGAGAGACATGGAAAACACAGGAGGAAATGATCGGTAATATTTTATAATCAATATTGACGCCAATCAGGCGATTGGAATTGATCCAGAAATGGAGTGACTTTATGAAAACATCAAGTACATGGAATGATAGATCCATTGTTGGCAAGATTATGATAGGGCTTGTTTTAGTCACAATGATCGGCACTATGGATGCGGCACCGGCCCTCGGTCGTGAACAAAGTACGCGAAATTATGATACCGGCCGTTACGAACACAGAGGACGTGGCTATGACCGCGACCGCTATGTGCATGACCGGCATGCACGCAGATATAATGATGGCTACAGGGAACGAGTTTATGTCCCGCCGCGTATTTATGCACCGCCTCCACCGCCGGGCATTGGTATCTTTTTCCCACCCATCTATTTGCCATTCGGACCTGTCCCAGGCTCTCGGCACAGATAAACCATGAACGTAACCGTTCACCCCCTCCCAGCGGGAGAGAGCCGGGGGAGGGGTCTGAACGCTTACCCATGAACGTATGCGAAATGTAGAACGCACTGTACCAAGCCCTTATTGCCTCCTCCGAATCAGGTCCTCAAGCACGGCTTCGTCTGTGAGTGTGCTTGTATCACCAAGGTTGGTGATGTCTCCAGCAGCGATTTTGGCCAAGACTCTGCGCATGATTTTGCCAGATCGTGTCTTGGGAAGGGCTTCAGCAAACTGGATTTTGTCGGGGGTGGCAATTGGGCCGATGATGTTTCGGACATGTTGCTTGAGAGCAACTATAAGATCGTCCATTAAGACCCCTGTCTCCACTGTCACAAAGGCATAAATGCCCTGTCCCTTACTCTCGTGTGGCATTCCCACGACTGCCGCCTCTACGACGGAATCGTGGGATACGAGCGCACTCTCCAGTTCAGCAGTACCCAATCTGTGTCCGGATACGTTGATGACATCATCAATTCTGCCCAAAATCCAGAAGTAGCCATCCTCATCTGTTTTGGCTCCGTCTCCAGTGGTATAAACTCCAGGAAACTTGGCAAAGTAAGTCTTTTTGAACCTCTCGGAGTCGCCGTAAACCCTGCGCATCAATCCGGGCCACGGTTTTTTTATCACCAGCCACCCGCCTTCATCCAGGGTGGTCTGATCTAGGCCGCTTCGGATAATTTCCGGTTGAATGCCAAAAAACGGCAAGGTAGCCGAGCCAGGCTTGCAGGGAGTCGCAGCAGGAAGCGGGCTGATCACGATGCCTCCGGTCTCTGTCTGCCACCATGTGTCCACGATCGGACACCGTCCATGACCAATTGTTTCGCGGTACCACATCCAGACTTTAGGATTGATGGGTTCTCCGACTGAGCCAAGCAGTCTGAGCGAGCTCAAGTCGTGCTGTGCGGGCCATTGGTTTCCTTCTTTCATGAGCGCTCGCAAGGCTGTCGGGGCAGTATAGAAAATGTTCACCCGATGTTTCTCGACAATTTCCCAGAAGCGGTCAGGGCGTGGATGGTTCGGTACGCCTTCAAATAGCAGACTCGTGGCGCCGTTTACCAGAGGTCCATAAACGATATAGCTGTGTCCGGTGATCCAACCGATATCAGCAGTACACCAGTATGTATCTTCATCCCTGATATCAAAAATCCATTTGTACGTTTGCATGACGTAAACAAGGTACCCGGCTGTCGTATGGAGTACACCTTTGGGCTTTCCTGTACTGCCGCTGGTGTAAAGGATGAAGAGCGGGTCTTCCGCATCCATAACCTCGGGAGTGCAGTCGTTGGAAATATCCTCCGCGCAAATATCCTCATCCCACCAGAAATCCCGCCCTCCACATATATGCGATTCCATACTCAATCTGCGCACTACAATAACGTCGGTGATGTTGGGGCACGATTGCAGCGCTTGATCAGCTTGTTCCTTGCTCTTGACGACTTTGCCCCCCCGTGTGTAGCCGTTGGCGCAAATCAATAGACGCGAATCGCAGTCCAGTATCCGGTCTTTGAGTGATTCGGCGCTGAATCCACCAAAAACCACGGAATGAATGGCGCCGATTCGGGCGCATGCCAACATGGCGATAGGCAGTTCCACGATCATGGGCAAATAGATGCTTACCCGGTCACCCTTTTGAACTCCGTGTTTCTTCAGTACATTGGCAAAACGGCAGACCTGCCTGTGAAGCTGCTGGTAGGTGAGGACTTTTTCCTCGCCTGGGTTGTCACCCTCCCAGATGAGAGCAGCTTTGTTCTTTCGCCAGGTTAGAAGATGGCGATCCAGGCAGTTCACCGTAAGGTTCAGTTTGCCGCCTACAAACCATTCGTGGATTCCCTCACTGAAATCCTCCACCATGACCTTGTCCCACTTCCGGAACCAGTCCAGTTCATCAGCTTTTTGCGCCCAAAACGCCTCAGGATCATCAATCGACCTCTGATATATCTCTTTGTATTCGTCAAGAGTCTTGAGTCTGGCTTTTTCCCGAAACTCCTCCGGAGGCATGAAAACCCGGTCTTCGCGCATCACAGAAGTAATGGTTTTCTTGTTGGGGATATCCTCAATCACCAGAGTCAACAGGTTCTTGCCGTCTTTGCGTTCATAACTGATGGCATCCACCAGCATTCGTATCAGACGCAGTCCCAGTTCAAGGTCTTCAATGTCATTAAGGGAGAGTGTGGCAGTCGGGCGATAGGGTACCGCTGTGGGATTGAATTCCTTTCCATCATCCTCCATGGTGAGGGTCAACTTCTTGTCGAGCAAGGAAAAGCCGATACCAATGGCGTGTTCCAGCTCATCCTCGTAGGCATGGGCGATTATGTTGACAAAGAGCTCTTCAAGAGCAAGGTTTGCTCCATAAATAAGGCTCTTGCTCAATCCGTGCTGTTTGCCGAAGGCATCCAATTTCTCGCCCAGTTGTTTGATTTCGCTGACTTGATTGAGCAATTGCAGACTATAGTCGTTTTGCAAGTTCCACCTCCATGGATAAT
>JBAXVB010000024.1:0-27448 GCA_037129415.1 Deltaproteobacteria bacterium
TTCCGAATAATGTATGAAGGTTAGATGCTCCCAGGTCAAGATCCACGGCAATGACTTTTTTTCCCAGTACAGATAAGGCGATGGCCAGGTTGGCGGAAATGGTTGTTTTGCCTACTCCACCCTTTGGCCCCACAATAGCCACAATCTTTGTATTCGCTTTCATCGACAGACCCATTATACCTATAATTTTAAAAACTGTTTCAAATCGGTCTCAAGACTGGGCTGTTTCGCTTGCGGGGTTTTCTCTCGCAAAGCAAGCGCCTCTTTAACTTTCGAGACAATCAGTTCCGGGGATAATGGATCTGTCAGATGCAAATTGTTTTCCAGGGCGAATTCACCAACTTGCTTTTCAAAGGAGTTGATATCTACCGGCCCGCCGAGAACAATTAAAAAGGTTCTTTGCAGCTTCGAGTATATATTCGCCAGAAAAACAATTTCATCTCTAAGAGCATTTTTTAAATCGGCAATAAGAACATCAGGGTTATGCTCAAATACAGCCACCTGCGTATTGCCTAATTGATTTACCAAAAGCGATGTTAAACCATTTCGTTTCAGTATTTTATTTAATATCCCTCCTCTGGTTTTATCAGCAGAATAGATGATTACCGGAAATGCCATAATATCCTTAAATATTCATCTGTAAACAGATTCGGTTTTATTCCGCCTCGGTCATAGCCATAATCAAAGCGCCCTTGGCGGTTGTGTTGAGTGGATCATCAGCCAGACGCACGGTGGAAATCTCAACCGGTAGCTTGTAATTTTTAAGGGTTTTCGTAAACCTTTCGGTGAATCTCTTCGGCATGGCTGTTCCGCCGCTTAAAACAATGGGAATGGGGTTTGCTATCATGGGAATCTGATCTGTGGAGGACAGCACCCGTTGCATACTATCAATCAGCTTATTGATGAGGTCATCATAAAAAATATGAAGGGCAGTCATAACTCTGTCCTTTGGCTCACTGCCAAGGTCGAGTTCATGTTCTTTAATCAGTTTTATTTTGGTTGCAGGTTCTCCAACGGACTGCCCGACCATCGAATCGATATAGTCACCGGCAATTTGCAGGCTATAAGTTATAACAGGAAACGATAAATAAGACAGACAAACGTTGCACATCCCTCCGCCCAAGCTGATGCCGATACCAGTGTGGTCTTCGTCTGATAATTCGGATAACACTACAGTCATGGCTTCATTCACGGATATGGGGGTGTAACCCATGTGGCTTAGAAAACGCTTGATGATGGATTCATGGTACATCACGCTGCCGGTACCGTGTAAAGGCTCGCCTGGGACGGCAAAGCATATAGTTTCGCCAAAACGTTTAGGTTTGTTGAGCAGTGAAACCACCGCTGCCTGAATAACACTGACGCCTTCTTTTTCAACGGTGCTCAGAATTCCATTTTTAATTGATCGCCGCGTGTTGGTATTAAACATATTGGCGAAGCTATCAGCCGAATAGCCGATGATATAGAATAAATCTCCCAATTCGTAGTATAGAATTTCGTTGTTGGAAAGGATTCTTTTTGCGAATTTTGACTTTGGAATTGTAAAAAAAGCATTCAACTGTTTGGTGGTTTTGATGTGGTTTACTTCGTTTTGTGCGATCACGATGTGGGTTGTTCCCACATCCAGGCCGACAGGTCCAGATGGGCTTTCCGCCATCTGTCCCGTCTCTCTTTCCTTAGCCACTACCGGCTTGTGAGATGCATCTGTTGCATTTTCCATTTTTTTATCTTCTTTTTGAGTGTTCGAATTCATCTGTGAGACATCCGTATCGCCCATTTCGTGTCGATTTATTTCGGCCAAGCGTTCTTGAAGGTCTTGAAGATCTTTTCCCTCAGGCATTATTCCTCTCCTTTGTATTATCTCTTGATTTATAACAATATTTTACAGAAAATGGCCAAGATTATTTCTTTTTCAGCACCATCGACACTTCCATCCGGTTTTGCGCTTCTACAAATTCAACATAAATCTTTTTGAGTATCGCATCGTACCATTTTAAATTCGGCAGCCGTTGTCCTTTATTCACCGAGATTTCTTTCAACCCCTTACTAACTGCAGATAAACGGTTAACCACAATTGATTTTTCATCAACAATTTCATTTAACTCGTTTGTCAGTGTCTCATTAATCGTTGCCGTTGACTCCCGATCTTCTCTTGCCGCAGTTATTTTTAGCAGCAATGCGTTGATGTCGTTGATCAGCGCCTCTTTCCTATCGTTTAATTTTTCGATATTGTCAGTACAGATTTTTTTTCTGCTCTCGTAAGATGATATATAGGCTTGGGCTGAAGATATGGCGATATCAATACCGTCCAGCTCACCAGTCAAATTGTTTGCCTGAGCTTTTAATCGGTTGTTTTCAGCTTCTAAAAACAACTTTGTCCTTTTCAGATCTTCCAATTCTTTTACGGCATCGATCATGTGTTCATAGTCATCGTCACTCATGTTCGTCTGAGCTGTAGAATTCGGAACATCGTTGGCATCTTCCATAATGATTTCCTGTCTTAATGGAGTTAATCATTACATCCGTGTTCCAGAAAACCGCATAGAACACAAGGACCTTTAGGGTGCTATCAAATTATTGTAATGATGATGTAAATGGTTTCAAATTTCCCCATCCATCATGTTTTCCTGCAAAATTTTACCCGTATCACTGTCCGATTGTCCTTTGTAAAAAGATTTTTTGGCTTGCAATTTTGAAGTATTCAAGGCCGAATGAAGTTCAGAAATCGCCGCTCTTGATGCTTTGAGTTCTTTTAACAAACTAAACTTTTCATTTAGTACATCGTTCATATCTTGTTGCAGTGTTAGAAATTTGTCTTCCTGCACAATTTTTTCACCATTTAAAAGATTAATTGTGCTTTCAAACTCACTGATCTTCTCCATCGCAGTATTCAGGCGAGATTCATAAAAGTTAATTTCAGTTATAAAATCTCTTTTTTGTTCTTCCAGATCGCTGCTTTTTTGTTGACTTTGGGCTGATGTCTTCTTCAAGGTGTCTAATTTTAATGTGTATTCACGAATAGCTGCCTGCGCGGCATTTCTTTCTTCGATTGAATGATCAATCTCAATCTGCAGCTCTCTTTTGGATGGGATTTCTTCTTGCATCCGGGTGATTTTGGCTTCAAGTTCACATTTAACTTGACTTAGCTCAGCGATAACAACTTTGGCGTCTTTCAAATCTTTTTCGAGTAAAACATTTATTCTCAGGACGCTTTCGATCTGTGTCTCCATGTTTTTAATGATCATATACATGTCATTAATGGTTTTATCGAGGTCAACAGAATACACGCCAGCCTTTAGCAGCTCAATCTCCTTTAATTTGGGGATACGCATCAGGGGAGCTTTTGCATCGACCCGCAGTTGGCCCATATCGCCTCGGAGAATCGCCTGTTCATGTTCATCAATATTGGGAAGGCTGCCCCAATCCCACTTTTTAATCGCTTCATCAAAAGAGGGTTCCGTCTTCATGGTGGTATCAATAGGTGTCATAGCTGCCTCTATAATTTTTCTTGTTTGTATAATAATTTTTCTTAACATTTGTTTCAATTAAGCGCATCCGTTCATAAAGGCTTTCAAGCGCCCTGATCGTACCGCTGACGATACCATCAAGATTTTCCATGTCAATATTTTTCTCGGGAATCTCTTTTTCAAGCATACTCATTTTTTCAATCAAGACACCGGTCTCACCCTTCATAAAACCGATGTCCTTCACAGAGCTGTCGAGGGCTGAAATATTTGCCTCCAGGCCTTGGGTAACACTATTAAGGCATTCTTCCGACCGTAATTTTTCAGATTCAAAGAATTCCAATTCGTTAAGCAAACTTTGTTCCAATGTTTGTATCCGAACCAGTTTCATTTTTAGGCTGTCGGATTGCTTGAACTCCTTTTGGCTCTGATTTTTTTTGTGCGCAAGCTGAGCCTGGAGATTCTTTATAGTGTTGGCCATAAAATGGTTGGATTCTTCAAGCATTTTGATTTCTGAGCTTATATGATCCATCTCCAGTGCAATATTCACCTGGAGATTTTTTACAGAATTGGCCATAAATTGGTTTGATTCTGCAAGCATTTTGATTTCCGAGCTTACACGATCCATCTCCAGTGCAATATTCGATTTGCCTAAGGGGGAGTCGCGCTTGCCGGCGATACTTTCCATCAAGCTCCGCCGTCTTTCGCTCCAACTCTCTTTCGCTGGTTGTAAAAAAGATGCGGAGGAACTCCCATCGTTTTCAGAATCCATCATTCTCTCCACGACTGTGCGATAGCAATTCCAGCATTTCAGATGTATGATTGTTTTCTTCATGTGCGCCGTCTTCTGTAACCGCCGCTGCCGTATCCTGGAACGATTTCTTTTCGGACTCTATGCTAAGAATCTCGGTTATCCCGGATGCTATGCTAAGAAGCTCAGTTATCCCGGTCTCCATACCCGTTGCAGCGATTTCGGCCTCAACAGCAGTCGATTTATCTTCGGTTGCGGTAATATAAGCCTCATCTGTTGGGACTGCCACTTCAACCGTAGGTTCCGCCTTTTCCAGTGTATGATAGCTTTCTTCGCTTATGTCATCTTCCGATGCCGCATCGGATGCATCCTGGAATGCATTCTCTTCGGTCTCTATCAGCTCAGATATCTCTGTCTCCATGCCCGTTGCAGCGATTTCGGCCTCGACTGCAGGCGCATTGTCCTCCGTTTCGGCAATATAAGTTTCATCAGTCGGTACTTCAACTTCAACCATCGGCGCAACATCTTCTGGCGTATGCTCGATTTCCTCACTTGCGCCGTCGTCTGCAACCGACTGGGATTTTTCCTCGAACGATTTTTCATCGGGCTCTATGCTTACGAATTCAGATATCGCGATATCCATATCCGTTGCAGCGACTTCGGCCTCAACTGCAGGCGCGTTCTCTTCGGTTTCAGAAATATAAGCCTCATCAGTCGGTACTTCAACGTCCACAGTTTGCCCAGTTGTACACAATTTGTCGTTACCAAGCCGTTCTTTTTGCCACCAATCCTTAAAGCTATTAATGGCTTCGATCAGCGCACTTCTGGAAGCATGGATATCAAAGGAGATATCCTCACCGCTGATAACCTTAAGAGCTTCAAGCGCCTTTTCGCGTACCTCAATATCTCTATCGCCCAATACGTTAATTAAATGCGGGACGGCTGCGCTATCCTTAAGATTAGCCAGGGTGGATACTGCAGCCCTTCTGACACGGGGCTCTTCATCTCTCAGGCACTGAATTACGGACGGAACAGCTCCCACATAATCTTTCCAACCAATGAATGTCAATGCAGTTCGCCGCACTTCTGGATGACCATCTCGCAGCGCTTCGATTAGCAGCGGCATTGCATCTTCATTATCCGCCAGTTTGTAGAGGCCACGCAAGCAACCGATTCGAACACGATGCTTGGAAGAAACCACCTCTTGCTTAAAAAGGGGTATCGCCCGTGCATCACCGATGGTGATAAGAGAGTTGATGACTTCGGAAGTTAAATCCAGATTTTCAAACTTTACAGCTTCCAGAAGAATGGGAACCGCTGCGGTGTTACCAATTTTGCCCAGCTCTGCTGCGGCAAGACATTTTATTTCCATTTCGCTATCGAGAAAATCACCGGCAACCTTGCTAAAAATTTCCATCTCGGAGAGTGACTCAAATTCACCGCCTTTAATTGCTTTTTTAATTGCAGCATCCACAAGACGGATAATCTGTTCGTTCGTAGCTTTGTCTTTTTTAGCCTTTTCTTTTATTTCGGAGAGGCCGGCCGTCTTTTTCTGTTCTTTCTTCAGCAAGGATGCAGCGGCCTTATCGTCCTTAATGTCAACAATCCGGGTTTGAAGGCGTTGAATCTCTCTTTCGTATTCCTTGACATCGGTAATCAGCTTTTTAACTACATCCGATTCGAGAGGCCTTTCATCTCCGGAAAAATTGGCGCCTTCCTTTCCTATTTCAAAATACAACTGTTTAATCTGTGTTTCATATTCCGTAATTTTCTTTTCTATGCGAGTTATTTCTCCAGGCTTGACTATACCTATACCCTTGGTGATCAAGTCTTTTGTTTTTTCATGCAGGTCGGGTGCTTTCTTGGCTGTTTCAATCAATTTTAAAAGAACGCTGGCAGCGGCATCATAGACAATTATCACTGCATTACCGCCGGCATTCAATACTGTAGCCACCCCCCCCATAAATCCTGATCGTCCTTGAATTTCAGTCTCCATAAAAGCATCCCCTTTCTTGAATTTGGTTTTTAATAAAGTTTAAAAAATCATATTGTATAATGGACCAACGTACTCAAGCCATTGTCTATTGTGATCTTCGTATATAATCTGTAATTCACCCGTTATGGCATCCAATTCCTGGTTGATTTTGCAGACTAAATCGATCTTTCGATTCAAAGTATCCGCTTCTGCAGTAAGACTCAGACTTTTTTCTTTTTGGAACTGAATTTGGGCATCTATATCGTCAACACCGTCCAATTCCTGTTTTAACGCTGTGAGATAATTATATTGCTGCTTTAATTCGGCTTTAACCGTTTTTTCGTGCGCCAGATTTTCATCCAGGCCAACTATTTCGGATTTTATCCGGTCTATTGCGTTAGTCAACCGTTCTGAATCCGCTATCAAATTGTCTTTTTGAGATTTCAACTGATTTAATGCCGCCAATACCTTTGACTTATCGGTTTCACCGCCGATATCCGACAAAATAGAATTATACTTAACACCCAGGTCAGCATTTTCCGCCAAAAGCATAATCTGGAGGCTCTTTTCGTTTTCCTGAAGTTCCTTCAAATCAGAAACCCGCTGATTAATTGTTTTAATCTCAGAATTGATCTCATCTATATAATTTTTTAGGTTTCTTTCAAAATTACCTTGAAGAGTTTCATAACTGTCCTTATCAAAATCAGAAGGCATCAGGCCCAAAATGATGTCTTTCGTATTTTTCATTATTGGCATTTTTTCTATCAGAGTTTCAATTTTCTGATTTAGTTCGATGATCTCTGTTTGAAATTTCTCTTTTTGGGAGACAACATTCTGAAAATTAGTATCCTGAGCTTTACACTCACTCTTTAATTTCCCCACACGACCGCTAATACGAACAGTCTCTTCATTTATTTTTGGCAAAAGCGCTATTTTGGCGTTGAAATCTTTTTCATATATTTTTACCCGAAAGTATTTGGCTTCTGCTGTTTCCCTTTCTTTTACAAGACTGGAGAACGTAATCGCAGCTTTTTCAGAACTTTCTTTTAGTACTACAAGTTCAGGGGCTTCCCTTTGAAGGTTGTTTTTAGCCATGCCGATTTTATTTTCAAGAAATTCAATGTCATATTGGGCTTTCAGTAACTCAGAAAGCAGCGTTTTCCGGGTTCTGCGCTCAGCCAATACTGCGTCAACCTTTTCCAAAATAGTATATAAACGATCATTACCAGAATCAGATGATTGGCACTGTTGCTTCAACATTGTTTTCTCTCCACAATCCCCTGTCATTGTCCAGGATTTCATCCAGTTAAAATTTGCGTCAGCTCATCAAACTTATCCCAAACACCCTGAAGAGCTTCTTCCATTTCGGCTTTCCTGACCAGTTTTTCCATCAGTTCGTCTGATACCTGAGTCATATTTCTTTTTGCATGATCACTGGCTGCTTGTGCGGTATTTACCTCAGTTATTATTTGTTCATAGGGGCCGACTGCGGTTTGCAAAGCAACGATCGCATTTTTTGCTTCGGTATTTTGAGTTAGCACTGTGTCAAGCTGCTTTCGCTTATCATTCAGAGGTGTTAGCAGATCACGTTGAGTCGCATCCAGGAATTGAAAATCCGCCTCCAACTGTGCAACTTCCGTTTGAAGCAATTTCCTTTCAGTTTCCATGAGTCTGATTGCCTCAACATCCATAACCTTTTGTGAAAGTTCATCCCTGATTGCGGATAATTTTCCAGAGGAAGCTTTTTGTTCGGATAACAGTTGCTCGGCATTCATGCGCTCATCAATACTTTGCATGAAGGCAGTACTCTGATTGTTTAAGTCGGCTTCGACTTCCGCCCGTTCCAGGGAAGTATTTACAAGACATTTGACAATATCGTTGGAAAGATCGCGCTGTTCTTTCTCCAATTCCTCAGCTTTCTGAGAAACCAAATTATATTCAGCCTCCAAAGCAGGCAAATCTTCAGCAGCCAGTTGCACATCCTTTACAGCAGCGTTGAGTTGTTCGGTCAGGCTGCCCATCAGCTCCTTTAGAGCTGACAACTGGATTTCCTTATTTCCGACTTCTTGTATCATCGCAATGGATGTCTCATCCAATTCCGACTTTTTGGAATTCATCAAAAAAATATCTTTTTGAATGTCCTTTATCTGCCGTTCCGTTACAGCCAGATTTCTTCGTAAGTCGTCTTTTTGTTTTCTTTTTTTCTCAAGCTCCTGGTTGAGGTACTCATATTGTTCGGCCAAAGTCTCCCGTTTTTTGGCGGCGGCATTGCAGTTTTGACGCAATTCCGAGAGGTCTTTATGGGCGGCTATACCATACATCGGCAACATATCAGTTCCCCGCTATATATTTATCCCATTGTTCCTGAAACAGGATTAATTTCTTCTCAATCCCTTTTTTATCAGCAATCGCTATTTCGACCAAATCATTGGCTTTGAGCAATTCGTTTTTTAAGGTAGCAACCTCCTGGGCAAGCAATTGCGCATTACCGACAGCCTTTTCAAGACTTACCTCAATCTTGGTCTTTTCAGCTTGAATTGCCGCCAAGTCCGATCTGAAGTTATTTTTCAATTCGGCGATTTCAGTTTCAAGCCTGACCCGTTCGATTTCGGCCTGATGTAGCTGATTATTTAACATGCCCATAATTTCATCATATTTTGCCTGAGAATCACGCAGAATTTCTTTGGCGGCAGGTCGTTTGGTTTCAAAATCCATTTGAATTTTAGATAAGGAACTGCGCATCTTTTTTAGCAGTTCCGCCTTCTCAATGGCAGTCAAGACATCACCGACTGTAGATGGATCGCTTTGCCCGGTCCGCGTCGCTTCCGAATGTTCGTCATACACCGACTGCACGGAAACGGTTGTTTGATGTTCGTCGTTTATCGCCATTATTCCCTCATCCTTATGATTTCGATCGCCTTTCGACGAAATTCATCAGTTCTCACAATTATTATTGGCACAGCCCGGATACAACCGTTCTTCTCTTTCCTTGAGACGCGAATTGATCAACGTTTCAATTCCGTTTAATTGGTCAAACAGGTCTTTCAATTCTGCGTCGATAAAGATAACGTTTTCTGGTGAAAATTCTTTTAATTCCGCCAATCTATTACCAATGCGGTGAATAATTTTATATTTTTTCTTATCCTGTTCGTGGATATCATAGGTCAAAACAATTCCGCGGGTGGTCTTTGCCACGGATTGGCAGCCTTTCGCCAACTTATCCATTGCTATATCACCGATATGGGTCACCGTATAACGTAATCCATTTTCCATACCATTGCTCCTTTCATAGAAGCATTGGCTATCCGCCATCAGAACCCAATGCATCCAAAAATTATGATAATCTTTTTATATCCGGAACGATTGCCTGCTTCCAGCCATTTTTACTTCCGCTTTTTAAGCTCATCCCAATACTCATCCGGCATGTCTTTGCAGAGCATCAATGCACCATTTGCGCCAGCATACAGTGAATCCTCCACCCGGGTGACCTTGCCATAACCCAGTGTTTTTTTCATATAGCTTTCTATTTCCTTGTGAAGACCAATCATTCGACTGCCACCGCCGGCCAGGATTACGTTTTGTTTTAAACCATCTTGAAATTCCGGATCAAAGGTTGCGACTAACTTGCGGATACCCTCAACGATGTCAGGAACAATGGCGTGGCAGGCTTCCCTGAGTTCATTGGTAACATCACAACTGGTGGGCTTGCCTTTTATCGGCAATTCAATAAACAGTTGTTCACCATGCTCGGAAACAGATGCATTTTCTTCTTTGAACCGTTTAATCATGTTGACAGTAAAATTGGCTTCCTTGTATTTGTTTTCGATCAGTTCCAAAAAAACCTGGTCAACATAGTCACCGGCCTTAAAAGTGGTTATTTGATCATCGGGACCCGGAATAGTGCCATGCATTCGGCAAAGATCGGTTGTGCCAGCGCCGATGTCAACAATCAGGGCGCTGTTAAGAGCATTCATCCCGTAAGCAACGCAAAAAGGTTCTGAAGCGATCATCACATCATCCAGTACACCGTCGGCTATTTCCAGAAAATCCTTTTTATTATTCTGGGTGGCCAAAGCCGGTGCTCCTATAACCCCCCTAAGAAGTAATTTGTCATCTTCTTCTTCTTCAAATGCGTAGGCAACCAGTTTCCTCAAAAGTGCTCTTGCAATCGCAGTTGATTTTAAATGCGCTTCCCCTTTTTTATCGGAATTATCTTGTAAAAGCACTCCTTTATCAAATGGTCTATACAGTTTTACGGATAAGCGGTGCCTAATGGCATCTTCACCATAAACCATCTCACCGAGTAGCTTCAAAGAAACGGCATCCTTGGGGTAGCCAATAAAACTGGGGATCGCTTGCCGTATTCCATTATCGCACACAATTACGCTTCGGGAAGTACCTAGATCAATTCCAATGTTTAATATCTTTTTATCCTTCATTTCTATTGATTTCCTTCCTGCTGATGCCTTAATTGAATATTCTCGTCTGCAATCGCCTTAAAAAACATTTTGTTTCCCTCATTAATCTGTTTCTTTTCAATAATCTGTTTCTTTTCCTTGCCCAGTTTTTGTTTTTCAGCTACTACAACACCCGACTTTTCAATGTCCGCCAACCGTCTAATGATGCGTTCCAATTTATCATCAATGGCAATTAATCGCTCTTCGATTTCATTCTTTCGATTAAAAACCTTTCCTAATTTGTCCATTTGTTGCGTACAATAATCTAATGGAACACTGGCGACCCTTTTAACAGGCTGCCCTATCTTTATTATGCCAAATTTAAGTGCAAGAGCGCCCCTTTTCATATAGCTATAGGAAACCATTCCTGCATATTCAAAAGCTGCAACACTATAATCGCTTGTCTTGGTTATCATCTTCATAAGCTGTCCCATCAATATTCGAATCAGCAATATCCGGCGTATGTTCGTTACCCTGCTCTTGCCAGAGACATTAACCTGAGCGATGTCCAATTCGAAGAAATTCTCGCCACCGATTTCGTACTTTTTGATTTGGTTTCAAGTGTTTTTGCCGAGGCTGAGCATGAGCCGGATTGGACCAGACCCTTATACTGGCGGCGATATCATCATCCAACGCAATATTGCCGCCTTCGCACTCTACAACATAGCAGGGGTAGCGCTGATGCAACCTGATAACCACTCCAGGTCGTATCTGAAGCCCATTTAACCTATGCATCCGGTGGTCATCCCTGCTCTCGATATAGGCCACCCGAGTGGACTCGCCAATCGCCATTTCAGCCAAGGGAATAACCGCATTATTTGTGGTCTTGGCCAAGCGCAGACAGCAATCACCTTCCGGTATCGGCATGCCGTGAGGACAATTGCGAGGATGCCCCAATAGCGTACATATCCCATCCACCAATTCAACTGTTTTGGTATGTTCAAATTCACAGGCGCCTTTCTCAAATTCCTCGCCAAAAACATCAAAAAGCAATCTTTCACCAATACGATGGGCGCGGATGATCCGGCGGGCTTGTGATTCTCCATCAACTGTTAAAGCGATATTTCGTTCTTCATCGGTAAAAACAACCAGTCCTTCCATCGACAGTTCATCAATGAATGTCCGGTCAAAATCAGACGCCATAGCTTCCTCAAGATCACGGACCGATACCTGTCCCTTTTCTTTCATTTCCCATAACCGTTCGAGATATTCTTCTTTTGTGTGCCATATATTCGCCATGCGATGATTGCCTTCTCAATATTACAGCAATTTACTTATTGTCCAGTTTAGTGCTCCTGCTATGGAAAAAGCGCTCAAGGTAATCGTGCATAGCATTGCTGCTGCGCGTTTTCCGCCGACTTCTTTTATCATGGCGATAATATTTGCGAAACATGGAGCAAAAGTCGTTGTAATAATAACGGCGATTATACACTGTTTATAGTCGAGCTGCCCTTTTTGAATCAGATTGATGATCAGCCCTGCTCCAGCTTCGCTTCTTGCAAAACAAAGAATAATAACGTCAACCATGGCAAGCGGCAGTCCCAGAAACCCTTCGATGACCGGACGCAGAGCATGCTTCATGGCCTCCAGAATACCAAACTTTTGCAGTAAAAACAATGCAAGCGCTGAATATAAAAAAACCATTAATGATTCGCGTAAAAACCAGTAAAGTCGGTAATAGGTTTTTCTCAGAACCAATCTTGGGCTGGGCCATTTCATATCCGGCAATTCCTGGATAAAAACAAATTTCTCTTCTTCCTCTTTTAATATCAAATTCAAAATCAAGCCCGAAGTTATTCCGATAATGGCCCGAACGGAAAAAGCGATCACAAATGCGCCTACGCCCATTCTTCCAAGAATGCTCATACTGAGTCCAATTTGAGGGGCGCATGGAATGGCGAATGCGATTAAAAAAATGGCGATATATCGCTCTCTGTCGGATCTCAGGATTTTAGTGGTCAAGGTCGCCATGGTCTTGCACCCAAAACCGAGTACCAAGGGCATTATCGCCCCTCCGCTCAATCCGAATTTAGCAAGCAGCCGTTTGGTTAAAACAGAAAGATTGGGGATATAACCGACTTCCTCCAGGGTGTTGAATAGCAAAAAAAAGACACCCAGGATTGGAAGAACCGTCAATAATGCATTGGCTATCCCCAGGGAGAGTACACCGTAATCTCCGATCAACAGGTCATGCCAAAATCCAATCGGAAAAATGTCGTTAATCACCTTTTGGACTGGATCCCATAGAAAACTGCTCATCAATTCCGATATCACATTGGCGACATTGACAACCAGGAAATAGAGGATATAAATGACCAAAAACAAAATCGGAAGCCCCCAAATCGGATGCCGGCACAATCCTGCGATAGTCTGGGCTGCCTGCGCCGGGGGCAGTTTCTGCTTTTTGACAACCCTTTCGTATATATGATTGATCCAGCGGTTGTGAGGGTTTTCAATGGTCAGAAGAATGTTGCCTCGAAAGTGCTGTTTGATCTTTGCAATTTCATTTTTCAAATCGGCTAAAACGGCGTCACCCAATTGTTCAGCCACATCCTGATCAATATGGGAATCGTTCATCAGCATCAGCAAGGCAATGGTTCTTCCATACTCTACATCGGGTGGTAATTTTGATATTAATTGGAAAAGGCCGTCTTCTATGATATCACCATAGCTGATCGGGCATTTTCCCGTACGCGCTCTTAAAATAGCCGTCTTTAACTCGCTGGTCCCTTTGGCCTGCAAAGCCATTGACTCAATAACAGGCACCCCCAATAATCGGGACAAGGCGGATGAATCAATCCACATCCCCTTGCGGGCGGTTTCATCAATTGCATTTAAACAGATAACCAGCGGCAAGTCCAGTGTTAAAAGATCGCTGGTAAGGCCAAGCGATTGTTTCAGACGGTTGGCATCGATACATTGGATGATTATATCCGGTTTTTCGGAAAAAAGGGCTCTGCGTACAAGGATTTCTTCTTCTGAGTGAATATAGAATGAATGTAACCCTGGAGTGTCAAAAACGTCGTATTGTTGATCACCGATCGCAAGGGGTGCAATCTTGATTCGAGTGGTGGTAAGTGGGGAATTGGCCACCTCGGTAAACTTGCCGGTAAGATTGCTGAAAATCAGGCTTTTCCCCGTGTTGGGAACGCCGATGATCATAATTTTCTTGACGGACTGTTCTTGATTTGTCATTATTCCCAACGAATGGGTATTATCTGCAATTACAGGATATAGTTTATGTCATACAGCATCAATAAAGACTGCATCGGGTGCGGCTCCTGCGCCAAAAAATGCCCTGAACAAGCTATTTCCGGCGAAGTCAAAAAACGATTCGATATCGATCCCGATCTCTGCACGGAATGCGGCACTTGCTTTGCGACCTGCACCAGAGGCGCAGTCTGCGATCCTGATGGCAACCACTCTCTCAAAAAGAGCAAATCCCAAAAACCCGTTAAAGCCCGCATCGACATCAAATTATGCGCAGGATGCAGAAACTGTTTCCTGAACTGCCCGAACGACGCCGTTAAACTGATCAAAAAGAATATCTTTTCAAAAGATTACGGTATCATTGATACGGATAACTGCACCGGATGCGGCAATTGCCTTGGATACTGTATCACCGGAGCAGTTCAGTTAATCTGATTCCTTGTCAACCAGATAAACTTTGAAGTAATGGCCGCATTCCGGGCAATAACTGATGGTCATTTCCGCGGTTAGCATGTAAATTCCCCCCATTACCATGGGTATCCCCAGGATGGGCCCGCCTAAAAACAGAAAACAAAACGCGCCGCCCGCCAATAACGAATACGACCATTTCCCCGCATGTTTTTTGACGGATAAAATATCCATTTTAGACCCGCAGTGTCGGCATATCACGGGTTTGCGCTTCTTTTTTTCATCTTCCACAGCGTTCAACCTTATGGCTTGGTTTGTTGAAGTTTTTTGTGTTTGTTCAACCCCATCGAAAGGCCAACAGCGCCACCAACCACGCCGGTGATTTTTGTGATAACCCCGGTCACCACCACTTCCGCCGCACTGGCCGCTATCGCGATTGTGGCAACGCCCGCCAAAAGACCGAGTCCCCCGCCGATAAGCATCTTGGTGCCTACATCTATCACATCGGTCAAAACAACCGGAAATTTGGCTGGACCCAGACATTCTTCATCAAAATCGTCTAAATCATCCTTGCTCCTTCGCTTCTTTTTGACATAAATGGCCTTTCTTGCTTCTTCGTAATCCCGTAACTTGTCATCCATGTATGCATATCTCCTTATATAACGATTGGCATGTGGGTTCGCCGATTCACATTATCAATTGCATCAGACTGTTTTTTATGCACTTTCCGGAAAACGCCGATTCCCGCGCCTGCAACGCTGCCACCACCGGTGACACACATCTTGACAGCCATAACATGCCCGAAAATGGCTTTTAATGCAACGACTGGAACCGCAGCCAATCCGACCGTGGTGGCGATAATGCCGACACCCGCGCCCAAGACCACTGTTTTGCCTACCTCGGTAAAAGAATGATGGGGACAATCCTTATGTGCGATTTTGGCTATCTTGGAAAAATGGGCCTTACAAAATTCATGGCTATATCCACGAAATTCACATGTATCGCAATGTGTTGTTTTTTTCATATTCATATCCCTTAGTTCATATAAAACAGATTCATCCACAAAATATATACCGTGGAAAAGGCTAAAAACGTAAACATGACAGGTAGCCCGATCTTAGAGAACTGACTGGAGGTAAGCGTATTGCCGCCAGCAAGCGTCATGCGGTATTTTTTGCTGTAATTTTCAATCAGGCTGACCGCGACTGGCCCAGCCGTGGCGCCCACTATGGATGCAGATGCACCGGCCAGCACCCCCAAAGACAGCGCCCACCAGATAATATGATGCGGCGGCTGCATGCCGAGCCCAAGCTCCACAGGGATCAGCAATGCGGTTGTCGGTCCCGCGCTTAAAAAAGCGGCGATAAAAGCAGCAGACCACATCACCACTATACTCAGCAACCAGACTTTTCCAAAGGACAAAAAGACAATCCCCTTTGAAACATATTCCAGCAGGCAGGTCGCTTCAAGCCCCCCCACCACGACAAACAGACCGGTGAAGAATAATATATCGTTAAAAGGAATCCGGCTCAACAGTGACTTCTTGTCGATCCCTGAGAACAAGAAAAGAGACAGGCCGCCAATTAACGCCACAGCCGATGTGCTCAAGGAAACCCACTCGGAAAGACAGAACAGGAAAATCATATGAAATAGAACAAAGAGGGCTCTTCGGATCACACTGCGCTCTTTTGATGTCAGCCGTGGTTCGGTCATTTTTTGCGGATGGGCCTGTTTATTGACCAACCCGCCGAATTCATGGCTTCTGGCTTTCAAAATAACCAGCAGCACGCCTAATAATATCAGGCAAATCGGCATTAAATTGGCAATAAACGGTATAAAGGCGATGCCCGTCTCCGAGGAAATGATCATATTGGGAAAATCGCCGATCATGGTTGACGCCCCGCCGAGATTGGATGAAATGATTTCTCCGATGATCACCGGCCGCGGATCAAACCCCACGTTGGCGGCAAGATTCATCGTCATGGGCGCGATAATCATAATCACGATCAAATTGCTTGCAAATAATGACAAAAAATAGGTCAACAGACAAAAAAGAACCATGATCTTCAATCGGCTATTTCCCGCAACCCGTTGGAGCTTAAAAGCAATGCTGCCGAAAAAACCGGTTTGATCCAATACTGAAGCAATGATCCCCATCCCCAGCAAAAGTGATATTGTATTCATGTTGATTGCAAAAAATGCGTCAATAGGGCTGTAAATCTTGAAAAGAAAGCCCAGTATCACGATCAATCCGGTAAACAAGGAGATAATTAGAACCCGGCTGCCAATATTTTTATACAAAAGAAAGAACATCACGGCGGTCAGTATTAAAAATATCGCCGCCACAGCGATCTTCTGGGGTTTTGTCAACATCCGGCATTTTGTTGTTTTGTCAGGTCGCGCATGATCCGTGATCAGGATATACATATCTATATTGCGGCCATCATGCTCAATGGTGACTGCCAGAACCGTATTGTTCATGCTGACATCAAAAATGTGAGCCGCCTGGTTCGGAGTTGTAATCAGTTTTCCGTCCAGTCCCACAATCTTGTCTCCTGGTTCAAGC
This sequence comes from Deltaproteobacteria bacterium, assembly GCA_037129415.1. Lineage (GTDB taxonomy): Bacteria > Desulfobacterota > Desulfobacteria > Desulfobacterales > Desulfatirhabdiaceae > RAAP-1. Next base: position 16,832 of record JBAXVB010000024.1, read on the forward strand.
CCGGCGCGCCATGCCGGCGATCCCTGGTACACCCGCCCGACTACAAGACTCGATACATCATTCCCGGTTCCGGAAAAAAGAATCTCGGCGCCTATTTTACCGGCCTCGGAAGGCCAGGTCTGAGGCTGATCATAATATTTTTGTTCAACCCCTTTCCCCCACAACGACCAAAAAATCAATAAAACGACAAACCCCACAAAAAGGAAAACCTTGTGATTAGCTCCAGTGTTATCGGTAATTCTGGTAGCAACTGGCGGGCGATATCGGGTGGTCCGGATCAACATTATTCACTCTCCAGAGGGCACAGATTTACGAGTACTCTTTCAAAATCCGCAATCCTTTCCATCAACCGTACCTGGACATCTTCTCCGACTTGCTGGGCCTCCAGTATGGAGTACCGGGAATTCACCAGAATATCCAGTTCAACCCAAACTCTCTGGCCGATCTGGCGGGTTTTGATATTTTTGACACCCTGGATGTCTGGCATTTCGGATACAATCCCGTCGATTTCTTCTTTATAGCGGTCATTGACGGAATAGTCCATCAGCGCTCTTACGGAGTCAATCAGCATTTTATAACAGGCGTTGATGATGATGCCGACCACCAAAATGGCGGTGACGGGGTCCAGATAGTGATACCCAAATTTGGCGCTGATTACTCCCACCAGAACAGCCACGGAAGAAAAGCAGTTCGCCCTGTTGGCCCATGCCCCGGCTAAAATGATCTGGCTGTTCACCTGAACTCCGGCGCATCGCATGTATCGAAACAGCATTTCTGTAGCGCCGATGGAGATCAGCGCCATCAACGCCGCCGATAAATGAGGTGGAGAAACGACTGGCTCACTGACAAGATGCTTGATGGAGAGAAAAAGAAGCGCAAGTGCGCCTGAAATAATGAAAAAAGATATAAAACCGGTGAGCAAAAACTCGATTTTACCGTAGCCGTAGTGATACCCGCTGTTTTTTCGCCGGCTGCTGATTTTCTGACTCATGATGATGGCGACCGCCACGACAACATTCGAGGCGGAGTGAAGGCCGTCGGCGATACAGGCTTTGCTACCGCCAATGACCCCGACAGTGATTTTCAAAATCACCAGCGCCAGATTGACCCAGAAGCTGACCCAACCGATCCGATTTGCGCATTGCATGCATTTTGTATTTTGCATAATTTTTAACTTAATTTTACCGTGAAAATACTTTTAAACCACGAAATACACGAAAAAATGTTCTTAGCGTCTTTGCGTGGAAACAATTCTCAAATCTCATCATCATCTTCGATAGCGATAACGCTTTTGTTGCCGTTCTTGCTGCTCTTGCCGTTATTTTTATTACGACGCATGGCAAGAATCTGTCTTTTCATCATTTCTTCCCGCCCGACCCCGACAAGATGCCGAATCACATACCCGCTCACCCCTGAGATGGCAATAACAAATATCATCCGAATTTTTACCGGCGTACCCCAAAAAAAATATATCGGCGCATGATCGAAATTTTGCATGGCAAACAAAACTGCAATTAATGTCAGAACGATTGTTGTCACTGTTTTATACATATTGCTATTGCCACTCCATATTAAACTGTTATCGAATAATTTTTTGAAAGATCAAATCGGGCGGGCTTAAATTGCCCTGTCCGATTTGTTGTGGGACAGAAGTCCGATCCGTACGGGCCGGCAAAGGGCGCCAGACCGGTTGTTGAGGGCTGACCATTTGAGTCATCACCGGCGTTTGTCCCATACCTGGCGTCCAATTTTGTACGGAATGCCGTTGATTGAAAGCAGAAGCCACCAGCTCATGGGGGCTTTGTGGTTTGGTTTTTTCATTATTAAATACAATCGCCAGTACTCCAGATAAACTCAAAAAGACAATGGCGACCAACAACCATACGGTCCGTTCACTCAGCTCTTTGGTTACATTTTCGCGCATGACCGTTGTCCCTTGTTCTGATGCGTAAATACATGAGCGATTTTGACATGGCCGCAACGGGTACATTCCAGGCAACGGATGCAGTCGCCCGAATCCACATCCATGGCAATGGTCATATCCGTGGGGCAATTGACCTTACAAGCGCTGCAACCATCACATTTATGATCCACTTCAAGGCGGATGAAGCTGAAGCGGTTGAATATGGATAAAATTGCGCCCATGGGGCAAACCACCCTGCAAAACGGCCGTTTGCTGATCACAAACCAGCCCAGAAAGCCTGCCAGAATTATCAAGTCCACGAAAAACAATACACCTGGACCATCGGGCAGAACCAATTGACCCGTAGCCGGATTGGTCGGATTCCATAGCACCCATGGAATGCCGGCGGTCAGCGTTCCGGCGGGACATAGTTTGGAAAAAGTCAGCTCCCCGGTTAAATATGGAAGCAATAACACCAGAACAACCAAAACAACATATTTCAAATAAGTCAAATAAATTGGAACGACAATCTTTCTGCATTTTATCTTGTACAGCAATTCCTGCAGGAAGCCAAAAGGACAGAGCCACCCGCAGGCCATTCGGCCGGTGGAAAGACCGACCAACCCCACGATGCCCAGCCAATAATATGGGACCGTATGGATCGCCATAAAATGCTGCAATGTTCCGATCGGGCATGAAAACAAGGACGAAGGACAGGCGTAACAGTTCAGATATGGCACACAAACGCCTTTTAAGATATTTGTGCTGATTGTTCTGGTGAAAAAAACACCCAAATAACTGTTCGTCAGGATCGTACTCGCTAACTGGAACAATTGTCGGAAACGGCTGAGAGTCATTTTTATCTAAAACCCCATTGCTGGCCACCCTGGCCGGCTGGAGGCGCTCAGCCACCCGCCATGGCAGCCAACGTCATATTATTGGTTCCGGATCTAAACCCCATTTGCTGGCCACCCAGGCCGGCAGGAGGCGCTCAGGCCGCCAATGTCAGGTTGCTGGTTGTCCCCCGCAAAGTCATGACTTGGCCACATATCGGGCAGTTGGGGACACCGGCGGCGCTCCAGTTCGGCAGGCCGACAGCGCCATGCTGGGGGCAAACGAATTGTCCGGACGGTTGTTGCTGCACCGCGGTTGCGTAAGGTTGCTGAAGAACGGGGGCCACCGCGGCTGCGGTCATCAAGTCCGAAGCTGTTTGTACCTGGCTGGACCATTTGCTGAACCCGAATATGGTCCAGTAAATGACGGTGGTAATCACGGCCGCACCCAGCACCAGCCCCAAAAATGAGCCATAACGCTTAAGCTCGGTTTTATCGAATAATGCAAACATTCATTTCTCCTTTTGAGAGGTTAACCTAACCCGATGCAGGCAGTTCAAAGCGTGGCGCCGTTGCGCCATGTTTCAAGAAAATCGCCTGAAGCCAAACCAACGATCAGCATGACCAAGAATAGGGCGAACACAATATATCTGCCAGTCATTTTGTTATCCTTACCCGCGTTTAAATTGAACCAGTCAGCTAAGCCATTAGCCGTAATGTCTTTGCTATGGCTGCAAATTAGCGTTCAAAAAGGCCACCACATCATTCATCGGGATGGCGAACCCGATTCCGGAAAAATGATTGTCCGGCATGAAACAAGCCATATTGATTCCGACAACCTCGCCTTTTACGTTTACCAACGGCCCCCCATCATTGCCTTGATTGATAGAGGCATCCGTTTGAATCAAATCCGGGTAGCGGACGCCATTTATGTTCAGTTGGCGGTTGTTGCTGCTGATGATGCCCATGGTCACAGTTCGGGCAAAACCAAAGGGGCTGCCGATGGCCAAAACAATGTCCCCCACCTTTACCAAGTCAGAATTCCCCAGTATTACTGCTGCAAAACTGTCCTCGGTTCTGATCTTCAATAGAGCCAGATCGGTTTTTTGATCCACGCCGATTACATCTGCATGGTAATCCCGCCTGCCACCGGTAAATACTGTGACCCGAACCGGGTTGGACTTGCCCACTGTCTGAAAGGTGGTAAGCACATAACCGCGGTAATCAATGATAATGCCGGAGCCGACCAAACCATCATTTGACTGATAGGGGTCCAAATAGGCCAATCCATTGGGGTTCGCCTGAAGCTGACTGGTGTTGGTCCTGAATATCCCAACAACCGACGGCCTGACCATTGAAACAACGCGACTGATATCTTCCTGAACCGCCAGTATCGTCACTGGTGAAGCCACACTCTCCTGACGCATCGGCTGGGTTTGAACAACTGGGAGTGGAACCGCCAATTGCGGACTGCTTGGCAACACTCCATTTTGTTTAAACCCCACATTGCTCCAAATGGCGCCTAGCACCAGCAGCATCAGAACCGTTATTGGCCAGAAGTAGTCGTTGATTTTAAAATTTTTATTCTTTTTCATTTGCCCGATCTGGAAAACCAAAGGATGGCTTCGCAAAAAGTCCATCTGCTGCATAGCGCTTCATTAAAACCCCTGCATGGCCAACAGACTGTTGGACTGGTATAGCCCGATCGCCTCAAGGGCTGTCCCGACAACACCACTGTAAATGACCACACCGTTGGCACTCAACGATTGAGCGGTTTGTTCTGATATATTACCACAGACCAGGGCCTTAACATTGTATTGCCTTGTCAATTCTGAGATCATAGTCTGATTGACTGCGTTGGTAACAGCGTATGAATCGTTTTGCAGATCAACGATGACAAGGTAGGGTGAATTCGCCAAGTTTGGCGCGATTGCAGCGTTCAAATCCGGACTCACCGTCAGGATCGCCAGATATCCGTCGATCGGTCTTGCTGCGGCCACTTGTTTAAATTTGTTGTCCAGTCCAGTTTTGATCTTGGTGCCCTGCTGGGTAAAGCCTGGCGGGGGTACGCTGATGAATAGATGCTTTTCCCCCCGAATGACATCAACCACAGCGCCTGTTTGCTTCTGGGTGGCCACGGCAAAACTTTTCATGTCCGGTGTCGGTTCGCCATTGACGGCGGTAATCACATCGTTCACCTGAAACCCCACCATGCTGGCTGGCGGGCCTTCCACATCCGCCACCAGCACACCGCTGGTACCGGCCGGCAGACCCAGGGATGTGACATCATTGGCTGAAAGTTCGGACACATCCATGCCGATCCATGCACCCTCAATGGCCACATCCGCAGGACCCAAAAACGGAATTTTTGGAGCAGTTGGCGCCTGTTGACCCAGAATCATCGGCAAAGTCACATACTGCCCTGTTCGAAATACCGTGAGCTGTACCTGGCTGCCGGGTTGAGCAGCCAATATCAGGGATTGAAGCTGCTTGACATCCCTGATGCGCGTGCCACCAAAACGGCTGATGACATCACCGGATATAAGTCCGGCGGTTTGCGCCGGCGATTGAGCGGTGATATGACTGACAATGACACCGGTTTTGTCCGGCAGATTGAACTGGAGCTTCATGACCGCATCGATATCCTGAATATCGGCTCCCATCCAGTTCGGGTTCTGGGTGGCTGCTGCCTGAACAAGTCCGTTAGGTGCATTTTGAAGCTTTATGTGAAACGATTGGATTTTCCCGCCTCGATTCACAACCAGCTTGATGACATCGCCTGCTTTTTTTGTCTTCAAAATGACGCCTACCTGATCCTGCAAGTTGACTTTCTGGTGGTCGCATTCCAGAACCACATCGCCTGTCCTGATTCCGGCTTTTTCTGCGGGAGAGCCCACCACCACGGCCTTGACATACAGCCCTGTTCCAGGCTCCAACTTCAATTCCCTGGCCACCGCAGCAGCCAGCTCACCAAAGCTCAGCCCTACATAAGGTGCTTGTATTGCCTGATTGATGAGCTGAATCTGACCGTTGCCGATTCCCGCAGGGAACGTCGGATTGTCGATCAACTGAATCTGACCATTTCCAATGCCGGCCGAAAAAGTCGGATTGTTGATCAATTGAATCTGACCATTGCCGATTCCCGCAGGGAAAGTCGGATTGTCGATCAATTGAATTTGACCGCCACCGATGCCGGCGGGAAATTGGATGCCACCATTGCCCAATTGCCCCGTCGCCGCCTGCTGACCATTGGTTGGGACAGGAACTTGCACCTGATTGGCCAGACTGATTTCGGGTGTTTCCGGGCTCTCTTCGGTGGGTGGAACGATATCGCCGACCCATCCGTACATCACGGTCAATAACACCACAAAGGCCAGAACTGATACTGGGCCCAGCCAGAGTAATCCTCTGTCCAAACGTGTGATTAACTTGCGAATATTCGGCTTTTTCATTTTTAATAAATCACCTGTTGATTCAAGTTGCCGTTGCCCGTTATGCGGGTGCCTCCAGGATAATTGGCCGCAGGCGACGTATTACCCGTAACCAGATTCCCCGAAACATAAGCGCTGATTGCATCCTGCACCGGACCGGTTACACCTGGATAGACATTTACCCGCATATTCTGGAGCGCCTGCATCGCGTTGGGAGTAAAACCGCCGGCCACCACGTTGCTGACGCCCAAATCGACCATATACTGCCCAGTCTGAATGTCTTGAGCTGCTCTGCCACCCGCATTGGGATTGGTTGCCACGCTATAACTATTCGCGGTCGGGTCAAGAACGACAAAATAAGGGCTTGCCCCAAACTGCGGAGAGACGGAATACCCAAGTCCGGGTCCGTTTGACGCAATCGCCACTTTGCCATAATAGATATTGGCGGCGACGGTTTTGGCTTGATTCTGTTTCTGGAGCGCCTGGGTCACAGCCTGCTGGGTTTTGGGCACTCCGAGCTGTTCGGCCAGCGTTTCCACCTGGTTCTGCGACATGGGTGGTGCAGCAGCGGCGCCTGTCTTTCCTTGCGGCCGCTTTTGCAGAGCCTGGGTCACAGCCTGCTGAGTTTTAGGCACTCCAAGCTGTTCAGCCAACGTTTCTACCTGGTTCTGCGTCATGGGTGCTGTTGCAGCCACCACTTTTCCTTGTTGCTGCTGTTGCAGAGCCTGGCTTACCGCCTGCTGGGTTTTGGGCACTCCAAGTTGTTCAGCCAGAGTTTCTACCTGGTTCTGTGTCATTGGCGCCGTAGCGGCCGCAGGAAGCAGTTTGTCCGGGAGCAGAGCATAGATATTTCTGCTTTTATTTCCCCTGTAAATCTTGAATTGAACGGTTTCGCCCGGCTTGTAGCCGGCTATGGCCGTATCCAAATTGCTGATAGTTTCGATGCGGGTCTTGCCCACACGGATGATTTCATCCCCCTTCAACATTCCGGCGATGGCTCCGATCGAATTGGGAGCTACCTCAAGCACCAGGACGCCATCTTCGTTGGGCAATCCAAACTGTTTCATCATGGCGGCGGTTACTGTCTGGGTCTTTAACCCCAAGGTTTGGGCGTTGATACGATTCGCCGCCGCGGCTTTGGCAAGGGTCTGCTGAGTCTTGCCTGGCTGAATCCCGTCAGTGATCTGATGGCATAAAAGACAATTCCCCCAGTCGTCATGCGTCATCTTCTGCTTAATCGAAATTGGCGGGCCTACCATAACTTTGGAAACGGGTTTGCCAGCATTGGTGGTAAGATGGCATTTGCTACAGTTTCCCCAGTACGGATGCGTTGCTTTATCCTTAACCAGGATGGGCGGTCCCATCGGTACCGTAGCGGCAATCAGGGAATAATCCAGTGGATGCCGTCTGTTCATGCAGTCGCGCACCATCCAGCCAATCACCACAACCACAAGAATCGTAATGACGACAATGGCCGGCTTAAACTGGGACATGCAAAATTCGTATTCGGTTTTACTCTTCATATCACCTGCTTTAGCTGTCTGAAAATGCAAATAATCTAACCTTAACGATGGTCTTTCGGTCGATCGAACTGGCTATGGCCTGTTTCACATCCTTTTTGACGATTTCGCACTGGGACACGGACGTTTTGGCAGAGACATAGAGTTCTGTTTCAAATTCCATGTACTGGCCCAGTTCTCTGGCAAAAATATTTTTGACCCCGCGGACGGTTTCCACCGTCCCCAGCGCTTTTTTGGCATTTACAAGAATTTCTTCTTCAGGCGCCTTGTCTAAAAGATTCAATGAGGATTCTTTTATGTATTCGATACAAATCTTGATAATGATCACTCCTACAACAGCCGCCGCCAGCGGGTCCATGAAATGAAATCCCAACTTTGCGCCGATAATTCCGATCAATACCGCGATGGAGGCATAGACATCCGATCGGGATTCCCAGGCCTTGGCCACCATTGATGGGCTGTTGATCTGTTTGCCTGCGCAGACGCTTTGACGAAACATGAGTTCGTTTATTACAATGGCAATAACGGCGCCCCAGGCTGCCGACCAGCAAATAATGACTTTTCGCCCCTGCACGATGCTCACAATGCCCTCATAGATAATGAAGATGGCGATCACCATCAAAAACAAATAGATAATAATAGATACGATATATTCGATCTTTCCATAGCCATAAGGATAATCAGCATCCTCTTCGCGGTCGGAAAGTTTCAGCCCGATTATCATGACAAGAGTCGCCAAAAGATCGGCGCAGGAATGGACGGCATCGGCGATCAGTCCCCGGCTTTGGCCTACCACGCCCATGTATCCCTTAATCAGGATCATCAGGATATTGCCCACCACATTGACGGCGCCGACACTGTCGGCGCATTTCCGGCATGCTCGGTATTTCATTCTTCGTCCTTCAACGGCCGCTCGGCCTTGATCTCTGCTTCCATTTCCGAAACCGCTTTCAGTAGATAAACAGCAAACACCAACACAGCGATGATTATCACGAATCCGATAATTTTAAGAATAAACATGGTTGTTCAAACCTTTACGAATTGAAATTCAAATTCTAAATCACGTAATGCCCCTTCAGCATCGCAAAAACCATGACGAAAAAAAGGATTTGCTGCGTATGCAAAATATAAAGTCCCTTCTTGACCTTGCCGGGAGGATATTTGATAAACATCAGGAATCCCCCGAAAGTAAGCCATCCCATGAGAATAAGAGCAAGAATCAGCCAATTGTTTGCCCATAGGGATACATAGCAATGAAGACATGCGACCAGAAAGGAGGCCGTATTCAGCCAGACATGGTATATAAGCATCCTGTCGAAATAGGATTGAACATTCTTGAAATTGTATTTGAGCCTAATCTGCTTGGCCGGAAAATAGACGTTTGCCGCAAGAAAAAGCACCATGCACAGGTTGCCGGAGCCGGTTGCCAGGTTATAATCGGAAGTAAACGCATACACGGCTCCCAGCACCGCCAGAACGCCGACCAAAATCGCGCGCATTCTTACCGATCCATGACCAAAGAGCGATAAATTATAGGTGCTTGTGCTTATCTTTGTTGACATATTCCGATATTCCAGAAATGGTGGCCACTAACCGCCAGCGACAGGGGCTAACTAATATATAATCGGTGCAAACTGCATGGCTTCTTTGGTAGCCTCATAGTAAGGCACGGGCTTAAAGCCAAATATTTTTGCAAAAATATTGTTAGGAAACATGGTAATTGTGGTCGTGTAGATATTGACCTGATCGTTGTATTTAAGCCTGGCAGCGGCCAGATCCTTTTCCACATCGGTTAAAGATGTCATCAGTGTCAGAAATGGACCCGTCGATTTCAGGTCCGGATGATCTTCTGACAAGGCCAACAAACCGCCTACTGGTTTCAGACCGAAAGCCGAAGCCAGCTTTATGACCTCCTGCTGCTTGGCCGAAATCCCCATGTTTTTGGGATCGACTGGTTCGCTTTTTGCCGATGCCTGTGTCTTTGGTTCTGTTGCCCCGGCTTGAACCGATTTTGGAGCCGCAGGATCGCCCTTATCTGCTATAGCCGGCTGATCCGGGTTGCTGGATAGCTGGTCCGAATTATTAGGTAAAGGTTGTTGCTGATAATGATCTCTTGTCATATCAGCGCGCATTCTAACGATGTCGGTCAACACAGTCCATTCATGAACAGTGTAGTGGAACACTGACATTGAAAGATTGACGGATGTATCCTGACGCCGCTCCATCAGGGCTTTCACATTTCCCGAAGCGGATTCCACACTATATTGAGCAATGAGCATCTGGTTGTAATAATATACGGACCCCACTGCCAGTATAATGGCGGATGCAATCAGCGTAATACGGGCCCAATGATTTTTCGTGAAAGCCACAAAGGGTTCCCATGTGGCAGGAGAAAATCGGCGCCTTGCAACCAGTTCATGCTGATCCGATTCATACTGCTCCGCCTCATGCTGATCCAGGCTGTATATTCTGCCGTAAGCGCTTTGAATGATACTATATATATTTCTATTCATCACGATAACTCTTTATTAAATACCACCATTGTCAGGTTAATTGCCTAATTCCATGGATCATGGAAGCCACTCCTGCAACGATTAAGAGGATGGGGAGGAAACCATTAAAAAAATCGAGAGTGGCGTAGTATTCATCACCGCCAGCAAAAAGCCCATATAAACCAATCAGGAGAAATATGCTGGCCAAAATTGAATTTGCTGTTCTGTACTCTTTTTTGGCGAAAAATGCGGCAGCCAACAAGACGAGGCCGACCAAAATGAAAAGCGGTTGCACAGCCCCCTTAATCAAACCAACCACCAACACGCTGTTCATGTAAACAAAAAACAAACCCAAGCTAAAAATGGTCAGTCCCGTGATAATATGTCCTTTTCTCATTTGAATCCTCGCCCTTGTGTTGTCGTCGTTTCATATCCGTC
>JBAXVB010000240.1:0-5984 GCA_037129415.1 Deltaproteobacteria bacterium
GTTGAGATTGCCGGTTTGGGTCCAATTCCCGGTGGCAGGGTCGTACAGTTCCGATATAACTCCGTTTCCCCCCGCCACCAGCACTTTGCCATCGGGCAGTAGGTTTGCCGTATGTAGAGATCGAGCGAAGTTGAGATTGCCGGTTTGGGTCCAAGTTCCGGTGGCATGATCGTACAGCTCCGATTGAATTCGCTGAGTCCCATAATATCCCCCCGCCACCAGCACTTTGCCATCTGGCAGTAGGTTTGCCGTATGTTCCTGTCGAGCGAAGTTGAGATTTCCGGTTGTGGTCCACTTCCCGGTGGCAGGGTCGTACAGCTCCGATTGACCAAGATAATAAGGGCTAAGATTGGTGCAGTAACCCCCCGCCACCAGTACCTTGCCATTTGGCAGCAGGGTTGCCGTATGTTTCTGTCGAGCGAAGTTGAGATTGCCGGTTGTGGTCCACTTTCTGGTGGTTGGGTCGTACAACTCCGATTGAATTGGATAAGTCCCTATGCTGCCCAATCCCCCCGCCACCAGCACCTTGCCATTTGGCAGCAGGGTTGCCGTATGTAGAGATCGAGCGAAGTTGAGATTGCCGGTTTGGGTCCACTTCTCGGTGGCAGGGTCGTACAGCTCCGATTGAACAATAACGTTACTGCCACCTATTCCCCCCGCCACCAGTACCTTGCCATTTGGCAGCAGGGTTTCCGTATGTTGATATCGAGCGAAGTTGAGATTGCCGGTTTGAGTCCACTTCTCCTCTCCAGCCTGATCGTCAGTCGCATCCAAGGTTGATGCCCTGGCTAAAACTGCTATCATCAAAACTATCCCTACCAATAAGCATATCCGAGAAATGTATCTTTTAATCATATTCCTCCTTTCGGTAACTGCTATAAAGTTATCCATAATCCTACAACGATAATTGATAGTAAGACCATCCTTGTCCTGGTTTTTGAGCACAAAACGGAGTGTGTATTTTGGGATTATCACAAGCGCAACTTGGTCCTTTTTGATAACAAAAATCGTTTAATTCTTTAGTGGTCCAAATGTGAGTTGGGTTTTGCCAATATGCTTTTTCAAAGATGCCGCCATCGTTATCAAAATAATCAAAAGTGGTACTAGTCCAAAAAACGGCTGCTCGCTGTTTCGGATAGGTACTTTTTAGAATTCTTGCATTATCCTTGATTATATTATTGTTTAGAAAGCATGGTCTGTCTGGCACTGATTGTGTCCATAACCAGCTTTCCTTGAAGCTTTAACTTCCCCAACCGACCTTTCTTCTTTGCCATGATAATGTCGTACAAATCTCCTCTCGTTTGTGGGGGTCTGATCTCAACCGGCTTATTCAATAAAGAATATATGGGGTCAATTTAAAACCAGTTTTTGGATGATTTTCATCACCCCAGCCTCACGGCTGCCGGTTTCAGTATTTCCAATCTCCTACTGTAAAAAAAATTAGGATCGTCCGGCCCAATCCATTATCAGCATCATGAAAAGATCAAAATCCTCCAGTCTTTTCTTGAAGATGCCGAATACCAGTTCATCGTCTATGTTCTCATATCGGTGTACCAAAAGATTGCGGAAAGATGCTATATTTTGAAAAACGGTCAAATGCTCTCGGGGAAGAATTTCTTGTTCTGTCAAAATCAAAAGCAGATCGCGGTATCCCGCAGGTTCACGCCATTGATGAAATGAAACGAAATGATTCGCGATATCAAGCATCTCTTCTATGGCAAGGTGCAGGTAGCGTTCCACGAAAGCCTTGGTTCGCAGGTCATCACGATATTTTTGCCAGTTGATATCTTCTGCAGTTTTCAGCACATCAACGTAGTGTTGGAGGCGTGATAATTTTCTGGAAAGCAGCTCTTTATCCACCATAAGCGGCATTTCCTCTTATTTTCATTTTTTTATAAAGAAAAGCGGTATCTAAGTAGTGCCTGCGTGCCCCAACCTCCTGCAAAATCCGTTCACGCGGCACCGCCTCATAGATCAGGCGACCATATTTTAATATCTGATGCTGAAGCAGTGGTGCTGTCTGACCGAATATCACCAGATCGACATCTCTGCATAAGAGGTTGGATAGCGCCGTTTCCATTTCAACGCGCGCCATACCCGAAAACGCGCTCGCAACCATCACTGCCAGATCGATATCACTACCAGGTCGATCCTTTCCTGTGGCGGCAGATCCGAAAATATAGATGGCTACAACAAATTTGCGCCCAATCGCAAACCCCCTTATCTTTTCAATATCATCTATCGTGAGCATCTACAGGTCTCCCGTTTATGAAGATCAGTATTAATGCCGCCGAGGGGGGCTAATCAGCGCTTCACCGTCCAGAACCACGACATTATCCTGATTGGTGCATACGGTCTTCAGACGCACCCGCTTTTTTTCCAAAATGACCTCAATAACCTCGACAGTTGCAGTTATCGTATCACCAATGGCTACTGGAGCCTTGAAATTCAGATTCTGCTGCATATAAATCGTGCCGGGTCCGGGAAGCTGATTGCCCAGTACACTTGAAATCAAACCAGCCGATAGCATCCCATGCGCAATCCGGGTTTTGAAGGCTGTATTTTTTGCGTAGGTTTCATTGATATGGGCAGGATTAAAATCACCTGTAATCCCTGCATACATATACACATCCGACTCCGATATGGTTTTAGTAAATGACGCTGTCTGCCCAACATTAAGCTCATCAATGGTTTTTCCGTTCATGCCGTTTTCTCCTTTTATTTTAGAACCACGCGCGGTGACTCCAAATGTCCGATTCCAGGTCTTTCTTGTCTTCCTGCAGTTTCAGATACAGGCTGGCATTATGAATAGCCAGTCCGCCTTGATGGGCCAGCGCCTGTATCATCAGCTTTATATCCGACGAAAAAGGACGCGGTGTATCGCTGTAGAGATTCATGGTCCCAATCACATCTTCACGTGATCTTATCGGCATTATGATCATGGCGCCAATGCCCTCCTGTTTCAATATATCCTTGAACTGACAGGTGTCGTCCTGATTGACGTTCTTGATCACAACCGCGTTGCCGTTCAACGCGGACCGGGTCATATCCGAGCGGCTTATCTGAGTATTGCCGAGAAAGTTCTCACTGAGGCCATAGCTGGAAACCAGGGTAAGCTCATTTTTCGTATGATCTATCAGACGGATATCGGATCCCTTTATATCCAGCGCCCTGGAGATTTCGGCGGTCATGTTATTCAGAATAAGCTTGATATCCAGGCTTGAATTCATACTGGCGGCCAGCTCCAAAAAAAGAAGGGCATTTTTTTGGATTCGTTCCAAAAGCTTGGCTCTTTCAATGGCCATCCCCCCTTGTTCCGCCAATGCGCACAGAAAATCTATTTCATCGCTGGTAAAACCCCGCTGCGATGCCGTATATAATGACAGTACGCCGATAGTTCGGCCCTGTACAATGACTGCTACTGTCAGAATGGAGGCAATTCCCTCTGCTTTTTTGGCATCATGATTTTCGAGGCGGGGATCGGTTGTGGCATCCAGGAAGCTCAAATACCCGTTTTTCAGGAGTGCATTGACAATATGCTGCGCTTTCATTGGGTTGGCATGCAGGTATTGAGGGGACAATCCTTTTTGAGTCACCGGAATAAAAAAATCTCCTTTTTCATCGGCCAGAAACAGGCATGCAGCCTTGCCATCCATCGTATCAATGGCGTACTGAGCGATCAGACTCAGCAGCTCGTCCTGGGTTGCAGCAGTTCCAAATGCCTGACTGAGTTTGCAAAACGTTTTAAAATAGTCTTTCACTTCGGCCATCTATCATCTCCTTGGATTGGATTTGTGACGTTACGAAATTTATCTTGAACCTGTTTTCGTGATAGCGGATTCTTTGGACAGGGTTTTTGATTTTGTCGGGAATTTACGGGCTTTGCGCGGAGACTCCGTTGCGTCTCTTTCTTTCAACCATGCCGCGATTTTTGGGGCGAATTCTTTCTGACACTTGCTACTAACATAGATGCCGATGTGACCGGTATCCAGGCGGAGATTTTCTTTATCTGTACTGCCAACGTAGCGGATCAGGGGTTCACAGGCTTCAGGTGGCACCAGATGATCGAATTTTCCATAGATATTCAACACCGGCATGGTGATTTTTTTAAGATCGATCCGCTTGCCACCCACTTCCAGACGGTTTTGAATTAGCAGATTCTGCTGATAGCAATCCTTTATGAACTGCCGGAATACCTCACCCGGCAGATCCGGGCTGTCAAATATCCATTTTTCCATACGGACAAAATTTTCCACAAAAATCTTGTCATCCATATTTTCCATGAACCCCACATACTTATCAATCATCAGTCGGGCCGGATTCAGCATCAGAAATCCCAAATTCATCAGGTCCGCCGGAATGTTGCCATAAGTATCTACCAAACGGTCAGCATCGACATGCTTCATCCAGACATGTAGCAGTCCTTTGTCTGTATCAAAATACGTTGGAGTAACGGTGGTGATCAGATTTTTGATTTTTTCCGGGTAAAGTGCGGAGTAGATGACACTGAAAGTTCCCCCCATGCAGATGCCCATGAGGTTGATACTGTCCACTCCATGCCGTTCCCGGATAAAATTGATGACATTGTCCATATAGCCATTGATGTGATCATCAAATCCGAGAAAACGGTCTTTTCGAGTTGGATAGCCCCATTCAATCATATATAGATCAATGCCACTGTTCAGAAAGTTTTCCACCACACTGCGGCCGGGCTGAAGGTCCAGCATGGTCTCACGGTTGATCAGGGCATATACAACCAGGAGGGGAGTGGCATAGCGGATTTGGGTTCGTGGCAGGTAGTGTTTCAGTTTGATTCGATCTTCCTGATACACCACCTCACTGGGTGTAACAGCCACCTGGGCATCCATTTTTTCCAGCAGGACTTCCGAGGCCTTTTGCGCGCGGCTTTGGACCCGCTCCGCATCTTCCGCCAGTTTTGACAGGATTAGATCGACAGAAATGGTTGACTGGCTCATCGGTTCACTCCCTTGTGGACGGGTTGGAATGGTTCAATAAAGATCGGGCCTATCGGTTCTTTTCAATTGTTCGGATCCGTTTTTTCAGCTCATATACTTCCCGTTCCAGATCATCAATTTCTTTACGGCTGGGAACGGGCAATACACTCATCATATCCTGGATAACGGCATCTTTGGTTGCAGAAAAGTCTGAAATTGCATTCAGTGTATTGGCCAGTACCTGGTTATATTCAGGGGACTGAAACAACTTCATGTAAAGCCCTTCCAGAATCTTTATCCATAGTTGGTAATATTTCTGGGAATCATCGGGTAGCGCCCCGTTTTCCGCCATCTCTCCCAACTTCTCCTGCATGATCGCAACAGAATTACTGATCGGCAGCGAAAAAACACGAACAAATTCGGACATGGATGAATTATAAATATTGTACTTATCCACTGCCTGATTGAATTTTTCCTGATAGCCACGAGTCAGCCCCAGTTGGGGGATATGGAAAAACTGCTGGAATTCGGTTTCATACATGTCGGTCCATGCCCGAAACATGTTCTCGTCCAACTGTTCGAATGAATAGGCATCGGCTTTTTCTCCAATACGACCACACCGATCCAGCCATTTCTGTTGAAGCTGCATATATCCGCTGACCGTATTTTGGGCCATTTTCGCCAAAATATCCGGCATTGCGCCAACACCTTTAAATAACGATTGCATGGATTCAGGAGTTGACATCGCGGACGAAACAGCCTGCCAGTTTCGGATTGCGGCATCCAGTGAGTTTTTAGCACTGCGGGATGCACCCATTTGGGAGGACGGGTCCGGACCAGTCGTAGGCTGCACATACATCCGGGTTAGCACGCCCAAAAAATCGGTAGCGGATTTCATCCAGTTTGCAATCATGGTTTCTGTTCCAGTTGCATCCGGTTTGTTTTCATTCATGGGTGACCTCTTCATAAGGATGATATGTATCATTCTTAAATTTCATCGAACGCTCTTGTGCCCGCTAATCACAACTA
>JBAXVB010000241.1:0-5941 GCA_037129415.1 Deltaproteobacteria bacterium
GAATGCTGACCATTCAGGACGATTTTTATTTAAAATTGCCCAACCTGAACATGCGTCAGATATTTGTCGAATATTTTAACGAGTTGCATCAAATAGATGTCTCCACCAAGTTTGCCGAAATTATGGAATCGTTTGTGATGCAGCCGGATATCGAAAGCCTGTTCGCCGGATACTGGCGGGAGTATGTGTCCCAGTTGCCGGAAGCCATATTTCAGCAGGTGAATGAAAATTTCTACCGCACCACATTTTACGAGCTATGCTGCCGGTATCTGTCATCCTGGCTGGCGTTTACGGTAGAAAGCTCCTATCCCCAGGGCAAAAGCGATCTGGAGTTTATAGGAAAATTTCATGAAAAATTTGCGGGCCGGCGCTGGGTTATAGAGTTCAAGTATTATGCCAATGCCGATCTGACCAAAATGAAGACTACTGTCGATAAATTTACTCTTCAGGAAGCAGATACAGAACAGATTAGGGGATATGCAACCGGGCTGAGGGCCCAGTACGCAGAAGCCAGAATCAGCTTGCACGTCATCTACTGCTTCGGCAATCAGGGATTTCGGGTGTTTGATGTAACAGATACGCATTGTTATGATTCGTGGTCTTGATCTGAATGTTCCGGATACAAGCTAAATATAACCAACTCATTTCGTCAAAAAACAGTTTGTCTTGCCATGCGCTGTTGAAGCTTTTTCCGTCGAAACATCCCGCTCTGCTATTTCTGACAATCGGCGCACATGTGACGGTTTTTCTGTTTTGATTGCATGTAAAAGAGCGAGCCCTTTCGGGGTTATCGCTTTCATGAAAGCCTCAAAACCTGTAAAATACACACTTTTTTCTTTTTTAACAGGCTTTCCATGCTCAATTGCCTTACCGATTTCGACAAACTCGTTCAGTGCGGTTTTAAGGTTTTTTATCCCGACTGTTAAGATGCGAATAGTGTAACGCTTTTTTTTCGCTCGTAAGCTGCTGAATCCAACCGTGATCCGGATTGAAGATGATCCACCTCTAAATGAAGGGTCATTAATCAACGGAATCAACTGCCGTTTAAAAACTGGGGTTCAGTCTATCTACAGCAGCTTTACGGTCTGAAGCAATGCAATCAGCTTCGATTATGGCATGAAAAAGAGCGCGGAATTTGCTATGACCTCATTATTCGCTGCCGCCCGGATCTGATGTTTGTAAAACCGCTTGATAATTTAATTTATCCCTTTTGGATTTATCTTCAGACTTTTCCACGGATTCAAGAATTTGCGCGGAATGACTGATTCTAACAAGAAAACAGAGGACTTAAAAAAAGCATACGATAAATCGAATTAATTCAAAACCATAAATTGAATATACTGCTAATAATGACAATATAAATGACCTATGCAACCAGATTGAGAAAAACACCCCAAGTTGGCACCAGAAACAAGTATTGACGAGTATAAGAAATAATCTTCGACCGGTCAAACATCCATATTTTCAAAATTATTATGAAACACTGCGACTAACCTCCCTTGCAATTCTGCGAGAAGAAGGGGCGAGCTTTTACGATAGCTTTCAGGAGGCTGAAGGAATTATTTTCGATGGCTCATGGCTGTGGGAAGAGTATTTAGCAACTGTTCTTGCAGACGATTATGAACATTGCCGTTATAATGAGAATGGGCTTAAGGTTTTCAAAGAGAATAATTACAAGCTTTATCCTGATTTTCTTCACAGGAATAATTGGACAGTATTTGATGCCAAGTACAAGCACAAAGCAGACAGAGCCGAAGACATCCATCAAATATTATCCTATTTATGCCTCACTGGAGCGGGGATCGGTGGCTTGATTTACCCCAAGGAGGTTAACGTAACTGACAAAGATGGACAAAAAATCGAAAACGTTAAGAGTAAGAGACAATAAAGTCCCTTCCTGAAGAGCGCTATTGGAGAGACATAGAATTTCCCATTCAATATTCACTGGAAGCTGGATATGATACGTTTTGCAAAACCATGATGGTTTTGGAGCAAGACCTGCGAATCAAAACCAGATGTGAAACAAAAAAATAAGTGCACATTGTAACCATTCTCAATTTGCAGTAGCTGCGGTAGTGGGATGAATAATGCTATGTGGCAATATCCAATATAGCCACATACCGCGCACCCATACCGGTGGGTATCGGCCGGGCGATAGCACTTATCTAATCAGAATTATTCATGATTCAATAGATATCTAAAAAGTTTTATGTCGGCGCAGCAGGTACACTTTGCATGGTCGCAATCCGAGCTTTTTGAGTCCTCTCCCAGACCCTCTCCACAGGAAGAGATGGTTAAAATCACAATGCAGTTTTGGGTCGAAATGCCATGATCGATTGTGATTCACTGACAAACATCGCTAACCAGTATTGCAACCTACCGGCTTCTGTCGTTTTGGATAATGGTAGATGCCGGAAATGGGCTGAGAGCAAAGGAAAAGACGCAATGATTAAACCATACCACGGTGCAGGCATTCTGTTTTTGGTGATGGAAGGCGGAAACCCTGAGATATTGCTTGGGAAACGACGCATATCTGGTATTTGGAGCATTCCTGGCGGGGGACAAGATGATGAAGAAGATTTTTGGTCAACCGCCAACCGAGAAACAAAAGAGGAGTTTTGTGGTTTATGCTTAGCGCCGGATCAAATTCAAACACCATGTACTCAAGGCAAAACTTATTTCTACCCTTGTGGAAATTCACAAATGAATGCAGAAGGCAGAATTCAATATGAGCAACTGTTTGACTTCTCATACCCGTTTCTACTTTTCGATTGGAAAACTTTTGTTATCAAGCTTTCCGCAAAGCCTCCTGTTGAAAAGTTCCCTAATAAAAAGGCTTGTGGCTTTTTACAGCAATTCTCCGATGCAAGATGGTTCCCGCTCAATCAACTGCCACCCAAGATGCACTGGCTGCTTTGGCCCATAATATGGCGATTGAAGCTGTCTCGATTGATGAACAGATGCTCAGTTCCATAAATGCTTATAATTTTGTGTGTGTGGTTAGGCTACGAATGCAGATTCTAAAATAAGTTGTCGGATTGCGAAATATGGCCCTATTCCAAAAGGAACGGAAATATTGATGCATAATTTAATAGGTTATGATAAAATGCTAATACTTGTGGACCTATACGTTTATTCCGTGGTCATTGAAAGATTACATGCACCAGAACGGGGATGTCTTCACCACAACATGGAGCGGTTGACCTGGCGCATATAGGAGCGATAGTGTTTTTTACATGGATGTCGTATTTCCATTTTATTGGGGTATAGGATTATTATTTTCAATGATTGACTGTAAATACTGGTGCTGATAAAAAGGCTGGCATCGTGAAGCAAATGCCGTATTTTAAAAACCTTGTACTATCCTTGTACAAAACGGCCTTTTTGGTGATACCTTGAAAATGACATTTTAATATTTAGCTATAACCCATTGAATTACTTGGAGCCGGCGAGCGGATTCGAACCGCTGACCTGCTGATTACGAATCAGCTTTTTACCCTTCCTTAACTTTCCTTAAATTGATATATCCCTTGACTTTTCAAATATTTAACTTTATTGTCAGTCCTAAAGTATCCTTATAAATCACTCACTTTCAATAAAAAATACGGGACAAATACGGGACAACTTTTTGGGGGTAAAATGGCTCAACCATGGGTTAAAGCGAAGTTACAGGGCATACGCTATAGGGAACATGCCAGCCGTAAACACGGATTACAGCTTGATCGGTATTTTGCCATCAGATACAGGGTTGGTGGCAAGGAAAAAGAGGAATCGTTGGGGTGGGCATCTCAAGGCTGGACGGTCACAAAAGCGAGCGAAACATTGGCTGAACTAAAGCGGAACGCCAGAACTGGAGAAGGTGAAAAAACCCTGTCAGATAAACGTGCTGCTGCGGATGCCGCAAAGAAGGCGGCAGAGACCGAGCGACTACGAGTGGATACTGAGAAGTCTGCTGCTGAACATGCTGAATCCGAACGAATCAGGGTTGAATTTGAAACCGAGTTTAATTCTGTCTTTAAAAAATACTGCGAGAGCAAAGCTGATAAAAAAAGCTTACATGACGAACAAACTCTTATCCGATTATGGGTTCAACCTATAGTGGGATTAAAGCGGCTTGGTGAAATAACGCCGTTTGATATTGAGCGGATAAAACGTGACTTGCAGAAGGCAAGCCGCGCCATTCGTACAATTGAATATACTTTTGCTGTGATTCGACAAGTTTACAACTACGCAAAAGACCGGAATATTTATGATGGAGAATCCCCAACAAAGCGTGTTAAACTTCAAAAATTCGACAACAAGAGAATCAGGTTCCTATCACCAGACGAAGCGGGTGCGCTTCTGGATGAAATTAAAAAACATTCACTGCAATCGTACAGGATGAGTCTATTATCTCTTTATACAGGGTTACGGCTCGGTGAAATTTGTAAATTGACGTGGGATTGTATTGATTTTCAAAACAAGAGAGTTTTGATTATTGCCCCAAAAAATGGAGAGGACAGGACGGTATTTATGGTGCCTATTGTTCATCAGATGTTTAACGAAATGGAACCTGGGGATCATAACAGCCTCGTTTTTCACTCAAAAACTAACGATAAAATCATTTTTGTGTCTAAGACCTTCAATCGAGCGGTTGACCACCTGGGACTGAATGCTGGTATCACTGACAGAAAGAAGAAAGTTGTTTTTCACACCTTACGCCATTCCTGCGCTTCACAGTTGGCCATGTCCGGGGCTGACCTTCCAACTATTCAAAATGTTCTTGGCCATAAGACGCTGGCCATGACCGAACGATATTCACACCTTAGCAATGAGCATATCGAAAACGCATTAAACCGGCTTCAAGATCGGATGAATCCAGTTAAGTCAAATGTCATTCCAATGACAGGGCGGGCCGGATGATGTTACAAACACCGCACTCCCCGAGCAATCTGGTCCAAATGATGAAGATGAGAATTTCATCAGATACAACTCATGGTCAACAGTCAACATATACGATTTTCCACACACGCCGGTATCAGCCTCAGCAGCCACCACTGGCTTCGCCTGGATCGACACCAGTAACACAAACAGCAACTGCAATAATATAACTCGTTTTTTCATAATTTCCAGCCTTTCATTATTTTGCGAAAAAACTTATCACATTCTGTCGTAAATGACACAAAGTCAACGGTTGTCACGATCTTCAATCCTGGCATCCTGTAATGCCAGCCACGGCATTTAAAATAAAAACGAATACCACAGGCAGCATCCAAAAAATCATGATTTTGTATCCTTCTGTTTAAATATCACCAAAAATCCGAATAACCCTATGACTTTTTTCCAAACGGTGTCATACCCGACGATAGTCACTATTGGCCGGCCAAACCTTTCCCTATCAGAAACAGTCGCCAGGTTTTTATGGCATTTTTCACATATTTTCCTTGGCATAATTAATCCTCAAGGTTGACACCACCTGCTTTTAGCTGGTCGAGTCTTTAATGGTCTAAGGACAAAGGCCATTCAAGGCACAGCACGACCGTAAAAGCTCTGTCAAAGTTCTTTCTCATGATTTTGTCTCCATTATTTCCTGAATATCTGTTGCCCTGCGATTATGGGCTACAGTCCGGATTACGCCCCTCGTTGCTTTTATCGGGATAAAAATCATCAGGATCATGTCCATATACTTATAAAGTCCCATAATATTCCTTACCGACGCGTGTATGCCGAGTTATTGTATTACTGCCGTTTTACCGTTCACCGAATTACAGCCGTTCACCGTCAACGGTCAACGGCTTTTATCCTGCATCAATCAAATACCCTACACCTGAATTTTTTATCGTTATCAGGGACCCATTGACCTCGCTCCTGCATCTTAATTGCAAACTTCCATTTGCGGATGGCTCGCAAAACCCCTCTATAATTGCCATATAATCCGTATTTGCTGCTGCAACACTTGCGC
>JBAXVB010000242.1:0-5938 GCA_037129415.1 Deltaproteobacteria bacterium
GGCAATGGACGCACAGCGAAAGGCCATAATGGGCTGATCACTTCGGTGTGACTTACAGTTTGTTACGAATTTGGCAATATTTTTCTTGTCATATTTGAATGCAGATGATACGAATTCTTAATGTAAAAATGATTCCCCCCCCCTTTTTCCGGAGAGGCCAGCCCTTGTCAATCTATATTTCAGAAATGTGGGGGGGGGAGATTGTGCGGCAGTAACCGACGGAAAAAAGGAGATTCCATGATCAACAAACCTAATGTCCGATACACTCCTGAAGAGTATTTAACAATAGAAAGAGAGGCAGTGTACAAAAGCGAATTTTTCAATGGTGAAATTTTCGCCATGTCCGGAGCCAGCCGGAAACATAATTTGATTACAGGAAATGTTTATTCGTCTATTCACATACAGTTGCGAAAAAGAGAGTGTGAAGTCTATACGAATGATATGCGTGTGAAAGTCTCTCCGACAGGGCTCTATACCTATCCGGATGTTGCGGTTGTATGCGGCCCGCCCCTGTTTGACGATACGTTCAGCGACACGCTGATCAATCCCAGTGTCATTGGCGAGGTGTTGTCAGACTCCACGGAAGCCTATGACCGGGGCAACAAATTCCGGAATTATCGAACTCTGCCCTCTCTTTCCGATTATATCCTGATTCATCAGTACACACGCCAAGTAGAGCATTACACCCGCCAGCCCGACAATTCATGGCGTTTCCTGGAGTATTTCAAGCCTGGGGATGGCTTCGAAATCCGATCCATTGGTTGTGAATTGAAGCTTGAAGACATCTACGAAAAGGTGGACATTGGCCATGATTCTAAAGAGTTGCACCAGGCTTCCTGAACAATGATTCCGATGTGCAAATTCAAGCCAAACGTAACTGTGTATTGTTTTCATAGATTATTTTTAGTTGGTTATAGGCTTCCGCCAATTCATGCGACTTCATTTCTATCATCAAGTCCATCAGGTCTCGATGCCTTTTGAGTTCGAGATGGTTTTTGATCCTGGCTTTTACAATCACCGGATTAAATGGCTTGGTGATGTAATCAACGGCGCCCAGTTCCAGGCCATGAGTTTCGTCCGGAACATCGGCAAGCGATGTGACAAAAATGATCGGTATGCCCTCTGTGTTTTTGTTTGCTTTCAGCCTGCTACAAACGTCAAAGCCGTTTAACACCGGCATCACTACATCCAGAAGTATCAGATCCGGCTGAAATCTCTCTACACTTTCCAGAGCGGACTCACCGTCTGTTGCAACGTGGACACTGTAATCATTTGACAGCATTTCCAGTAGAATCTCGATATTGATTTCCGTATCATCCACCACCAGAATGGTTTGTTTTTTATCGGGCAGTAGTGTTTCCAGAAGATTATCGATAACACTTTCCGTGTCATCCAGCGCCAAAAAAGTTTGATTTTCTTCAGGTGTCATGTTCCACCTTCCTGTTTTGGTCGATTGATTCCATCAATCAGTCAGTCAATGGTTGTTATTGCTTCATCGAAGCGATATTCAGATTTTAACGCTTCATCACATGGTCGAATCAAACAGCACATTGACGCTGTCATTTTTTATGCATGTAAGGAGCAGGATGAGCAGCCCCTTGATGCCGTTTACCTGTTCAGCGAATATGGCTTTCAGTGTCTTCCTGTGCTTCCTGTTCATGTTGGTAATGATAGCAAAATGTGTTAGCACTGTAAAGGAAAACCACCATGACAGACTGTACCGATTTTCACACGGAGTATCGAATCGCCCCGTCCTAAATCGGGCTGGGCAGCTAACAATATGATTAGCCGCTTTCATAACCCAAGTCCTTTATCAGCACAGTGTCGCCAAAGAATTACATCAACGGCGTGGCGTGATTATTTTTGAAAATGACGAAATAAAGAATTCAGATTACAACTATTGGTTATGCGCGGCACGACCCCATTTCATTCCTATTTTAATGTACGTCCCCAATCCCATTTTGGTTTTGGTTCGACCCAAGCCACTTTTACGGATTATGCAGCTTTACGTGGGACTATATCATCAAGATTAACTCTCAGACTAGCAACATCAAGTTCATAAGCTTGCTGAAGGTTTAACCAAATTTTTGGACCGGTGCCAAACCATTTGCCGAGTTTCATGCCGGTTTCAACAGTAATGGATTCTTGTCCTGCAATAATGTCCGTAATATGTTTTACCGATACATGAATTTTACTTGCCAATTCAAAAGCGGTGATATTAATTTCAGCAAGTTCATCTGCCAAAATTTCACCCGGATGTATAGGGGTTCGTGTCATTTTATTTTATCCTTAATGATAATCTGTTATTTCAACATTTTCAGGGCCGTTTTGATTTATTTCCCACTTGAAACATACTCGCCATTGATCATTGATACGCATACTGAATTGTCCTTGTCGGTCAAGCTTCAAATCGATTACTTGGCAATAATCTCAAGTCTTCAATCTTATCCGCTGCATCTAATATTCTGAGACGTTTCTCCGCTTGATGGGAAAATGATTGAAACGCCTTAATTCTTTTACCATCATTAAATTGCCGCGTTCGTTTGTTTGGACTTTGGACAAAATTGATGTAGGTCAGGGTGCGATCAACGGAGCTCCCTGACAACGCTGGGTCTTGGGTATCTGTGGTAATCTTTTTTATAGAACCCCATACTGTGCAGCCTCGTGTCAGGTAGCTCCCTGTCGGTCGCAACCTGACCTACGTTTGCTGGGATCACATATTTCTCGAATGAAAATGAATTATTTGGAAGTTTGGGTATTATGCGAAGTTTCTCAAACTACCAAGTAATTCATCCTGAATTTATGCAGCACAATAATTAAAATATTATGTATTTTAATTTAGAATAATTGATTGTACTTATATGTTATCATATTTTGGCCACATATACCATAATTTGTTCAAAGTCCAAGTTTGTCTTTAAAACTTTTTATCATTTTGACATTCTTGCTTCAATTATTCTGCATGTTTTGCCCGTGTGCCCAGTTTTTCACTAAAATATATGGCAATTTTCATCAGCCCAGCCTGTCCCCATTTCGTTCTTTAGAGATGCCATTTCACCCTCAAAATGATGCATATAAGAGGCCAAAATGGTATAAGCCAGACAAATTTTATTTTACAATCAGTATGTTAAAACTATTTGCTTGGTCCGAACCCGAACCCACCTGCGAAGTCAGGTGCAACAGATGGTTAGGAGCTAACGGTTCGTGTGTTTGGGATAATTTTACATAGTTAGGTTTTTCCAATGACCAATCCTGAATTTTCAGTGACGGGACAGAAGTAAAATCCTGGTTATTGCGGGTAACTATCGTGGCATTGCGCGTAAGAGCGACAGAGGCAATTCTCAAATCCTGTGTGCCGATACGGATTTTTTTTCACGGAGACTTCTGAAAACTGTCTGAGATTTCTCATCAAAACCGATGACTCTGACACTTTGAAAATAAAAAAAAGTTGCGAGCAGATTTTTATATGCTCTGATAATTTCCTCATCACTCTTTGCTTTACGGACTCTGTCCAGTCTCTCTCTTATTTGTTCATCAAAGGCGATAACGGTTGTTGCAAGTCTATCAGGCGGAGTTTCCGAAACACGGGCAACAACGGACGGATTATTTCTCTGAAAAAGAGAAATATGATCTGTGTCCAAAATGTACATTACTTCACCGCCGTGTCGGAACTTGTTTCTCTACGGTATTGCCTGATTGATTCCTGAAACGGTTCCCAGTCAGAATCATCGGCAAACATTCCCGCGTATTTTAACCACTGATGTTCATGCGGTTCGGATTCTATATCAATCCTTACAATTCGTCCGCCAAACAAAAGCTTTTTCAGTCTGGATCTTGTCATAGTCAGCACACCTTCCTCAGTTTCATCTTCAGCCACAATTTCAGGATATTGGCAGACACGGGCGATAAATTTTTTATCTGTTTTTGTCAAAAGGACATCACAAATCATATTTCATAATCCTTACTAATGACAAGCGGTAGTCAGATAGGGCTGTTCGCTTGATTGGTTAGGGTTTTCACTTGTCTTTAAAATGTTTACTTATTAACTGATTATAACGGATTTGGGGGTTGCATTTTTTGTCTCTAATGCGTGCATGAGTTTTATCCCGACGTATAACACAATGTTCACCTGCGAAGTCAGGTGCAACAGATGGTTAGGAGTTTGTCAGCACACTTTGTCAGTCATACTTTCTGCCGGATTGTTTCTGCCAAGCTCATTTTCTCTGATTAAAAAATAATCTTAGCAAGCACTGTTGTTCTTTCAGTAATTCCTGCTGTTCTTTTGTCAGTCTGAGCAAATGAGTATTCGCTTTTTCAAGCAATTGCACCAGATTCCGATAGTGTGATAACAGGCGCTCCTCTTCCAACTGATGCCGCTTTCTCAGACGGTAAGCCACAAGCGGATGACGATTGAGCCGTAGCCGCTGCAAGGTAAAAATCCCTGTCTGAGTTAGAGGATACAACATACCGTCATCAAGAACTATGAAATGTTCTGAAAAAGGCTTATGGCGCGGATTCCACAAAGCCATATCAATATTCCGAACCTGCCAATAATCAAGCTTATACTGATTGCAGCGGGTACAACAATAAATCAGATTGTCGGAATTATCGCTTCCGCCTTTTGTTTTCGGCTGAAAATGGTCAGTCGTGAGCATTCCGCCTGTGTCTGTTTGCTGTCACCCCACAGTATTCGCAGGCAAAACCGGCTCTATTTCTAACCTTTTCACGGATTTCATCGGAAATCATTACGCAGCCCGTCGGGTCAACTGACTCTGCAACAAGGATATTTCGCGTTTCAATGCTTCGTTTTCGGTTATGATTAGTTGTATTTGCTGAGTAAGCGACATCAGCTTTTCCAACCCTGTTTTGATCCGAATTTGCAGAAACTGAGTCAAATTTTCCGGCACTGCCCGCGCCAAACCGAGCATTTCGACTTCGATTTCATCCTGCGATTCATACCAGTCAGACAGCAGGATTTGTTCATTATCTGTAAGAATCTCTCCCCTCGTCGCTTTGTCATGCAAAGATTGACCCGCATTTTCGGAAATCATATCATCCTTTTTCTGATTCTTAGCTTAGTGCCTGTGAATATTCAACCTGTGTTCTGAAATATGAGAACCTAACGTTCGGCCTGTGCAGCAGCCTTCTTGGCTGCAACTCCTGATCGGTCCAGCGCTGGCAGCGGTCAGCACCAAGCTTTGGTTCGGCGATGTATGGAATTTATGAATTACCTGTCCCATTCAATAAGTTTATCTTTGTTCTCAGGGTGGAGATCAGGAACTCCTCCAACGCAGGAGCCATGAACGGTATGTGCAACCTGTCCAAGTCAATCGATGCAATATAGTCGAGTATATACACCTCTCCGCCACAGTTATTCATTGTGAAGTGTTCTTTCGATCTGTGTGGGTGCAAATGTGCGTAGAGCCGACTGCTGACCATTGAACCAAATGATGCCTTCCCGATATACAACCCAGTTCTGTCCGTCTTAACGGTTTCGTGACCGAAGACGAAGTAAACGCCCCCTGTAGCATTATTTGGAAACGGGAATGCGCCCATTTCCCATGAATGATCTTGACTAAATGCTTATCTTCGATGGCGTTGGTCAAGTCGAACCCAGGAATACGAAAGTTCGTCGCGAGGTGGTTATTAAATGACTCGATTGCAGAGTTGATGTCGTTTATTTCTCGTAAGAATTGATTCATTTGGGATTCTTTCTTTCATTTTTCCTAACAAGTGATTGTACAGTTTCTGTATATCTTTCCAAAATGCAAACGATCTCAGGATGTGCAAGCGATATCTGTTTTTCAATTCTGCCCACAGAGAATCCCAAATCTCGTTCCAATCTTTTATACATCATAAAATACTACCTGCCAAAACATTTTGATCACCTTATCTGTTTCCGTATATCATGCAATAAAAATGAATATAACAGTTTCTG
>JBAXVB010000243.1:0-5927 GCA_037129415.1 Deltaproteobacteria bacterium
AGTGGCATTTAGATTAAGCTCTTAATTTATTTATTGATTATCCTTAACATGGAGGTAAAGATGAACTGGTTTGTCAACATGTTGGGGTCATCCATCGGGAAAAAACTGATGATGGCCATTACGGGACTGAGTTTTTGCGGGTTTCTGGTTGCACACCTTGCCGGGAATCTGTTTATTTATGGGGGAAGAGATGCCTTTAATTCTTATGCAGATCACCTCCATTCTCTGGGCCCGCTTGTTAACTTGGCGGAGATTGGCCTTTTGACGTTGGCCCTGATCCATGTCCTGACAGGTGCAACCCTGTTTTATGAGAACCTGAGGGCCAGGCCCAACCGCTATAGCGTCAACAAATCTGCGGGGGGCAGAACCATCGGGTCCGCAACCATGCCCTACTCCGGTTTTTTTCTCCTGTTTTTTGTGATTTTTCACCTTTTCAATTTTCATTTTGTGGATAAGACGCATCTGACCATCTTTGATATTGTTTCCAAGGCTTTTTCCAATCCGATTTATGTCAATTTTTATATTCTGGCCATGATCATCGCCGGCCTTCATGTAAGCCACGGGCTGTGGAGCGCTTTTCAAACCCTGGGCGCCAACCACCCCAAATACATGCCGATCATTATGATGGCCAGTCTGGTATTCAGCCTCATCGTCGGCATTGGTTTTGGATTTCTTCCCGTCTATATTTCGCTGATTGCTTAAGAACAAGGAGATCAACCATGCATTTAGATGCAAAAATTCCCGGGGGGCCGCTCGCTGACAAATGGGACAAGCATAAGTTTGAGTTGAAACTGATCAACCCCGCCAATAAACGTAAATTTGAGGTCATTGTCGTCGGAACCGGTCTTGCCGGAGGCGCTGCCGCTGCATCCCTGGCGGAGTTGGGTTATAATGTCAAAAGCTTCTGCATTCAGGATACCCCGCGCCGCGCCCATAGCATCGCAGCCCAGGGCGGGATCAACGCTTCCAAAAACTACCAGAACGATGGAGACAGTGTCTGGCGGCTCTTCTACGACACCATAAAGGGCGGCGACTTCAGAGCCAGGGAAGGCAATGTATATCGCCTGGCGCAGGTCAGCGGCAATATTATTGATCAGTGCGTGGCCCAAGGCGTTCCCTTCGCCCGGGAATACGGAGGGCTTCTGGCCAACCGCAGTTTTGGCGGCGCTCAGGTTTCGCGGACTTTTTATGCCAGAGGACAGACCGGCCAGCAGCTTCTGCTGGGAGCTTACAGCGCTTTGAGTCGCCAGATAGCCGCGGGAAAAGTGCAGATGTTCAGCCGCAGGGAAATGATGGATCTGGTTCTGGTGAACGGACAGGCCAGGGGCCTCTTGGTCCGGAATCTGGTCACCGGAGAAATTGAGAGACATGGAGCAGATGCTGTTGTCCTTTGCACCGGCGGCTACGCCAATGCCTTTTTCCTTTCCACCAATGCCATGGCCTGCAATGTAACCGCTAACTACAGGGCTTATCAGAAGGGCGCATTTTTTGCCAACCCGTGTTTTACCCAAATCCATCCTACCTGCATTCCAGTTCATGGAACCTATCAGTCCAAGCTGACCCTGATGAGCGAAAGCTTGAGAAACGACGGACGTGTCTGGGTTCCCCAAACTGTTGGGGATAAGCGATCTCCGGATCAGATTCCGGAATCAGATCGGGATTATTTTCTGGAACGCAAATATCCCAGCTTCGGAAATCTGGTTCCCCGGGATGTAGCTTCCCGAAATGCCAAAGAACAATGCGATCTGGGAAAAGGCGCCGGCGAAACCGGACTTGCGGTTTATCTGGATTTTCGGGATGCCATCAGCCGCGACGGCAAAGATATGATTGGTCAGAAATACGGCAATCTGTTTCAGATGTATGAAAAAATTACTGCGGATAACCCGTATGAAAAGCCCATGATGATTTATCCAGCAGTGCATTATACGATGGGCGGACTCTGGGTGGATTATAACTTGATGAGCACCATTCCCGGTCTTTTTGTCCTTGGAGAGGCCAATTTTTCGGATCACGGCGCCAACCGCTTGGGTGCCAGCGCCCTTATGCAAGGCCTGGCGGACGGCTATTTTGTAATCCCTTACACCATCGGCGGATATTTTGCCGGTACTCAGCTTCCCAAAATCACGACAAGCCAGCCAGAATTCACAGCGGCCGCCCGCACAGTGAGCGATCGAACCCAGCGCCTGCTGTCCATTAATGGCAAACGCACAGTGGATGATTTTCACCGGGAACTGGGGGGCATCCTGTGGGAATACTGCGGAATGGCCAGAAACGATGAGGGATTGACCAAAGCCAGAACCCTCATCCAGTCCCTTCGCAGTGAATTTTGGGAAAACGTCAAGGTCCCTGGAGTGGACATGGATCTTAACCAGAGCCTTGAGAGGGCCGGACGTGTAGCTGATTTTCTGGAATTCGGAGAACTCATGGTCATTGATGCGCTGGCAAGGCGTGAATCCTGTGGCGGCCATTTTAATGAAGGCTTTCAGACCGAAGAGAATGAAGCACTGAGGGATGATGACAATTTCTGTCATGTTGCGGCATGGGAATATGCCGGAGAAGGAAAGGATCCCCAGTTCCATAAAGAACCGCTGGTTTTTGAAAACGTCAAATTAACACAAAGGAGTTACAAGTGACAAAAACCATCAATTTAACGCTGAAGGTATGGCGACAACAATCCGCTACTGTAAAAGGTGGGTTTGAAACCTATCATGCCAGCAATATATCTACGGACATGTCGTTTCTGGAAATGCTGGATGTTGTCAACGAGCAGCTTACCCTGGATTGCAGGGAACCCATTGCTTTTGACCACGATTGCCGCGAAGGAATCTGTGGCCAGTGCGGATCTGTCATCAATGGCAGGCCTCATGGCCCTGAAAAAGGCACCACGCTGTGCCAACTGCACATGCGGCATTTTAACGATGGGGATACCATCGCCATCGAACCGTTCCGGGCAAAAGCATTCAAGGTGCTGAAAGATTTGGTTGTGGATCGAAGCGCTCTGGACAAAATCATTCAGGCAGGCGGGTATGTATCGGTCAACACCGGCGGAACTCCGGACGCCAACGCCATTCCCGTACCCAAGGAAATCGCGGAAAAGGCCATGGACGCCGCTGCCTGTATTGGCTGCGGCGCCTGTGTAGCTTCCTGTCCCAATGCATCCGCCATGCTCTTTGTGGGTGCAAAGGTATCGCAGCTTGCACTTCTGCCTCAGGGTAAGTCCGAGGCGGCCAGACGTGTTACGTTTATGGTTCGAACCATGGATGAACTGGGATTTGGAAACTGCTCCAACGAGCGGGAATGCGAGGCCGAATGCCCCAAGGAGATTTCCATCACCAACATTGCCAGAATGAACCGTGAATTCTTTAAGGCAGGGTTGTTTTCATCAACCAGGTAAGTGATATGTGAGAGTGTGCGGGTATATGTCCCGCACACCCTCAATACCTATATCACCTTATTCAAAGGATACTCAATAATCCCTTCTGCACCGTTTTTCATCAAGACAGGAATCAATTCCCTCACCAGATGGATACTTACTACGGTTTCAACAGAATACCAGGTGGATTTGTAAAGGGAGGCAACTGTCGGAGCATTCAGACTTGGCAACAGCGCCACCACTTTTTCGAGGCAGGCATCCGGAACATTCATTTTAAGACCCACCAGTTTTTCCCCAAGTAGCGCGCCCTGAAGCAGCAGCGCAATCTGTTCGATTTTTTCTCTTTTTTCAGGATTTTTCCACGATTCATGATTGGCGATAAGCTGGGTATTGGTCTGCATCAGCTCATGAATGATCCGAAGACCGTGCGCCTTGATGGTGCTGCCGGTTTCCGTAACTTCGACAATGGCATCCGCCAGACCCGATACCACTTTTGCCTCTGTCGCGCCCCATGAAAATTCGACGGTTACCGGAACACCTCTTTCAGCAAAATAATTTTTGGTAAACCCAACCAGTTCTGTTGCAATCTTTTTCCCCGCCAGGTCTTCAGGTTTTCTGGCCGGAGAGTCAAAAGGAACGGCGAGTACCCACCGGGCTGGCCTTGCACTCACTTTTGAATAGATAAGGTCCGCCACGACATGGACATTCGATCTGTTCTCGGCGATCCAGTCCTTGCCGGTAAGTCCGGCATCCATAGTGCCGTTTTCGACATATCGCGACATTTCCTGCGCCCGGCACAAGGCGCATTCAATGTTATCATCATTGATTTCAGGAAAATAACTTCTGCCATTAATATCAATTTTCCAGCCTGAGCGCCTAAACAGCTCGATGGTTGCGTTCTGCAAACTTCCCTTGGGAATACCCAGTTTCAAAATAGCGTTCATTTATTTATATATCTCCTTTGGATTAAAAATCGGCTCTCCGCATATTTTGACAGAGCCTCCTTCCACGCGCTGAAAGAAACAGCTTTTGTGGCCGGTATGGCAGGCGGCGCCGCCAACCTGCTCTACTTTCAGCAGCACAGTATCGTTGTCACAATCAATGCGGATTTCCTTGACGATTTGACAGTGGCCGGATGTTTCGCCTTTGATCCAGAGTTTTTTTCGAGTCCGGCTATAATATGTGGCTTTGCCGGTTGAAAGTGTGGCTTCCCATGCCTCGGCATTCATGAATGCCAGCATCAGTACTTCGCCAGTCTCAAAGTCCTGGGCAATGGCCGGTGCCAGCCCTTCGAGTTTGTTGAAATCAAGTTTAATCTCATCCATAATCTATCCCGCTAAAGGTCATTGCTAAAAATTCTTGTCTTTCTGTCATCCTGGGTTATAATACCATATTATCAATCGGAGCATAAAGTAACAAGACGCTGAAAAATTGTAAAGAAATAAGCTCATGAATTTTTGAGTCGCTTTTCACCCAAACGCAAAAGACCATCTTATCCATGCCTGAATTTCGAAAAACATCACAGATTCTGAAACAGCGAGCACGCCAGAAACCCCGCCAAAGTCTGTCCAGGATCATTTTTAAAATGGCTTTCTGGTCAGGTTCAGTTGCTACCATCATTGGTATTATTGCAGCAATCCTGCTTTATTTTTACATTAACGAAGATCTGCCGAAGATATCCAAATTATCAGATTACCGTCCACCGGTTATCACCACGGTATATTCTGACGACAATCGAAAAATCGGCGAATTTTATAAAGAGCGCCGGGTTGTTGTTCCCATATCCAGAATTCCTCAAATCCTGAAAGAAGCGTTTATTGCTGCGGAAGATTCCCGATTCTACAGCCATCCTGGAATTGATGTCATCGGTATCTTCAGGGCGTTTCTAAAAAACATAGAAGCAGGCGGTGTGGTTCAAGGCGGAAGTACAATTACCCAGCAGGTCACCAAATCTTTTCTGCTGACTCCCGAACGAAGCTATACCCGAAAAATCAAGGAAGCCATTCTTGCTTACCGGATCAGCAAGGCATTTTCCAAAGACGAAATCCTGTTTTTATATCTTAATCAGATTTATCTGGGCCATGGGGCTTACGGAATCGAAGCAGCCTCGGAAAATTATTTCGGCAAACCTGTAACGGATTTAAGTGTCGCCGAATGCGCGCTGCTGGCAGGACTTCCCCAAGCTCCCACCAAATACTCCCCGTTTCGGTATCCGGACAGAGCCAAGCAGCGCCAGATATACGTCTTAAACCGCATGGCTACTGAAGGCTACATCACCCAATCTCAGGCATCTGAAGCCATTCAGCACCCCATGGACATCAAACCCCGTAAAAACTGGTATATTGAAGAAGTTCCGTTTTATACCGAACACATCCGGCGGTATGTTGAATCAAAATACGGCCCGGATGCTCTGTATAATAACGGCCTAAGCATCCATACCGCCGTCAACATCGAAATGCAGAAGGCTGCCCAGGAAGAGCTATGCATCGGACTTGGCGCACTCGATAAACGCCAGGGGTATAGAGGTCCGATCAAACATGTGAAACCGGATGAA
>JBAXVB010000244.1:0-5909 GCA_037129415.1 Deltaproteobacteria bacterium
TTATGGGTTGATTTTTTCAATTGTCAACCCTGAATCCTTCTGGATTATGCTCACTGTGATGTCATTTTCTTGGGCATTGGTTCATCAAATAGCTGTCTGAACAGGAGGAATGCAGAATGAAAATTCGAATTGTGGGGCTGCTGCTCCCGTTGCTGTTGTTGGCTACAGAAATTACGGTGGCTGAAGCCGGCGGCAGGCAGATCAGAGAAGTCGAAGATGCAATTGAAATAATACGAGAATTTACAAAGATACCCGAAAATCAAATTCCGCCTTCCCTGCTGAGAAATTCTCAGGCGATCGCCGTTATTCCGGGTGTGTTCAAGATTGGGTTTATCCTTGCTGGAAATTATGGCAGAGGTGTTCTATCTATCAGAGATAAATACGGTTATTGGACAAATCCCGCCTTTATTACGTTGGTTGGAGGCAGTGTCGGCTGGCAGATAGGGGCTCAGTCATCTGACATTATTCTGGTCTTCAAAACCATGAAAAGCATCAATGATATTACTGCCGGAAAATTTACTCTTGGTGCGGACGCATCTGTTGCAGTTGGTCCGGTGGGTCGGCAGGCCGGGGCAGGCACGGACATTGAGTTGAGATCAGAGATATATTCGTATTCCAGAACCCGCGGTCTTTTTGCGGGCGTATCCATCCAGGGTGCTTCACTCGAGATGGATTACGACAGCATTGCAGACTTTTATGGCGACACGCAGAT
This sequence comes from Deltaproteobacteria bacterium, assembly GCA_037129415.1. Classification (GTDB taxonomy): domain Bacteria; phylum Desulfobacterota; class Desulfobacteria; order Desulfobacterales; family Desulfatirhabdiaceae; genus RAAP-1. Next base: position 713 of record JBAXVB010000244.1, read on the forward strand.
CGGCGCCAGAGATATTTTTGAAACCCCCGACCTGAACGCGCCGCAAGTGGCAGCCGATTTCAGGCAGGTACTGATAGAACAAACCCGGCGATAACCGGGCTGATTGAAGGAGGTATTGGATTGTCCGCGTTAATCTCTCTATTGAAAATGGCTGCTATACTTCTTGCAGCTTCGTTTTTGGGTAATTGGTTTTTGTCCGAATTGAAAAAGGCGCGTGTTCTTAAGAAACCATGGTATGCGCCGTATCTGACGCCGCCTGGATTGCTGATCATTATTGCCTTGATCATTCCAGTTGTGGTATGGATATTCCAGCGTTAGTGTTGTCGCTATTCGAAAAATTTTGGAGACGATCATGACATTACCAAATCTGAATCCAATATCCATACAGGAAATTGGCGAATCCTTGGCAAATTTTTCACTGGATCGCGAAAGTGTGCTGTTTGCTTTAAGCCGACTACCTGATGAGAATTCCATCAACAAGGTCGCCATTGAGTACGAGATACAGCTTCTCAAGATACTCAGCGTCGGGTGGGCCATCTCGTATCTTATGGAAGACCATTCGGAAAAAGCCACATTGATTAAAACATTCTGGGATGTTTTATTTGAATTCTCGAAAAATCTCTCTTCTGTTACTTCTCTTACAATCGGAAAGGAAGTGGATTATTTCAGAGCATTGAAAGAACGCATTGATATCTATTTGAAGGCTCTGGCTGAAGTTCCGCATGTCAAGGATCCGGCATCGGTGATTGGACCAACGTTCGCCCGGCTTTGCGGAAGCACGGATAATGTTCATGTGATTATGGCCGGGAACCGGATCTTTCGCTTGTCGCTTGAAGGGGTGAAACATTTTCTGGAATCAGGATTTTCAAGTGCTGCTGATTTGTCAACACAGATCGCTAACTCCGACAAACGATGTGGTGCAGTGAAGTGCTGAAGACGTTCATCGATGTCCAAATTGTTTTAACCCTTTCATGACACATCATCCCAAAACCTGTTTTGGCCTGTTACGCCACACGATAACGGAATGGAACCAGAGCCGACGGATTCAAGGTCAGTCCGACAGTCCGCTGACTCTTACAGGAGAAGAACTGGCACTGCGATGGGGACAGCTTTTACCAGGGAATTTCTGGAATCGGATTCTTTCCAGCGATCTTGGAAGGGCTCAGAGAACAACCGAGCTGATCAACCAGACGCTGAATCTTCCGGTTACACTGGATTCCAGGCTTCGGGAAAGGGATTGGGGCCTATGGACCGGGAAAACAATGGCGCAGATTAAAACCGGGTTTGCGGACTTATGGGCCAAACAGATGCCGTCTGCATGGGATTTTTGTCCGCCTGGCGGTGAATCTTTCCAAAACGTGTGGAAAAGAGGCCGAGAAGCGCTGGCGACTGCATCCAAGTGTTGGCCGGGAGAAAATATCCTTGTTGTCACCCACGAAGGCATGATGAAAAGCCTGATTTATCATGAAAGCACCCTGTCCAGTTTCTCCAAGGATGGGCAATTCCTTATGCCGTATCACCTGCATCGCCTGACATTCTCAAGCAACAGACTGGCAATTGAGCTACTTAATTTTCTGGATTTATCCCCTGAATTCTCTTCATCTGTTCAACTGTGAAAACTTCCAAACCATGAAAATTATTTATTATTGCCAGCATGTCCTGGGCATGGGACATTATTTTCGAAGCCTCGAGATATGTAAGGCGTTTAAAGGCCATGAAGTCATTCTTGTATCTGGAGGCGCGCCCATGAACATGCCGGTTCCGGAGCATATTCGGGAAGTAAGTCTTTCACCTCTCAGTATGGACCCGGACTTCAGCAGACTGGAATCGGATTCAGACTTCGGAACGGTTGAGCAAATCAAAGCTGCTCGTCAGCAAGTGCTTTACGATTTGTTTTTGTGCGAATGTCCGGATATCTTCATGGTTGAACTCTTTCCGTTCGGGCGCAAGGCGTTTGGTTTTGAACTTATTCAGATATTTGACGGAATAAGGCAAAAAAGGCTTTGTCCGAGTCGGGTGGTGTGCAGCCTTCGGGATGTTCTGGTTGAAAAAAAAGACACTTTAACTTATGAATCCAGGGTGATCGCTGCTTTAAACCAGTGGTTTGATGCGCTTCTGATCCATTCGGATGCCGCAATCGTCAAACTGGATGAAACTTTTTCCCGAATGACGGATATCCGGATTCCCGTTGTCTATACCGGATTTGTCACCCCCAGACCCCTCAAGAACGATCGTACTGCTATTCGCCATAAACTCCGCATTGACGATGATAGCCGGTTGATTGTAGCCAGCGCTGGTGGTGGGAAGGTGGGATTTGTACTTCTAAATGCCGTGATACTGGCTTTTGAGAAGATATCGCTTGAAGCAGATGCTTATCTTCAGGTATTTACCGGTCCGTTCATGGAAAGTGATGCGGTTCGGCATCTTCAGGAAATGGGTACGGACCGGATTGTAGTGTCACAGTTTACTCCCGATTTTCCGGCCTATCTTTCTGCGGCTGATCTTTCCGTCAGCATGGCGGGATACAATACCTGCATGAACATTATGGCGGCCCAGGTTCCTTCTCTGGTCTGGCCTTTTTCACAAAACCGGGAACAGCGGCTTCGGGCTGAACGTATTGCCGAAATGGGCGGTATGCAGATTCTTGAAGATGCCGATCTTGAGCCGAAACATCTGGCCGGACTCATGACCAGAAATCTGACTGAACGGACTCGCCCAGGCTATTCTGTTGATCTGGATGGGGCCGTTCATTCGCTTGACTGGATCCAATCCTGGATGGAAATACAAAGGAACAACTAATGCGCAATCTACCTTCGCTATTATGGAACTCACCCTTGTTGGATTTGAAACCACGGCTTCAGGATTGTGTGGATAAGGCCCTGGGTCAGACTGGACTTTCCTTGCCTGTCCGGTTTTTTTTTCGTGCCGATGACATCGGGGCTCCTGGAGAACGTTTTTTTAACTTACTAAGTTTGTTTCTCGACTACCAAACGCCTCTATGTCTTGCGGTGGTGCCTTCCTGGCTCAGTCAGCAGCGATGGGATATTTTTCAGAAAACAGATCAGAAAGCACAGGGGTTATACTGCTGGCATCAGCATGGGTGGCGGCACATTTCCCATGAAATTCAGGGGAAAAAACAGGAATTCGGTCCGGTCCGAACAATTGACGCCATACGGCAGGATATTCTTCGAGGTCGGGAGAAACTGGAGAACCTGATGAAAGATCGGTTCACACCGGTGTTTACCCCGCCCTGGAACCGATGTGATAGCAGAACCCTGACTGTCTTAAAAAATAATAAATTTAAAGCAGTTTCACGACATCATCGCAGCATGCCAAAATCTCCGAAAGGGCTGCAGGATTTATCCGTCAACGTGGATCTGCACACCCGCCAGGAAATCACGCCGGAAGCAGGGTGGCAAGCCCTTTGGAAAGAGCTTTCAGTAGGGATTCATAGCGGAACCTGTGGTATCATGATCCATCATCAGCAAATGAATGAAACAGCCTTTGAATTTCTGAAAGTATTTCTGGATGTCATGTCGCAAAATTCCCATATCCTGCCTATCCATTTCAAGGATATGCTCAGTGCTTAAGACCATTGTCATCACCACGATTTATCCTGTATCGCCATCGGTTCGAAAATGGACGGACTTTACCGACTGGAGGGTAGTGGTCGCCGGTGATAAAAAAACACCCGTGGACTGGAGCTGTCATCCGGCAACATATCTGTCGGTGGCGGATCAGGAAATCGTGCAATTTCAGATCACCCGAATGCTTCCCTGGAATCACTATGCCCGAAAGCTAATGGGATATCTGGTTGCCATTCAGCATGGTGCTGAAATCATTCTGGATACCGATGATGACAATATGCCCAAGTCAGACTGGACCATTCCCGAATTTGATGGTGACTACCTTATGACATCGCCTGACATGGGTTTTATTAATATTTACAGTTATTTTACGGATCAGCACATCTGGCCCAGAGGATTTCCTCTTAACCGGGTCTGTGATCCGGCTGCGCGTTTGGCCGCCGGTTCCATGCAGACAGCGCCGGTCAGGATCGGTATCTGGCAGGGACTGGCGGACGGAGATCCGGATGTGGATGCCATCTATCGCATGACCGTAAATACCCCTTGTTTTTTTGACTCCAAATGTCCGGTAGTTCTGAATACCGGAACAGTGTCTCCCTTTAATTCTCAGAACACCGCCTTTATCAAGCCACTGTTTCCACTGCTGTATTTGCCGGCTTCGGTCAGTTTTCGGTCCACCGATATTATCCGTGGGCTGGTGGCGCAGCCGATTCTCTGGAGCGCTGGCTATTCACTGGGGTTTACTGGGGCGACCGTTGTTCAGAACCGAAATGAACACAATCATCTGTCTGATTTTGAATCGGAAATTCCCTGCTATCTGTATCCGGAAAAAATAATTGATGTGGTTGAAAGGGCGGTTTCATCACGATTTACCGTTGAAACCAATCTCATTAACGCTTATGAAAGTCTGATTCGACATAACCTGATCCCAAAATGCGAGATGAATCTGCTTTTGGCATGGGTGCAGGATATTCAGAACATGGCTGTAATGCAACCATGAAGGATCCACTTCATGGTGCCATGCTGATTACGGATATGGACGGAACTCTGCTGAATTCAGACGGAAGCCTGACAAAGCAGGATATGGATGCGCTTTTCAGCCTGGGGCGCAAAGGGGTCGTACGGGTCATTGCAACCGGCCGGTCCCTGTATTCCTTTAAAGCTGTTGCCGGAAACCAGTTGCCAGTGGACTATGTCATCTTTTCGACCGGAGCTGGGGTCATAACTTTCCCGGATTGTCGTCTGATCCGCAAAATTCATCTGGATGCCGGGGCTGTTTTATCTGCTATTCAGATATTCATGGAATTTGGACTCGATTTTATGGTTCATCAACCCATTCCCGATAATCATCGGTTTGTATATCATGATACAGGCAGGGACAATCCAGATTTTCACAGGCGTCTTTCGCGCTACAGCGAATTCTGTAGGCCGCTTGGTAACGCATCTTCCAATATCGGATCCGCTTCACAGTTGCTTGCTGTGGTTAATCATGATAACAGTGTATCCGTGCTAATGGCGTTACGGTCGAAATTGACAGGCTACAGCGTCATTCGATCCACTTCGCCTTTAGACGGCAAATCCACCTGGATTGAGGTTTTTGCACCTGGCGT
>JBAXVB010000245.1:0-5891 GCA_037129415.1 Deltaproteobacteria bacterium
TGTCGGATATGTGGAACTGGGCAAGGAGATTGAGGACATATTGCAAACGATAGACGCACAATCCGACAATCAACTGGCCGTGGTTATCGGCAAGGAACATCTGTACCGGCAGACCTGGGAAGACGGCATGCGCATGCTCGGGCGGCTGCCCGACTGGGACCGCCTATCCCATAACGTGGTGATCTACGCCTCCCAGGGCCGCCTGCCCGACATCTTTGCGCCATGGGCAGACCAAACGGCGGGCAAGCAAGCCAACTACGAAACGAGCCGGGAGATCGCCTTCGACGGGAAGGACTGGCGGGTATCCGCAACGCCCCTGCAAGACGTATCGGGCAAACGAGTTGGCGACCTGCTGATCATGCGCGACATCACGACCGTAAAGGTGGCTTTTGCGCGTATGATGGTTCTGGGCGGAACTGGCGCAGCGATGCTGCTGGCGTTGCTGGTTGGATTCATCTACGTTTTGCTTCGCCGCACCGATGCAGGCATCCGAGCCCAGCAGGCGGCATTGCGGGAAAGCGAGGAATCTTACCGCAATCAATTCGCCAACAATTCAGCAGTGATGCTGCTGATTGATCCCAAAGATGGAGCGATCATTGATGCCAATGCCGCAGCGCTGAGGTTCTACGGCTATCAAATGGAGCAGTTGTTGACCATGTGTATCGCTGACATCAACACCATGAGCGCTTCCGAAGTTCGGCAGGTCATGGCATCGGTTCCGCAGGGACAAGGCACGCGGTTCGAGTTTCTGCACCGCCTTGCGGATGGTTCGCTGCGAAATGTGGAAGTGTCGTCAAGCAGCATCCATTTTGGCGGGCGCATCGTGCTGCACTCGATTATCCATGACATCACCGAACGCAAGCAGGTCGAGGCGGAACTCCATGAGACCAACCTGCAACTTGAAGCGGCCATTGTGCTGGCCGACGCGGCCAACGTGGCCAAGAGCGAGTTTCTGGCCAACATGAGTCATGAGATCAGAACTCCTATGAACGGGGTTATCGGTATGACCGGGCTGCTGCTGGATACCGAACTTGACGACGAGCAGCGGCGTTACGCTGAGATCGTGCGCTCCAGCGGGAATTCGCTGCTTTGCCTGATTAACGACATTCTGGACTTCTCCAAGATCGAAGCGAAGAAGCTTGATCTTGAGATGCTGAATTTTGATCTGTCGAGCTTGCTGGACGATTTTGCAGGTACAATGGCAGTGCGTACTCACGAGAAGGGGTTGGAGCTGCTCTGCGCCGCCGATCTAAATGTTCCTACGCTGCTTTGTGGTGATCCTGGCCGCTTGCGCCAGATACTCACCAATCTGGTGGGTAACTCCATCAAGTTCACCCATGCTGGGGAGGTGGCGGTTCGCGTCTTGATAGACGAGGGTTCAGGGTGCATGGATCAGGGGATGGAGAGCAGGGTTCAGCAGGAGGGCGAAACCGTTTTGCTGCGATTTTCGGTGTTTGACACAGGCATCGGTATCCCCAAAGACAAGATCGGCCTCCTCTTCGACAAATTCAGCCAGGCGGATGCCTCGACCACGCGCCAGTACGGGGGAACCGGTCTTGGCTTGGCCATATCCAGACAATTGGCCGAGTTGATGGGAGGTGAGGCCGGCGTAAGCAGCGAAGAAGGCAAAGGTTCGGAGTTCTGGTTCACAGCGCGCTTTAACAAACAAGCTGTGGGAGCGCATAAAGAAAGCATCCCGCCAGCCGATTTGCACGGCATTCGTGTGCTGATCGTGGATGACAGCGCAACCAGTCGAGAAATCCTGACCACCCGCTTTGTCTCGTGGGGCATACGTCCGACGGATGTGAAAGATGGTCCAGGAGCCCTCCAAGCTCTCTACTTGGCGCTGAACGAAAATGACCCTTTTTGCATCGCCGTGATCGATATGCAGATGCCGGACATGGACGGCGAGACCCTGGGCCAGACCATCCGTGCGGACAAACGCCTGGCCGGTACCCGGATGATACTGCTGACTTCCGTGGGGACGCGGGGCGATGCCCTGCGCTTCCAGCAGATCGGTTTCTCGGCATATACGACCAAGCCGGTACAGCACCTGGAACTGAAGGCAGTGCTGTCCCTGGCGCTGGCAGAGCGGGAGGGAATCGAGCCAAAGCTTATCGCCACGCGTCACTCAGCCCGCGAGAAGATAAACCTGTTCACAGATCGCAAGGCGCGTATTCTACTGGCTGAAGACGACATTACCAACAGACTGGTGGCGCTGGGCATCCTGAAGAAACTGGGCCTAAGTGCTGATGCAGTACCAAACGGCGCGGAAGCGCTCATCGCCATGCAGACCAAACCATACGACCTGGTGCTGATGGACGTTAAAATGCCCGTGATGGACGGATTTGAGGCCACGAAAAGAATCAGGAATTACGAATTAGGAATTACGAATAAAGCGCAAACAGACGATTCTTCCTCTTCATTCGTAATTCCAATTATCGCCATGACTGCTAACGCCATGCAGGGCGATCGTGAGCTTTGCCTGGAGGCGGGCATGAATGATTACATCACCAAGCCGGTGTCGCCCCAGGTGTTGGAGGAGGTGCTGGAAAAATGGCTTTCAAAAGACAATAATGATTGATGATTGATGCGCCGAAATGCGGTGAGTGTCTGCGTGAGGTGGCTTTCGAGATGGAGAAAGCAGTCAAAGCCGGCGACTTGGATGCCGCTGAGAGACATATCACTGAACTGGAAGCGCAGTTCGGCCGGTTGAATCAAGTAATGACAAAAGAACATTCAGTTAGGAGGTGTAATACGCTGTGAACGAAAAGAGCGAAAATTTTAAATTGCGTATCCTGACACCAATGATCCTGGTCGGCGCCTTTTTGTTTTTTCTTTCTTTATCCGGCGGATATTGGCTGCAAAAAAATGCTATTGATTATTCTGTTCATCAACGGATCTCCGGAGTTCAGCTTCTTTTCAAGGAACTGCTCCTGGAGGAAAGCCAGGTGATGAGTGGGCAAATTGATTTTTTAAAAACGGAACAAAGCATTTTGCCTGCCTTTCTGACCAAGGATCGCGCCGGCCTGGCAGAGATGGCTCAACCTCTTTTTGAGAGAATGCGATCGAAGTACCACATCACTCATTTTTATTTCCATGGAACGGACAAGGTTTGCTTCCTCAGGGTCCACTCTCCCGATCGTTATGGTGACGTGATTGATCGGTTCACTCTGGCAGGAGCAGTCTCCACCGAAAAGCCTTTTTATGGCATTGAATTAGGCCCTTTAGGCACCTTCACATTGAGGGTGGTTCATCCTTAGTGGACGGCGGATTGGAAGGCTATATCGAACTGGGTATGGAAATTGAACATATCACCCAACTGATAAAACAGGCACATAACCTCGATCTTCTTGTTTTGATAGAAAAGAAATTCCTGAAAAGAGACGACTGGGAAGCCGGCCTAAAGATTCTCAACCGGAAGGGAAACTGGGACCTGTATCACGATTTCGTCATTATTGACCAGACCATGAATAATTCGCCAGTTCTGAACGATAAAATTGGCTCGAATCTAAAGAGCGACGAATCCGTCTTTTCTGCCGACTTCGGAGGCCGTCAATACAAGGGGATGTTCAAGGACTTGATCGATGCTGGCGGATACCGGATGGGCTATATCGTCGGTCTTGTGGACGTTACTGCCCAACAAAAGGATTTGGTCAGGGTGGTTTTCCTTATGGCAGGGCTCTCTCTGGCTCTCGGAATCGCTCTGTTATTGTTCTTCAATAATTACATTGGAAAAATCCAAAACCGCCTGATCACATCCAGTATAAAACTCCGAGAGGAAAACAAAGTCCGCCGCCAAAGCGAGGAAGCCCTGGCGGTATCAGAAAAACGTTTTCGGTCAATATTTGAAGAATCCAAGGACGCTATCATCAGCACAGACAAGGAAGGCAAGTTGCTCATGGTCAATCCGGCAGGCATGGAGTTGCTTGGACTGGACTGCTCTGAATTGGGGTCAAACAACTTTCGTGATTTTTACGTGGACCCGGCAATGGTCAGAAAGTTTTCATCCACAATACTTGATCAGGGGTATGTCCGTAATTTAGGCGTGCAGTTGTACGGGAAAGGCGGCAAAACCATTGACTGCTTAATGACCGCTACAACCAAACTATCAGATGATGGGTCCTTGATAGGTTATGAAGGAATCGTCAGGGACGTGTCCCCATACAAAAAAATGGAGGAAGAACTTCGGTGGCTGGCCACCATCGATTCCCTGACTGGTATCAACAATCGCCGAAACTTTCTGGGCCTGGCCCAAAAGGAAGTGACCCGATCCAATCGTTACGGACATCCCTTCTCACTGGCTATGCTGGACATTGACCATTTTAAAAAAGTTAACGATTCGTTCGGGCATTCCGTCGGCGACCAGGTATTGATTGAATTCTGCAACATCTGTTTGAAAGAACTCAGGGCGAGCGACATCATGGGCCGCCTGGGCGGCGAAGAGTTCGCTATTGCGCTGGTGGAAAGCGATACGGAAGCCGCGTTGGCTGTGGCCGAGCGCATCAGAAAAGCTGTGGCTTCACACACTGTTGCCATCGGCAATCAGGAAATACGATTCACGGTCAGCCTGGGTGTAACCCGGATGCAGTCCGACTGTGATCTGAACACAATGCTCGAACGCGCAGACAACGCCTTGTACCAAGCCAAGAAGAACGGGAGAAATCAGGTCATGACTATCCGAACGGAATCCGCCGTCTAAATTGATGGCATGGTAAATTAAGATTTTTCAGTTCACATACGGAAGGAACTTACATGACAGAAGGATGCGGCCAAAGCAAATGATGTGGCTCTTCTGTAATGGATAGTTAATCATTGTATGTGAGGTTGGAATTCGAAATATGACATTTTATGAGACCATCAAAAGTAGAGGTTTGATTATGCCTAACCTACAAATCATAACATCATGGCCTATTCGAAGAAAGTTATTTCTGGTGCTGATGTTTCTCTTTTTGCCTGCATCTGGAATCATCATCTCATCAAGTCTGTAACACCGGGAACATGAGATGGAAAGTGCGAAAAAGAGTGCTCTCATGCTGGTTCAAAGCTTTGCAGCCCAACAGGAACAGATTGACACGGGGACCAAGCTGATGCTCAGTACACTGGCCTATCTGCCCCAAGTTCGAAATCTGGACACTAAGACCAGCAACGAGCTTTTCTGCGAGTTGAATAACCGATATCCGTTCTATACCAACATTTCTGCAGCAACACCTGAAGGAAAGATGTTTGCATCATCTGTACCGTTCAACCTCAGCGTCAATCTATCAGACCGCAAACACATTCAAGATGTGATAAGAACTATAGATTTTTCCGCTGGTGAGTATATTGTAGGCAGGGTCAGCAAAGTTCCCTCAATCAACTACACCTATCCCGTTCTTGATGCAGATAATAACCTCATCGCTATCGTTATCGCCGGTTTCAATCTCGACGAATACGCCCATTTCTTGAACAATATAAATTTTCCCGAAAGCTCCGTATTGACGATCACGGACCATAAAGCAACACGCCTGTATCGTTACCCTGGGAATGATACAAGCGCTCCGAATCAACCTGTTCCCGCAGACATCATTGAACAGATAACTGGCAATCGCGAACAGGGAATCTTTGAGAGGATTGGCCAAGACGGTATAGATCGTATCTATGCTTTCAAACAATTGCGGCTCAGGGATAATTCACCTCCATATTTGTACATTATTGTTGATATTGCCAAAGCCAGTATCTTCCATAAAGCAAATCTTGAGATGGCGATAAACCTATCAATCCTTGGGGTTGCAGTCTCCGTTGCCATGTTGCTGTCATGGATTATCGGGCATTATTTTCTTGTTCGGCCTATTAACCAGTTGGTCACTACTACACAACGATTAGGTAGTGGCCAGTTGGAAGCACGGACA
>JBAXVB010000246.1:0-5860 GCA_037129415.1 Deltaproteobacteria bacterium
GGTCCGGATTTTGATCCATCGAGCATGGCGTTAACAACAAGATCATGACCTTTCATGCGTTCCAAGATTTGAGATAAATTCGACTCGGGCACGGAAAAACTGACATGGATCGGATGAACCTGTTCGATGACGACCAGGCTTTTGTTATCATCATTGGCCTTGATCATGTTCCCCTGATCAATCAGGATCGTTCCGGTCCGGCCCGATATAGGGGAATAAATGGAGGTATAGCCAAGTTGAAGTTTAGCGTTTTCAACCACGGCCTCATCCCCTATCACCGTAGCCTGGAGGGAACTGAGATTAGACCGTATCTGATCGTATTGTTCCCGGCTGACAAATCCTCCCTGAACCAGATCTTCGTAACGCCGGTTATCCGCTTCGGCCTTCGCCGCCAGGGCCTTGTCTTTTTCAAGGCGTGCTCTGGCTTCACGAAGCGCAGCTTCAAGCGGACGGGGATCTATAATAAACAGCAGATCGCCTTTTACAACCTCCTGACCTTCCTTAAAATTAATTTTCTGAAGCTCTCCGGTGACCCTGGCTTTGATTGCAACCGTTGCATAAGATTCAACATTTCCGATAGCCCTGATTTCAAGAGGGAAGTCCTTTTGAACCGCGTAGGCGGCAAGTACCGGAACCGAGCGTTTTACAGCATTTGCCTGATTGCGCTGGGCCGGCTTGCCGCTCGACGCTCCCGGAACCTGAGACGAACACCCCGTCGCTATCAAAACCACACAGCTTAGCAGCCATAACAAAATACTACGGAAATCCATGTTGAACATAAAGGGGCACCCATTATCTCTTAAATTATGAATTACGTTTAGCGGTCAATAGCTGCTATATGCCAAGCCTTTCCAGTAAACCGGTGTATTCAGGCGCTCTTCGATATTGACTTCGAAAAAATCGGCCACTGGTTTCAACAGCTCCGGATTTGCTTTCTGAACTGCTCTTGCTGCGTCAAGGATTTTTTCCAGCCCTTGTTGAGTCATTTTCCCCAGAGGCCTGCGGCATCCACCGGAAGGCATTCCCAGAATCGCCATCAATGTTTTTATGGCCAAAGGATTTCTGGCCCGAAAAACAACATCGCCATAAGGTGTCGTCTCAAGGGTTTTGACGGTAACCAGATCAAACAGAGGATCAAGGCTCTCCTTCAGCTTACTTGCTCCAGCATTATTTTTGTCAACCAGCATACGAACCATTGTTGTAATAGCAACTGGTACAATATTGGATACCACTGAAATCACGCCTTCTGCCAGAATCCCTGAATCCGTCATCATGTCGAAGGTCAAGGCATCGTCTCCGGATAAAATGGAATAGTCTGGTCCGCAGCATTTGCGGGTCCGTCGCATGTTGTCCAGATTGCCGGTGGCTTCCTTGACAGTTGTCACATTTGGGTGAGTTTTGGACACGATGGCCAGATCTTCCGGCAGAAGCTGTGTTCCCGTTCGACCAGGAATCACATAGGGGATAACCTGGGTATCGGGAAATGCAGCGGCCACAGGTTCCACATATTCCTTTCGAATTTCAAGAGAGCTTGGGCCGTTGTAATAGGGATCGACAAGCAGAAGGGCGTCAACACCAAGGCCCACGGCATGGCGGGAGGCTTCGATGGCTTCCTGGGTGTTGTTGCTGCCGGTGCCTGCGATGCAAAGACATTTTCCTTTTGAAGCGGATGCAATCATCTGCGTTACCTGATTATGCTCTTTCCAGCTCAACGCAGGGCTTTCCCCTGTAGTACCAGCAGCCAGAATGCCGCTAACGCCACTTTGTATCTGGAAACTGATCAATTTTTCAATGCCTTCTACATCAACCATTTCCCCGCTAAAAGGGGTGATCATGGCAGTATAACAACCGATTTTCATATAACCTCCATTATTGAATGATGTAATTATGAACTACACTGCGGCCCGTATGAATTTGCGAAAACTCCTTTTAACAATCATGTGTTTTCACTGATCATTTCCATCAGATACTCGCCGTAACCGTTTTTCATCATATCCGATGCCAGGTTTTTAACCTGTTCTCGGGAAATATATCCCAGACGATAGGCGATTTCCTCAATACAGGAGATTCTCAGTCCCTGCCGGTCCTGAATGGCTTCAACGTAGCTTGCCGCCTGCTGCAGCGCTTCATGGGTTCCGGTGTCTAACCAGGCAAACCCCCTTCCCAACAGCTCTACCCTAAGATCACCGCGGCGGAGATACGCCAGATTGACATCAGTGATTTCCAACTCGCCCCTGGCTGAAGGCTTCAGGTTTTCGGCGATTTGCACCACATCATTGTCGTAGATATAAAGACCGGGAACCGCATAATTGGACTTGGGTTTTTTAGGTTTTTCCTCAATGCCAATCACTGTGCCGTTATTGTCAAATTCAACCACACCGTAACGCTCCGGATCTTTGACCAGATACCCGAATACAAGGCCGCCGCTTGTCAGCTTTACCGCCCGTCTCAAGATTTCTGAAAGATTATGGCCATAAAAAATATTGTCTCCCAAAATCAGACATACCGAATCATTCCCAATAAAGGATTTGCCAATGATAAACGCCTGAGCCAGTCCTTCGGGTTTAGGTTGCTCCGAATATGATATGGAAATTCCAATTTGGGAGCCATCTCCCAGAAGTCGTTTAAATTGCGGCAGATCCTCCGTCGTCGAGATCAGCAAAATATCCCGGATACCTGCCAGCATCAGCACCGACAGGGGATAGTAAATCATGGGTTTGTCATAAACCGGGAGCAATTGTTTGCTGACCACCCGGGTTATGGGATAAAGCCTGGTACCGGAACCACCGGCAAGAACAATGCCTTTTATCATGGATCAACTCCAAATAAGTAAGGGTTCAAGGATGAGCCTTCCGCACTTTGCCTTCAGTCTGTAAACCTTTCTTCTACGATTCTGCTGATCGCGTGTCAAGCATAAAGCCGCGATGCCCTGGAACAGATGCTTTGTAGCACATCCCGTCGCCATACAGGTGATACTGCTCAACCGATGCCGGAACCACGACAGATACTCCTTTGAAAAGGTGAATCGGATCATCGCCAGGACCACTGTCCAGAACAAGCTGTCCCTCTGTGCATAACAGAATTTCGGCAGATCGTTTTCCATGACTGATCCAGTATGATTTCGGAAAAACGGATATCACGGAAAGACTGAACTCCTCGGCCGGCGTGTCATAAACCCATTCAACATCGCTGCACTTTAGGGGCGAAATCACAGACAGCGCCTGCTCCTGAAAGGTTAAAATATTTAACAGTTCCGGAACATCAAGGTGTTTTTGTGTAAGACCGCCGCGCAGCACATTATCCGAATTGGCCATCAGTTCGATGCCAACCCCCTCAAGATATGCATGGGGTTCTCCTGAAGGCAGATAAAGAGCCTGCCCTGGTTCCAGACAAAACAGGTTAAAGAGCGCAGGAAACAGCACGCCAATATCCTCTGGATATTCTGCATGCAACTGCTGTATCCACTGAAACACCGGATCCGCCAAAATATCTCTTGGCGCTTTAAAAGATTTAGCATAAGAAACAGCCGAACTTATAGCTGCCATTTTCTTTTCCAGCGGCATCGTCAGCAGGGATTGAAACAGACGTTTTAATCCCTGCGAATTCGGATGGCTTTCTACAAGGGCAATCTCATCTTCAAGCACATTTTTGCAAAGACCGCCAAGATACTTTACAATTTCCGGAGTTCTGCGAAAGCCGTTCATTCCCCAAAAACGGGTCAGCGCACATAAGCATTCGGGTTTGTGGTTATCATCCTTATAATTTCGATTTGAAGACATCAGGGGAATCCCCAGTCGATTCTCCCGCTCAAAACCTTCTTTGGCCTGATGCGCATTCGGATGGGCCTGAATGGAAAGCGGCTTTGCCGCAGCCAGCACCTTGAATAAGTAGGGAAGCTTTCCGCCAAATTTCTCTGCAACCTCCTTTCCCAGCACATCTGCTGGATTCGCTTCAATCACCTGAAGCAGCGACTCCCATTTGCCATCATGGTAAGCTTGCGACGGAGCCTTGGGGTGCGCCCCCATCCACATCTCTGCCTGAGGTTTATCTGTAGCAGGCTGCCCCAGCAGTTCCGGAATGGCCGTCAGAGATCCCCATGCATAGTCCTGAACCGTGTTCTTCAGGATTCCAACAGTTTTCATTTATCACCTTTCATCTTTACTTATCATTATCAGATTGTTATATTCAAACTCAAAAATACGGGAAGTTGAAAGCATTTCGTGACAAATCATTTGTGTTTTGATCTTTGGAGATTTTTTGTATTTAGTCAATGGTTTTTTATGACACTTAAAATAAATGAAATATTTTACAGCATCCAGGGGGAATCCCTGTATGCAGGACTTCCCTGTGTATTCATCCGCCTGACGGGATGCAATCTGCGGTGTGTCTATTGCGATACCCGGTATGCTTATCACGAAGGCATGGATATGACGATGTCCGAGATACTCGGACAGGTTGCATCTTATCCAACTGAAGCTCTGGTGGAGATTACGGGTGGAGAGCCTTTGTTTCAGGAAGCAACCCCTGATCTGGTCAAGCACCTTCTGGATCAAGGCCGCACAGTTTTAATGGAAACCAATGGAAGCCTCAATATTTCCAGAATCGACAGCCGCTGCATCCGGATCATGGACGTTAAATGCCCGTCCAGTCGGATGCACTTGCACAATGATCCAGACAATCTTCAGCGGACAAAGCCCCATGATCAGATCAAATTCGTCATCGAAACTCAAGCTGATTATGCCTATGCCATGAATATTCTGAAACAGCTTCCGCCTGATTTTCCAATATCCAGCGTACTGTTTTCCCCGGCTTTTGGATCCTTATCCCCAAATCTTCTGGCGAAGTGGATTTTGCAGGATGGACTTGGCGTCAGGCTTCACCTTCAGCTTCACAAGCTGATATGGCCGAATACGGAAAGAGGCGTATAAAACAACATTTGTGATTCTCTTGCATTACCAAAGGAAATATATGAACACCCCTGAAAAAGCTGTGATTCTCTCAAGTGGCGGCTTGGATTCCACCACGGTGATCGCCATTGCCAAAAGTGAAGGATTTGAGATATACAGCCTCAGTTTTGATTACGGACAGCGGCATGTCCATGAGCTGAAGGCTGCCCGAAAAATCGCCAAACTCTTTCAGGTGGCGAAACATCTGATAATCAGTATTGATCTTCATGCCATAGGAGGCTCAGCCCTCACAGACGATTTGGATGTGCCAAAATCCAGAAATCTCAAGACCATGACATCCGAAATTCCAATCACATACGTTCCGGCCCGAAATACCATTTTTTTATCTTATGCTCTGGCCTGGGCAGAGGTTTTACAATCTTCGCACATATTTATCGGAGTCAATGCCGTTGATTTCAGCGGTTATCCGGACTGCCGACCGGAATTCATCGCATCCTTTGAACACATGGCCAATTTGGCCACTAAAATCGGGGTAGAAGGCAAAACCAAGGTCCGCATTCGAACCCCGCTGCTTCATCTCAACAAAGCTCAGATCATCGCAAAAGGCATCGAACTGGGCGTGGATTACGCTATCACTCACAGTTGCTACGATCCTTCCCCCGAAGGCTTGGCCTGCGGCCAGTGCGACAGTTGCCTTCTGCGTCAAAAAGGATTCATCGAAGCCGGCATTACAGACCCAACACGATACATTGATGGCATCATATAATCTCTACCACCATTCGAAAACCATAGAGCCGCCAAGGAGTAATATTTCATGAATCATCATCCCCTGCCCCAATACGCTATTCGACCCATCGTGCCGGAAACTGTCTATACCAACCGGAAAGAGAATCTGAATTATCTGTATAAAGCAGCGTTAAACGCCATCGAACGCCGCAGTATGTCAGTAGTGC
>JBAXVB010000247.1:0-5815 GCA_037129415.1 Deltaproteobacteria bacterium
CTCTCCCATGGGATTTTCAGTTTCCCATATACCGTCTGTGCCGATCAGAATGATCTCATTGCCGGTGCAGCAGGCTTGTTGATACTCTTGATAGAGCCATTCGTCATCAACGCCCAGGGCCATGCCGCTTCCGCCAAGCTCCCGAAAACTGTCGGTAGCAGGATCATAAACCACCGCCGCATCATGGCCGGCCCTGACCCATTGAATCAGTTTGTTTTTGCAATCTATCACCATGAAAAACAGCGTCATGAAGTTGCCGCTCAAGGCAGTATCCACACCCAACAGGCGATTGACATCGCCCACAATCTGCGAAAGGGTTCCCGGACGGATTATTCGGCTGCGCAATAGCGCTCTCGTCGTAGTCATTAAAAGCGCCGCTGAAATCCCATGTCCCGCCACATCGCCAACTGCAACACCAATGCGGTTTTCCCCAAGTTCAGGAAACTGCAGAAAATCATAATAATCTCCGCCGGTGTCGTCACAATAAAGGCTTTTTCCGGCAATGTCCCGCCCACAGAAATTTATTGACCGCTGTGGAAGAAGATTCTGCTGAACTTCCTTTGCCAGGTTCAGGGACTCTTTAAGATGCATCCGTTCTTCCAGTTGATGCGACATGGCATTGAAACTGGCTGTGAGTTCTCCCACCTCATCCTGGCCGTTGACAGAAAGCGTCTGACCGAAATCGCCATTTGCCAGTTTTCCGGCAGCAATGGAAACCACCTTGATTGCAGCCACGGTTTTGCCCGTAACCCATCTAATCAGAAGCAGGATGGACAGGACGGAGGACAGACCAAATATTAGATAATAGTTCCGAAAGGAGATCATCGGCGACAGGATTTCCTTTGCAGGTGCAATCATGACAAGGGTCCATGGCGCTTCCTGAAGTCTGTAAAACCCGAATATTTCGAAAACGGGAAAACCAGGGCCAAATACGATTCCAAGAGATTTTTCCTTTATGGCTTCAAGTGCCTTCAGCTCAAGTAAATCACCGGTTTCGCCAAGGCGCCGACGGTATTCAGGAGACGTAGCAGCCAGAATCCGTCCGTTCAAATCCACAAGAAACACCTCGTTGCTTTGCCACCAGCCGGTTGATTTGACGGTTTCAATCAGATAATCGAATGGCATCACTGCTTCTACAGAACCGATACTCTCTTGCTCGTTGTTTTTAATGTTGGAAATGAGGGATACGGTCAGGCCCGCATCACAGGTAACCTGGCAGGAAGGAGAAACCTCTATGGTAATAGCATGTTGGCCTACGCCATGCTTGCTATTATGGGAAGTATCCGGAAACAGGTCGGACCCGGAATCGGCATAATGCGATACAGTATCTTCTGCATGACGAGTTTTTTCAAGCCGATTCAGGGTTACGCGGGAGATACCTTCTACTCCCTTGAGTTGTTCAATAATATCCCCCTGAATCCATCCTGAGTAAGGTTTTTCGGAAATTTGCCGATACAGATTAAGCCATATTTTCGGAATGTTCAGACGCATATCCACTTGATGCGCCGCACGCTCAAGGCGCAGCACTGCAGCCTCGCCCCACTGGTCCAGAAGCTTGGTGCGGGCATAGAAAAACCCGGTAGCGCCCATCCCAAGAAGCAATATCGCTACAGGGAGAAGTACAAAAAAAGACAACCGTTGCTGAAGGGTTCTGGGCATCATCAAAACGGTTGCCCCTCGCTCCATTCCATAAGAAGTTTCTGTTTTTTGGCAGTATTGCAGGTCTTGCAGACGGGGGTCACATTGCCTTTGGTGGTTCTTCCGCCACGGGACAGCGGCACAACATGATCCATTGTCAGTTCACCGGCAGGCGTGGGCTGTCCACAGTATCCGCAGACACCCTTGGCGCACTGGCGTTTCCACCACTGAGACGCACGCAGGTCCCTGGCTTTCCGGCGTTCCCGCTTGATATCCTCGTTTTCCAGATTCCATTCAAAAGGTTTCATCGTAAATTATGATCCGCAATCCAGCTTTGAATCTGCTCTACCAGCAGGGCGTAATAGGCTTCAGATCCTCCGAACCCCTGGCGGCCGAAAAAATAATTGATTTCAAGAAACAGTGGAACAGGCAGCTTTTCATCTGAAGAAAATAAAATGTCAAACCCGGCCAGATTGATATGTGTTCTGGCGCAAAATTCACGAACCGCATGAACAGCCCGCTCCTGAAGCTCGGGATCAGAAACACTGTCCACCCGGGCGCCTTTTGACAGGCTGGCGCAAAAAGGGGGCTGTGAGCAACCTTCAGACTTATTAATATCCGGTTGATCGTGAGACCGCCAGTACGATTCGTAGCGCCGGTAAATCACTACAACTCGCAGAGATCTGAATCCCGATGGAATATACCGCTGGATCAAAAACCCCTGCTGTCCGGTCGCCTCATAAGCCTTGACCTGCTCGAGGCGGCATTCAAGATCATCCGTGGATGCAATCAGGTGGACATTATCTCCATCCCCGCCCCAATCCATCTTCAGCACAAAAGGATATGAAGGCGCAAGGGAGTCATTGTTTTGACAGGACTCAACGTAATCGCTGAAACGCTCAAATACCTTCGTGTCCGGACAGGATGCGCCTATTTCCTGAAACAGCCTTGCCTGCCCTATCTTGCCGGGATAGGCGAATCTTGCCGTGTAATCAGGGAAAAACCGGGCGCAGTTCAGGCTGATCATCCGGTAAAGTTCCTTTGAGCACCCCTGAGGCAAAACGACGGCATCCGCAGATTGAATCAGCGCCAGGTCGTTTTCATCCGGAAACCTTCCGGCGCAGAGCCGATTTTCGTCGGCTTCAAAGCAGGGGTGATAAGAAAGTATCATCAGTAACCGAACTTGGACAAAAAGCGGGTGTCTTTGCTCCAGTTTTTTTCAACTCGGACAAACAGTTTCAGAAACACCCGCTTGCCCAGCATTCTCTCAATTTCCTTACGCGCATCCTCACCGATACGTCCGAGCTTGCTTCCCTGTTTGCCGATCATAATGCCTTTCTGTGAATCGCGTTCAACGTGGATGGTGGCGTGAATACGGGTGAGATCCGAGTTTTTCTCATCTTCCTGGAATAAATCAATGGTCACAGCAACCGAGTAGGGAATTTCCTCGCCTGTCTGACGAAATACCTTTTCACGGACAATTTCTCCGGCCAGAAACCGGACCGACAGATCTGTAAGGTTCTCTTCAGGGAATAAGGCAGGGCCTTGCGGAAGGACATCTGACAATGCCTGAATCAGGTCATCCACCTGTTCGCCGGTCTCTGCGGATACGGGAACAACTGCTTTAAACGGATAAATGGCCGCCCACTCGGCGATCAGGGATAGCAGGGATGGCCTGGCGATCAGGTCAATTTTATTCAGAGCCAGAATGACCGGACGGCTCTGATTTTGAAGGGCGGTTTTTAGCATGGCCTCGGATTCGGAATCTGCATCCGAGGCGTCCACCATCAGAAGAAGGACATCCACATCGCCCATCACCGAAAGCGCTGTTTCAACAATACGGGTATTCAGAGGGCTTCTGGCCGTATGGATACCCGGCGTATCAATAAAAACGAGCTGGGAGCCAGGACGATTCACAATCCCCTGAATCCGGTTTCGGGTGGTCTGGGGTTTCTTGGAGGTAATGGATATTTTCTGCCCGATCATGCGATTCAACAACGTGGACTTCCCGACATTGGGAGGACCGACAATTCCGATAAAACCTGTTCTGAATCCTTCCTCAGAGTGTTGCTGCATGGCATATCCTTTCGATGGCATCCCAGATCAGTTCTTTTCCCGTCCGGGTTTTGGCCGAAAACAAAATGATTTGATCATTGGGAATACCCGTGGTTGCTGTAACAAGGGTTAATTGCCGAGCCAATTGAGCTGTTTTCAGTTTGTCGGTTTTTGTCAAAATGAAAATAGTCGAAATTTGATGGTGACTCAGCCAGTTGATCAGATACAGGTCTTTTTCATCCGGAATCTTGCGTATGTCCATAATCATTACAACGGCCTTCAGCGTGGGACGTCCGGACAGATAAGTTTCGATCATGGGCTTCCAGCTTTTTTGAATTGAGGCAGGAACCTTGGCATATCCGTATCCGGGCAGATCCACAAATGTCATGCTGCCGTTTATATCAAAAAAATTGATCAACTGGGTCCTGCCCGGTGTCGTGCTGGTTTTGACTAATCGTTTTCTATTGACCAGGACGTTGATGAGCGAAGATTTTCCTACATTCGATTTACCGGCAAACGCAATTTCCGGGAAGTTCACCGGAGGGTACTGCGCTGGCCGGGTTGCGCTGGTAACAAATTCAGCAGACAGGATTTTCATATTGATCCAGTGATAGCTTCGCAAAAAGCCCAATATCTGCGTTGAGCTTCATTCTTCGTTATTGCGGCGTACTATCGTACGCCTCACTCCTCAGAATTCGCTCGCCTTGATCTTGAACTTTTTCTTTGCTATCCTCAGCCTTTTTATGAGTTCATCAAACAGGTGAGGATAGCTGATTTTTAACTTCTTGACTTCAGGTAAGTTTCCAGGCGGTTCATTCCTTCTGCGATGTTTTCCAGAGAATTGGCATAAGAAAATCGCAGGTATCCCTCGCCATTCTTTCCAAAATCAATGCCGGGTGCAACGCCGACACAGGCTTTTTCCAGAATATCAAAGGCGAGTTGATATGAATCCATGGAAATATGCCGGGCGTTGGCGAACACATAAAAGGCACCGGTAGGCTCGATCGTTATGCCAAGCCCCATTTCCCGCAGCCTTTTGATCATGAATTTCCGGCGCTCGTCATAAATTCGCTTCATTCGGGTGACATCTTCGCCAGCATATTTAAGTGCTGCAATCCCGGCCTTTTGCACCATGGAATTGGCTGAGATGAAAAAATTCTGATGAATTTTCTGAAGTGCCCGCATATAGGGTTTGGGCGCAATCACATATCCCAGCCGCAAGCCGGTCATGGCGTAGAGTTTGGAAAAACCGTTCAGCACAAAGGCGTTGTCCGTAAATTCCAGAATGGAGTGTTCTTTTCCTTCATATACCAGACCGTGATATATCTCGTCCGAAACGATGCAGGGGGAAAATTCGGCGATCTTTTTCATCCGCTCGCCGGAAAGCAGATTGCCAGTTGGGTTGGACGGGGAATTGATAAAAACAGCACGGGTTCTGGCTGTAATTTTTTCCTGAATCGCTTCGGGCCGGTATTGGAACCCATCTTCTTCATAGACCGGAACCCGAACTGGAACACCCTGAACAAACTGAATAAAGTTGGGGTAACAGGCGTAATGAGGATCCGAGATGATCACCTCGTCCCCAAGTTCCAGAAGCGCCGAGAACACCATAAACATGACAGGGGATGTGCCGGAGGACACCAGAATCTGATCCGGCTCCACCTTTACCCTGTAGGTATCGTAATAATATTCACAGATCGCCTCACGAAGCTCCAGAAGTCCAAGGCTGTGAGTGTAGTGGGTAAACCCGTCCTCAAGCGCCTTGCAGGCGGCCTCTTTGACACATTCAGGCGCGTTGAAATCCGGCTCTCCAACCTCCAGATGGATGATGTGCCGTCCCAGGCATTCCATCTCGCATGCCTTTTCCAGGACATCCATCACGATAAACGATGTCATTTCTTGTGTACGTTTTGAGATCATAGATGCTGGACCTTCCTTTCCATCGAGTGTTACCATGACACAAAAGCCTAAACTATATATGAAGTATCAATCTGTCCATATAGCTTTCGATCTGTTCCACAGCTTCTTTTTCGGATGAGACATACTTGACGGACTCCCGGAACCTGCTGCTTTCGGGAAGTCCCCGAACAAACCACCCAAGCCGGCTTCGCATCATCGGACA
>JBAXVB010000248.1:0-5762 GCA_037129415.1 Deltaproteobacteria bacterium
ATTCATGCTTGCGAAAAGTGTAAACTACTTTTTGGCTCAAATGAAGGATGCCAAAAAACGATTTAAGCAGGCCAAACTCTCAAAAGACTTGGTTAATAGGATAAGCGACAAAATATTGCCAATATTATGTCAGAGTCCAAACATTTAGGATTTTAAAGCTTCCCCGTGAATACAGGAATTTTATAATCCAATATGTTTGACAACTTACAGGAAAATCATTGTGGAAACGATCCTGATCATAAGGTTTGCAGAAAAGATTCATCTGGGTTAAATGACCATTCACAATGAGCCTGCAATTTTAGCTGGCATTTTTCCGCACTAACCGCAGAAATCAAGGGGCAACATCATGATTGGCGCAATTTTTATACCAAACACTGGATGAAATCCGGCCGAATTATCGGTTCAGCGAATCCAGCAAAAAACCGTCCCCCAAGCCATTATCGCTTTTCTGGAATCAACCGATTATGAAGACGCCATCCGAAACGCCATTTCACTGGGCGGTGACAGTGATACCCTGGCGTGTATAACAGGCGGAATTGCAGAAGCGTTTTATGGTGGTGTGCCGGATTTTATCCGAAATAAGGTAATGGGTATTCTGGATGATGATTTGAGGCTGGTTACAGAGAGATTTCTGAACAGTTTGACGTGTTCTGAGTGACAATTCTGTTCAATCTCAACGGTAGTGGCCGAAGTCACAAGCGGAATGCATTTATAATAACCGATTGTTATTTGGAGTACATGAAAAATGGCGGAATATGGTGAATGGACCCGCAAGGGTTCAACTCTGAGTGATGTAACTGCTCAAAAAGAATATGGCTTTGACCGGGACTTTATTGTGAAGGGCATCAAGGCCGGCAAACTGGAATATCGGGAAGGGTCGATATATGGCAATCCCTGGCTGAGGATTTTAAGAAGCCAGCTTGAGCAGTACATCACGGAGGAACTTGGAACTGGCTATCTATCCGATATGAAAAACCGGACCGAATTACGCAAAATCAAAAAGGAAATGGCCGATTTGAAAAAGCGGATAGATGCGCTTAAGGCACGAAAGGCGGAAATCGAGCTGACCATGGGGAAGTAGGCACCCATACCAGTCCCAAATAGTATTGACATCACCCTGGTAATCCATTACGACGCTTTAATGCCTCGTTATTGCCAATGATCATGTCCCATTACTGGAGGTCTCAATTCTATGCATTATACCCTATCTGCAAACTCCCGGACACTTGTTATGAGTGGAACAAGCCTTTGACATAGAAGCTTGAACGAATAAAACACATATACGGAAAAGATTTTATATTTGGAAGTATTGGCAGCGAAACGGCAGTTTGTGATGAGACATGAAAAAGCATAACTGCAGTATAATCAAGAAAAAGTATAGGTGAGAACGCAGAGGTGCGAAATGACCAATGAAGGAGGTTCTGTGAAGTTTAAAGACAGCGAATATCTTTGGAGCAACGGAAATTGGTATAACTCACAGTCTAATCTGATGGTACCGCTTGTCGTAGCACATGAATTAGACAGCAATTTCAAGCCTGTTAAAAAATATCCTGTTGGCAAACGTTCGAGAATCAAATGGGAACCATTTCAGGAATGGTGTCGATTTCCGTTTTCAGGTGGATTGCCGGGGTCCGGCAGGAGACGGTAAAAATGGCAACAATCTCATACAGACGTTTTTGACATAAAGCTGAGTAATAAAGGAAGCCTTTTCGTTGAAGCCTTGAGTAGTGGTAAACTATACGAGGCCCTTTCTGCGGGTTGGCCTGAGAAATCAAAACTAACTTTCCAAAGTCATGCATTATAAATTCAGTCTGTTACATGTCATAAGGAGAAGGTGGAAGGATTTTCCCCTTGTCTTGTGAATCATGCCGTGGATTATTGACAAGCAGATTGGTCGCAGAATGGGGTTGAGTTTGTCACATTGTTCAGTTTTTGGGGACCTCCGCCTTTTGCATTCTTCCGGTATTGTTAATATTTCCGGCCCACCCAAAACTCAAGAATAGGATAACATATCCTTGAAATGAATATCTGTGGCTTGCCCGCAAGCTGTTTTTGTTGGGTTTTTAGGTTCCTCGCCGTTTCGTATGGTTGACTTATCAGCAATAGCGAGGAACCGATATTGTTTTGCCTATCGCAAGAACGACTATCTCGGCGTGGAAGTTCTTTTCCCATGCATCTCGAATTAGTCGCTCCGGGACTCTGTCGAATAAGAAGTCTTTATCCAAAAATTATTGCTATCGTCTTTCTTCCGGTATGAAAACGTATTTCCCATCAGGAGTCACGACGTTGGCATAAACCCCAGAGTGTATCGTCCAGCCCGATCCGCCGATCCACCAATTGTTGGAAGATCACGTCGATCCCCCATATCTGATCTGGTACGCCCGTAGAGACTCCACCCCAGGGCTGTCTACTTGTGATCGAATGGTCTGCCAACACGAATGCAAGGGGAGGATTCCCCCAATAGGTCACCGGAAACACCCAATTGTCATGTTCCGTTGTGTCGAGCGTCACATGCACCTGAACTCCATCGTAATAAAGTGGTTCATCAATAATACCGTCAGGATTTGTATCCACGCCGAAATAGAATACATAGTCGCCATCTGGCAGTAATCCGTTAAAAATTTCCACAGGGGACACGCTGACCAATGGATATTGGGCCAGTACACTGATTCCTGGAACCCATCCTGAAGGAGTTAGTGAATAAAGGCCCCATGGGGTGCTTGCAACAATCCACCAGTCAGCATTTTGACCAGATAAACCGCCCGGGTCCAGTGCAGATGTAACTGACACAGGTGTGTTATCGGTTATATCAAGTGACTGACTGGAGTTATTCGCCAGAATAGTAGTTATAGGTGACTTCAATGCAAGGGGAAATGTAATGGTATCATAAGTAAACGGCGGGGCAATGGGGATAACTGTCTCAGAATCATCCGTTTCAACATATCCGACCAAAATCTCCTGCGCTGTTGCCGTGTTCTTGGCCGGATCTACAGTGACCTTCAGATATCCCAGGCTCATCGTTATTCCCTTCACATACCACACCGGATAGGCGTCACCTGCGGTAAGGTCTGCAAATTTGCCTCCGGCGTTACCGATGACAAAATAAGGGATCCCCTGTACCGAGAGTCTCTCGTAATTATGTATATGGCCTGCGAAATTTGCACTTATGTGGTACTGATGATA
Source organism: Deltaproteobacteria bacterium (assembly GCA_037129415.1). GTDB lineage: Bacteria > Desulfobacterota > Desulfobacteria > Desulfobacterales > Desulfatirhabdiaceae > RAAP-1. The sequence continues at coordinate 3,184 of JBAXVB010000248.1, forward strand.
GAGAGTTTCCCATGGTTGAAGGGCAGAATCACTTGTGGCCTTGCCATAATGCCAGATGGGGTGGTGATGTATGGTAAATACCCCCAACATACTCTTTTTCAGAAGGGACTCTAGCCAGGGTGCCTGACTCTGGGAAAGGGCCAGCGATGGGTTCTCATCGTTAGCACTATTGGGATCAGGGGAGTTAAGAATGATAAACCGGATACCGGAACAGTCAAAAAAGTAGTTCAGTGCACCGTTCGTGGGTATATTAAATGACGAATGGTATTGAACCGCGGCCGTTGGCTCGGTGGCTCCACTGGTGGGATCATGATATTCATGGTTTCCGATGGCGGTAAAGAGGGGGAATTTTGCGAGCATTCCATCGCCGTCCTGAAAAAAAGGGGTCCATAATGACTCGTCATCATAATTTGCATAGTCTCCCCCGTCGAGGATGAAAAGCGCATCCGTTTCATTTGCAGCAATGGCATCCGCCACATATTTGAACCGCTTGTCCTGCGCATGTGCATCACTGATCACAATAAAGGTGAACGGACCGCTCACGGGCATCGTCCGAAACGTACGATTGCTGAATGCGTCCGCATTGTCTGAAGGTCTCGCCCTATAGATATACGAGGTATTCGGTTCAAGGTCGGTAAGTGGTACATGTTGATAGGAACCCGTTATCTGAGATGCAATCGTTTTTTCAAAGCTTTGATGCTCGTTGTAATAACTCGACGTGGCGTAATCAACTGTGCCTGACCCGAGGCTTACTCCTAGCCAGTTAATGGCCGCAGAATTTGTCGTGGTTTTTGTTACCCACGGCGCCCAATAAGCAATATTATCTGCTCCTGCAATGGATGGCATCACAGCGAATAGGCAGAAAAATATCAATACCAGTAAATACCCGCACTGCTTTCCTGATAGTAAATTTGATTTTGATTGCCCCCTCATACCGGTCTTTTTTCTGAGCTCTGCGTTTGACATTGATTCTCTCTCCTTTTTTAGTCCAACATAATAACCCTTGCCCTCGGGGCAAGGTCAGAGTTCAGTGGCTCTGCCATCTGAACGAATCATTTGTGTTAGCCCGGTACGGGCGTGAACTTATGGGGTAAAAGTCCCCTGTGTGTGTGAATTCTATCAGCGATTTATATCACTGACACAAATACGACTCATCGCTGCTTTGTATGAGTTACCTATCCGAAATATTTAATAACCAGATTTGAAAACTCATGCTTTCTTGCATATATCCTTGAGTCCGGCCATCTTTAAGGATACAAATGGTATCATTGATTCTCCTGACCCACATTTATCAAAGAATACCCTATGATAAAGCTGCCATGCCTGTCAAACAAATTATCGCATCCCGAATGTAACCAAGGGCACAGTAACTCATACGCTTTGGATGTGCCATATCGGAAGAATGCCATTGCTACTCAATCGCGCCCTATCTGCTGTCCGGCTGTGACGATAATAATCAAGGGTACCATCCACCGGATGGCTTATGGACTGGTTACGGGATCAGGGTAACATCGAAATATTGATCGATCAATCGCTGATTGTTCAGCACGGACTGACACCACCGGCATAAACCCTTATCATCTTCCTTGTGAGCGTGATCTCGATAAATGATGGTTGATATTTCACGATATTTAAGGGAAGGAAAAACGAGTACATGTTGAGTGCCATGACATCGTAGACAAAATGTTCTGACAATCAAATATCTATTCTGTTATTCTGTTGAACACTTAAACCAATTTTGGAGGTGTTCATGAAGAATGACATTCAGCAGGAGCGAATTCGGGCGGTTCAGCGCTTTCTCAACGGAGAGAGGCAGGAAGCGATTTATACTTCCCTTGGACGATCAAAAACATGGTTTTACAAGTGGGTAGAACGCTACATCGCCGATGATAATTCGTGGAGCGAAAGCCATCCCAGCCGCCCGCTAACCAATATTACCCATACATCGAAAGATGTTGAAGAAATAGTCAAGATGGTTCGCCTCAATCTTTACAATCATGATCTGTTCTGCGGTGTTCAGACAATTCTATGTGAGTTGGAGGATATTGGTGCCAAACCTTTGCCCTCACTGCGAACCATCAATCGTATCCTTAGCCGGAATGGGCTGACTCATCGCAGAACCGGCAAGTATGAGGCCAAAGGGACACCATATCCCAATTTGCCATCGATATGGCCTAACCAGACCCATCAAGCTGATTTGGTCGGTCCCTGCTACTACTACGATTCTACTGTCTCAATGTTGTTGATCTGTCCACGGCCCGCTGCAGTTTACACCAAAAACCAAAGCTCTTCCTGGACAAAACCCAAGTCGATGAATTCGATTACAAACTACGATGGCTAAGGATACGCTACACTATAACGTGAGCAATTTATAGCGGATATATTGTGTAATTCTATTTATCATGAAATGCATTTTGTTCAATAGTTTGTATTTATATTTCCCTAACTATGATTTTAATGCTTTGGCGAATTGATTGATGTCTAACGATGCTTGTATAACCATCTATTTCTTAGAATGAGATATAGCATTGAATAACAAACTGGATTTGGGCAGGTTTTGAGGAAAGCGCCATTTGCCC
>JBAXVB010000249.1:0-5751 GCA_037129415.1 Deltaproteobacteria bacterium
ACCGCCGGGTCAGTTTATTCGAGCATAAATGGGTCAAATATTGTTAGCGCTGAGGCAAACCCCAGAATGGCGTTCATGGGAGTGCGGATTTCGTGGCTCATGTTAGCCACAAATGTGCTTTTGGCCCGATTGGCTGCTTCCGCCGCTTCGCGGGCGATCCGGTTCTGTTCCGCCTGCCTGCGCTCGGTTATGTCGTCTATCAGGATTAATATATAATCAATAGTTCCGTCTTTTTTTCTAACTCCTTGTACCGAAAGCATAATATCAATCATGTGTCCATCTTTGTGTTGATACTGTTTTTCCATCACATAGCCATTCAATTCACCGCTCAATAATTTCACCACATTGGCAGTATCCTCATCAACCTTTTCCTTTGGAAAGGTTATTTCGGCCCAGGTTTTTTGTAATAATTCTTCTTCGGTATAACCTAACATTTTGCAAAGATGCTGATTTGCTGATAGGAAATAGTAAGTCTCTGGATGAGTAGTCGCCATACCAACAACACCTAATTCGAGTGTCCTGCGGAAAAGTTCCTGACTTTCCCGAAGTAATTCCTCTGATTTTTTACTTTCGGTGATATCCCGGTTGCTGCCCCAAGTTCCGATAAACGCACCGTCAGTGCCGAAAACCGGCTGGCAGATGTGGTTGATCCATCGCATCGAGCCGTCTTTGTGAATAATGCAAAATTCCATTTCCCTTACTCTTGAAAAATCACTTTTGTGTCCAATATAGTAATGTTCTTCGACCCTCGGCAAATCGTCGGGATGGACAATCTCCATGGCAAGTTGCTTGTTTTGCTGAAATTCCTGAGGCAGATAGCCTGTAATGCGTTCACAGGAAGGCGAGGAGTATAAAACATCGTGCTGCGGGCTTAACCAGAACGCCCAGTCGTAGGCATTGTCGGCAACAATCCGGTAGCGTTGTTCGGATTCCTTCAGCGCCCATTCGGACTTCATCCGTTTTTCTGTCTCGGCCGTCAGCATTTTATTGGTTTTTTGAAGCTCGTGTGTTCTTTCTTGCACCTTTTTCTCAAGGTCTTTGCGGGCTTCTTTCAGTTCATTCTCCATAAACTTGCGCTCGGTGATGTCCATGGTGTAACCGGCCAATAAATATTTATCTCCCCGGATGATAGGGAACTTGATGGTGCTATAGCTCCGGCCATTCAATTCTTCATCCAGTCTAATCTCATCGCCTCTGGAGACAACAGCCCAGTCGTCTGCGGCAAGCTTTGCGGCAAAATCGTGCGGAAACAGCTCCGTCATGGCCTTACCGACCATTTCGCAACCCGGAATGCCGATCATCTGCTCAAAATTGTCACTGGCATGCAGTACGATGCTCTGGGTGGGAGTCACCTCTTTGATATAGATGTAAATCGGCGAGTGACGAAAAAACAGCGAGAATAACTCATTGCTTGTCCGCAGCGATTCCTCCGCCCGCTTGCGCATAGTGATGTCGCGCATCACGGTGCGGTAAACTGGTTCGTCTTCAGCGCTCTGCGCGACGGATGTCGCAAGATGCGTCCAGAATACTGTCCCATCGTTTTTCAGCATCCGCAGTTCGCACTCCTGCTGTTCACCGGTCTCAAAGAGCTGTTTGCGATGCAGTCGCCAGATATCCTGGTCATCAGGATGAATGAACCAGGTTATCGGCTGCTTGATCAGCGCGCCCCTGGCCACGCCCAACAGGGTTGTGGCGGTGAGGTTGGCTTCCAGGATCAGCCCCTTTTCGGAGAGGGTGCAATAGCCCACCGGCGCCATGTCGTAGAGATCGAAATAGCGCGTCCGCGCAGCATTCAGTTCCACCTGCGCCAGGCACAATTCATTATTGATCTCTTTGATCTGCCGGTCGAGCCTGTGTTTGTAGAGGGCCATCTCGAGGGTGGCCGTCAGTTCCGGCAAGGACACGGGTTTGATCAGGTAACCGTAAGGCGCGGTGATCTTGGCCCGTTGAAGCAAAGGGTCATGGGAGAAACCAGTCAGGAAAACGATGGGGATATCGGCCACCGAGCAGATACGCTCTGCAGCAGTGATGCCATCCATCTCTCCGGCTAATTGGATGTCCATTAAAATCAAATCGGGTAAAATCAAACCTGATAAGGCCAACTCGGGCGATACCAGATCCGACCGCCCTGCAGTCACGACAGCAATTGCCTCCTCCCCCTCAGCCACCGGCTCCTGCACGTTGTAGCCCAGCTCAATCAGCATATTCTGCAATTGAACCGCAAGAACCCCGTCGTCTTCAACAATCAGTATGGTTTTTTGTTTCATGACACCCCTTTTGGAATTACGAATTTTCTTTTCAACCATGCCAGTCCGAACCATAAACTAAGCGGCGAATAGCGTCGCCAAGGCTTTTAAGCTGATAAGGCTTACCCAGGAACGCATTGGGACGTTCAGCATGTTCGTCCGCCATAACCTGAACCTCGTCGTAGCCACTGGACAGGACCACCGGAATATTAGGCGAAAGCTTGCGCAGAGCAGCTATCGTCTCCCATCCGTCCATGCGAGGCATAGTCAAATCGGAGAGAACGCAGCGGATATCATCCTGATACTGCTTGAATATCTCCAGACCCTCGACACCATCTTTTGCTTCAATTACAGTGTATCCCAGGCGAGTGAGCATGATTCTGGCCATGTTGCGCACCGGCTCCTCGTCTTCAATCAGAAGCACCGCGCTGCCACCTTCATTCTTGGAGATTTTTTCTGTTTTATCAGTCTGTAGCGCACCCGGCATGGCAGGTAGGTCAGACCGGCAAGGGAGTTCTTCAGTCGATACCGGCAAAAAGACCCGAAAGACACTGCCCCTGCCCGGTTCGCTCTCCACCGTAACTCCCCCGCCGTGCGCCTGGACAATCCCTATCACCACCGACAACCCCAGGCCACGGCCGGTGAACTTGGTGGTGAAAAACGGATCGAAGAGCTTCTCAATATCCGTGTTCGTGATCCCGCAACCCGTGTCCGCCACTTCCAGGCAGGCATAGATGCTTTCCTTCAGTCGCCAGTCGATGGGGAATCGCTTTAAGGTGGGAATATCCGTTGGAGAAACCGTCTTGACTGTCAGGCGGATGGTTCCATTATTCTCACCGACAGCCTCCCAGGCATTGGTGACCAGGTTAGTCAGAATCTGTTGTATCTGGCCTGCGTCTGCACAAATGGTTGGCCCAGGAGAGGGTATCTCTGGCACCAGTGTCACTTTGTTCAGAATAACGGTCTGAAGCAGGGACAGGCTTTGGCGGCAGGTTTTAGACAGGTCTATGGGTTCATGTTTGCGAGGCGTTTGCCCCAGATAGGTCAGCATCAGGCCACTGACCTCCGCCGCCTTGCGGGCCGCCTTCAGGGCGTCTGTCAGGGTTTCAAGGATGACCGAGTCCCGTGGCGCGTCATCCATAGTCACTTCGAGGTTCCCCATCACGACATGGAGCTGGTTGTTGAAATGGTGGGCGATAGCGCCAGCCATGAGGCCAAGGCTTTCGACCTTCTGAAGCTGCCGGTTCCGAACCTCGAATTCCATCTTTTCCGCTTCCATCTGCCTGTGCTCTGCTTCCAACTGTTTCTCACGGGTAACGTCACGCCCGCACCCCACCGTCCCGATCATAAGGCCCTGCTCGTCCCGAAACGGTGCTTTGTACACATCAAGGAACAGAAATTGGCCCTTGACATTGCCCGATTCATCGAATCGCCTGGCAATTTCAGTGGACATGATCACGGCATCGGAATCATCGCATATTTCGCCAAGGGTGTGCCAGTCAGGCTGATCAGGGTGGACAGCCCTTTCTCTGGCAGCAAAGTACATATCCGTTTTGCCAATTGGCTCGTCGGTATCACGCGCATTGAGCAATTGCGTATATGCCTGGTTGACAAAAATGAAGCGGTTCTCCATGTCTTTGGCCCAGATCATATCAGGAACGTTGTCGCATAAGAGGCGAATAAGCTGATAAAGGGATTTATACCGTTCCTCGCTCTCTTTGAGCTGCCGGTCGAGAGTGTGTTTGTAGAGCGCCATCTCGATGGTAGCCGCCAGATTCTGCTGGGATGCGGGCTTGACCAGGTAACCGTAAGGCGCAGTGATTTTGGCCCGTTGAAGCAAAGGGTCCTGGGAGAAACTAGTCAGGAAAACGATGGGGATATCGGCCACCGAGCAGATACGCTCTGCAGCAGTGATGCCATCCATCTCTCCGGCTAATTGGATGTCCATTAAAATCAAATCGGGTAAAATCAAACCTGATAAGGCCAACTCGGGCGATACCAGATCCGACCGCCCTGCAGTCACGACAGCAATTGCCTCCTCCCCCTCAGCCACCGGCTCCTGCACGTTGTAGCCCAGCTCAATCAGCATATTCTGCAATTGAACCGCAAGAACCCCGTCGTCTTCAACAATCAGTATGGTTTTATTTTCCACGAAACCTCCCTTGGGATGATGAATTTCTCATTCATTATTCATATATACATGCAATTTTGGGCACAAACCGCAGCCGAAACCTGGTCCCACCGGTATAATCCACTTCGATCTTGCCCTGGAGCTGGTGTTGGCCGAGCATTTTGACCAGCAGCAGGCCCATGGTTTTCGTTTTTGTCCAGTCTAAGCCAGCGGGCAGTCCAACGCCATTGTCGGACACAGTCAGCGTGTAAGCGGCGCCATCCCATTCCACCGAGACGACGATTTCGCAGCCGACGGCTCCGGAGCAGAGTCGCCCAGCCGGGAAAGCGTATTTGAAGGCGTTGGTCACCAGCTCAGTTATCAGCAGTCCGCAGGGGACGGCGCTGTCAAGACCCATCGTGACACCATCTGCAGCCACGCTGACATGGATGTTTCCAGAGCGATGATATGACGAATGCAGGTGAGCGGTCAACACATTGAGGTAATCCTGAAAATCAATCCGGGCGAAGTTCTCGGACCGGTAGAGCTGCTCGTGGACCAGCGACATGGACCTGATCCTGTTGCTCAGCTCCGTCATTGCGGCTCTGGTCGGCTCGTCAACTATCTTCTGCCCTTGCAGGTCAATCAGCCCCATGATGGCGGCCAAATTGTTTTTAACCCGGTGATGGACTTCTTTTAGCAGCACATCTTTCTCCTCCAGCGAGGCCCGCAACGCCTTATCTGATTTTCGCAGCGCTTCCGTCTGCCGCTCCAGTTCGTCGTGTGTCCGTTGCAGCACCGCCTCCGCCAGCTTGCGATTCGTGATGTCGCTCATCACGAATCGCCATACGGGAATGCCGTCGGCGTTCTGTGCTTCGGTCGATTCCAGATGCGCCCAGAATGCTGTTCCGTCGTTTTTCACCATTCGCAGATCGGATGCCTGCGGTTTACCGGTATCAAAGAGATGTTTGCGGTGCAGGTAGTAGAGATCCTGGTCCTCGTTGAAGATGAACCGGGAGAGTTGCTGATTGACCAGCTCGGCCTGGGCCAAGCCAAGCAGTGTGGCGGCGGTGAGGTTGGCTTCCAGTATCCGCCCCTTTTCGCTGAGGGTGCATAAGCCCACCGGCGCCATGTTGTAGAGATCGAAATAGCGCGCCCGAGTGACATTTATTTCAACCTGAGCCAAGCGCAATTCATTGCACTGCATCTCCAGCTCTATTTGATGCACGCGCAGCTCATGGAGCGTCTGCCGGGTTTCTTCGAGAGACAGAGATTGGGGATTTTCCAGCGTCAATGCCGCATTTTCCCGATCGATTTCTTCGGCCTGCCGGCGCAATGCCGTTCCTGCCTGCACCTGGCTCAGTCGAAGTGAATTTGCTTGCGATACATCTGTCA
>JBAXVB010000025.1:0-26042 GCA_037129415.1 Deltaproteobacteria bacterium
GACCGGGCGGGGAATATTTTTTCGAGTTGACAGGCTCGCTGTCCACAAAGAAAAAGACAGCTCCGTCTGCCTGCGTCATACCCGACTGCATGGGGCCAATTGCAGGATGACCCGCATCAACAGCCGGGTCCGCCCTGCGGCCCATGAGATATAGAATCCGGCATTTAGGATTGGCCGAACGGACATCGGAAAGCTGCTCATTGAGCCGCCGGTAGTTGGGATTGTCCAGGTCCGCCGCCGTGCCCGATAGTGTCAAGATGCGCTGGATATTCACAGCCTGCGCCACAAGCCGCGTCTGCTGCAGCAGATCGTCGCGCATTTTGCTGTCCACCTGCGCTGCTATCCACCAGACAAATGGCGTAAAGACTGCAAAAATGGCCACGAGCAACACCGCCATCAATTGCGTTTTTTTCATACCGTAAAACCGGTTTATCTGTTGATCACTCATGTATCCTGTTCATCCTGTTCAAAAGACGCCAAAATATACAAAACTGGTGGTCATATTCATACTTCACACTTCATGGACTAATTGGGATACGAATGGAAAAAACCGTTCCGCCAGATTCGGGACAATGAACCGCCATGGTCCCCTTGTGTTTTTCCACAATAATATCATAGCAGATGCTCAATCCCAGACCGGTGCCCTGCCCAGGCGGTTTAGTGGTAAAAAAAGGCTCAAATATCCGGGTTTGAATATTCGCAGGAATCCCTGGCCCGTCGTCTGCAATCTCGCAGTTGATATATGTTTCATTGTGCCAGGTTCGAATGGTGATCCGCCCTTTGCCCGGCCGGTTCTGCTTTTCAATGGCCTGAGCACTATTGATTATCAGGTTCAGGAACACCTGATTGAGTTGCTCAGGCATACAACGAATCTCCTGCAGATTCCCCAGATCCGTTGTGACATCAGCGATATATTTATATTCGTTTCTGGCAATCACCAGAGTATCTTCAATGCCTGCGTTGATATTGAAAGCGGTGAATTCACCGGTACGGTCAACACGAGAAAAATCAAGCATACTCTGAATAATCCGGGTGATACGATCAAAACCACGGCGGGATTCCATAAAAAGGGCCGGAGTATCGTTTAGAATGAAATCAACCTGCAGGTCTGCTTCTTTGGATAGGATCGCTTCTGATTCAGGCAGATACGGATTCATTTTCTGCATTGTGGCCGCCAATTTTCGATAGACCTGAAACATCTCGACGATGTCCTCAAAATATTCGGCCAGGGTAGCGAAATTCAAGGAAACGAAATTGAGGGGATTGTTCAGCTCATGGGCAATGCCAGCGGCTAGTTGTCCAACGGATGCCATCTTTTCCTGAATGACCATCTGTGCATTGATTTTCTCCAGTTCCCGGCTTCGCTCCTGAACCCGCTGCTCAAGCTTCTCATTGGCATGACGCAATCCATCCTCGGCCCGTTTGCGATCTGTAATATCAATCATCACGGTCAGGAAGTACTGCTGCCCCTCACTGCTGATCACTTCACCCGAGAAGAGGCCATCAAGGATCACCCCGTCCTTGCGCCGGACCTGCAGTTCCAGGTCGGAGACGCGCTCAACTGCTAGTAGTTTATCTGTGATCGCAACTATCTGCTCCGGGTGCGGAAAGAGATGGAGTTCGGCGACGGTTTTGCCGATGACCTCGCCCCTGGAATTGCCGAGCGTCTTCAGGAAGGCTTCATTGACATCAGTGAACCGCTGATCTTTTACAGCGATGAGCGCCATCAGGGCTGGGTTGTTGCGAAACAGCCGTTCGAAGCGCTGTTGGGCCTCCTGCTCGGCAGTCAGGTTCTTGGAGATGCCAAATAGGCAGTTCATGCCATTCCACTGGCCGAACCAAACGCGGGTCTCCACCGGGACAAGTTTGCCGTTCTTGCATACCAGCGGCAGGGAACAAATGTCACGCTCGCCCCGGAACATGGACGCGAAAATTTCTCCGGCCTCCAGGCGCTTGTCTGCCTGATGGACATCCAGAACATACATGGTCGCGAGTTCTTCGGTGCTGTAGCCCAGCGTTCGCGTCACAGCGGCATTGGTGAAGAGCAGCCGTCCGTCCGGAGTTCCAACCATGATCATGTCGGTCATGGACTCGAAGAAGGTGCGGAAATTGGCCTCGCTTTCTCTAAGATCGGCGTTCAACTGACCCGCCAGTTTCTGCGCCCTGAATCTGGTGTTCAAAAGGGAAATGATCAGCCCGAACAACAGAAGGCTGATGATAAAGCCACCGGAAAGAACACCATAGACTCGGCCGTACTCAATCCGTCCGTCTGTCTGGGTGAAACGCAGGTACCAGATATGGTCGTTGAAAGCTGTAAAAGTTTGCTGAGTCAATTGCGATGTGCTTGCTGTTTCCGTCTCCGCCTTCGGCTGATTGTCGTAAAGCAATGAATCGGCAGACAACTGCTCGTTATCGAAAATCTGCAAGCGAATCCGGTTTCCTGCTTCCAAATCCCATCCTCTTGAGATACCTTGCATAAGGTCAATCATCCGATAGGGACTGTAAACCCATCCATATAGTGCAGCACGGCGTTGTGCGGCAGTATCGGTCGTCATCCCCTTACGGTAAACAGGAACATACATCAAAGTTCCAGCCTGAACGTTCTGCCCGGTCTCTTGTACCAGAATCACCTTTCCGGAGAGAACCGCCGCATCCAGATCCCTCGCCCGTTCCATTGCTATCCGGCGAATGGGTTCGGAGAACATGTCGTAGCCGAAAGCCCGGAGGTTGCGACCTGAAAAGGGTTCCAGATAGATGATTGAAGTGTATATCTCCCGATCGCCTTCCGGTTTTACCGTATAATCAGGAAAGCCCTGGCTGCGGATTTCCTGTATGTGCTGTGCAAGCTGACAGTTGGGAATCGCCAGAGAAAAACCAATGCCCTGTATGCCGGGAAGGTGTTTCTCGACTTTTTGTCGCATGGTAAAGGTATGCCATTCCTCGCGAGTAACCTCATCCGAAGCATCAAAAAGTGCGGCGGCGCTTATCAGTATCTGTGCATGAGCATCCATCCGCGCATCTATCCTGAGCTGAATTTGGCTGCAAGCAAAATCGAAATCCCTTTTCACATCGGCTTCAACGTCATTTTTCATGTCAACAGTGGCGAATGTTGTGGCGATCAGCCCGGCAGACAGCAGGACCCAAGCCAACCAAATGCTTTTACGAACAGTGCTTCGATCCGACAACATTTTTTTAGTTCCTATCGAGCTTTCTGCTCAATCCCCTGGATGGGCATTGTCATAAATGGCATCAACTTGTTCCTCAACAGGCAGCAAGGGTTTTCACGGTTTCCCGACGCTGAACACCCTCTGTCAGCTACACGATAAATGTTTGGTATTTTTATATCAATGTGGACTGGAGACTCTTGTCATGTCATTTTTTTTTAGCAGATAAATATCCACGGCTTCACGAATGATCTCTTTAAACGATACCGGTTCCAGCGGCTTTTGAATGAAACGAAAAACATCACCACTGTCAATGGCATCAATGATCTGGTCCATATCCGAGGTAGCGCTCAGGATAAGCCGCTCGGTTTCCGGAAAGCGGGCTTTCACCTCTTTAAGCAGGGACAAGCCGTCCATTTCAGGCATCCTCAGATCGCTGACAATGATTGCCACAGGCTGGAGCGCCATAATTTCAAGCGCTTTTAGACCGCTTTCGGCAAACATCATGCGGTAGGGTTCCCTGTGCAAAAACCGGCGCAGGGAACTGAGCACATCCGGTTCATCATCTACAAATAGAAAAACAATATCCGAAATAGATTCCATACATGTCCTCTGATTGAACTATAAATCGTAAAAATGATGAATCCTGATTTACATGGGATGAAATTAAGGTTTTTTATGCGATCTCTGAATCTTTGCTTTGAATATATCTTCTGATTGTATCCAATTTTTCAAAATGATTCAATCATATATCTTGCAAATATTTAATCAAGCAGGCAAAATGACTGGCATACAGTTGTTTGTTTCTCAAATGAAAGCAGGTTGGGCAGAAATGGAATCAATCGACTGAAACAGGAAGGTGAGATGTGATGTCCGAAGAAAAACAAACCATACCGTCGGTGGATGATACAGAAAGTGATATCGATTATCTCCTGGATATACTGGTACCCGATAGAAAACAAACCATTCTGGTTGTGGATGACACAGAAATTGATATCGATGTTCTCATGGAAATGTTGTCGAAAGACTACAGCGTACACGTTGCGACAGACGGTGAGTCTGCTCTGAACATTGTAAAGAATTTTCAGCCTGATCTAATTCTTCTGGACATACTGATGCCGGTTTTAAGCGGCTTCGATGTCTGTCGCCAGTTGAAAAAAAACAGGAACACACAGGACATACCAGTCATTTTTATCACATCGCTTACCGCGGTTATGGACGAGACACATGGACTCGAACTGGGCGCCGTCGATTACATCACCAAGCCATTCAACCCTGCGATTGTAAAAACCCGAATCAAAATTCAGCTTGGACACAAAAGATATCGAGATCAGATGAACTTGCTGATGGCAAGGAAAAATCACGAACTGGCCGAAGCCTACAACCGGATAAAAATGTTGGAGGCATCTCTTGGCACAAATTGATGCGACCCCCGCGCGAGATGCCGACGGCGCACATCTGGGATGCGAGGTTGTCAGATGAGAGGTTGTTAATGGAAGCTTATCGAATAGAAAAAAGAGTTGTGAGAAACGGCGTATTGCAGCTTGATGCTCTCCCTTTCCAGGAAGGAGACTTGGTGGATGTAATCGTCTTGGGTCGGAATAGAAAAGGGAGTAAATCGACTTCCTCAACATTGCGTGGCAAAGTGATCAAGTATATTGATCCGACAGAACCCGTTGCTCAGGATGATTGGGAGTTATTACAGTGATACTGCTAGATACCCACATATGGATATGGTTCGCAGATGAAAGCAATCAACTCACACAGCGTCATAGGCATATTATCGAACATCATCGGGCATATGGACTGGGTGTGAGTGCTATTTCCTGCTGGGAGGTTGCCAAACTGGTAGAGTACAACAGACTGAAATTGGCTTGTTCGATTGAAGAATGGATGGATACCGCAATTTCTTTACCAGATGTGCAGTTGATAGAATTAACTCCCCAAATTGCAATTGCCTCGACAAAACTGCCTGGTAATTTCCATAATGATCCGGCTGATCAGATAATTGTTGCTACAGCTCAGGTTTATAACCTTGAATTGATGACGATAGATGAAAAGATATTGAAATATGACTATGTCCGCAAGATTTAACTACGGCATGGCAATGCACTAATCCAGAAAAAAAGACAAAGCAAAAGCTGCGAAACCACCGTCCTGTTGGGGGAAATAAAAGGCAATCTGACCAAGCGGCCTTTCTCAAAGATTCTTTGGGATACGAACGGAAAAAACGCTTCCGCCGGATTCGGGACAATCAACAGTCAATGTTCCTTTGTGTTTTTCCACAATGATATCATAGCAGATGCTCAACCCCAGGCCTGTACCCCGTCCAGGCGGTTTTGTGGTAAAAAAAGGCTCAAATATCCGGTTCTGGATATTCGCCGGAATCCCCGGCCCATTGTCTGCAATCTCACAATAAACGTCTGTTTCATCCTGCCAGGTTCTAATGGTTATCCGCCCCTTGTCCGGCCGGTTCTGCGTTTCAATGGCTTGAACACCATTTACGATCAGGTTTAAAAACACCTGATTAAGTTTCTCCGGCATACAACGGATCTCCGATAGTTTCCCCATATCCGTTGTGACTTCCGCAATATATTTGTATTCGTTTCTGGCAAGCACCAGGGTGTCTTCGATGCCGGTGTTAATATTGAAAGATGTGAAGTCACCGGTGTGGTCAACATGAGAGAAACCGAGCATACTCTGAATAATCCGGGCGATACGATCAAAACCGCGGCGGGATTCCTCGAAAAGGGCCGGAGCATCGTTTAGAATGAAATCAACCCGCAGGTCCACTTCTTTGGCCCGAACTGTTTCTGATTCAGGTATGGGTGGTTTCATGTTTTGCATCATGGCCGCCATTTTTCGATAGACCTGAAACATCTCGACAATATCCTCAAAATATTCGGCCAGGGTTACAAAATTCAAGGAAACAAAATTGAGAGGATTGTTCAGCTCATGGGCAATGCCTGCGGCCAGCTGTCCAACAGAGGCCATCTTTTCCTGAATGACCATCTGTGCGTGAAGTTCCTTCAGTTTTAGGCTTCGCTCCTGAACCCGCTGCTCCAGCGTCTCATTGGCCTGACGCAATACGGCTTCGACCTGCATCAAGCGGTCAGTGGCCTGCCGTAAAGATTCTTCCGCCTGTTTGCGCACGGTAATGTCATGGATGATCAAGTGCAGAACAATCCGCCCGCCGAATTGAATACGGCTCGACGATACTTCCACATCCCGCACTGAACCATCCGCCAGGCGGTGTTGGAAGTTGAACTCCTTGCCATGCCCCGGTGTAAACAACGCCAAATCCTGCCGGTCTTCGGAATCGGGCAGGATGTTGATGTCAGTAATATGCATGGTCAGCAACCGCTCCCGAGGATAGCCGTAGAAAACTGTCGCAGTAGCATTGGCATCAATGATTGCACTATCCGTGGAATCAACCAGCAGCATCGCCGATGAATTGTTGGCGAATTGATTGCGGTACGATTGCATGCTTTCTCTAAGCTCTGCTGTTCGCGCAGTCACCTTCTCTTCGAGTGTTCTGGCCATTCCCTGGATCTCTTCGTTCTTGCGCATGATCACTGCGGTTCGGCCGGTCATGCCGAGCATCAATATCTGTAACAACGCTGCGAACATGAGCCCCGCTACGCCCACAACCCAAGCCATCCAGGGACGGTGCTGCTCCTGATAACTCGCGGTGGTGGAGATCGTCAACACCCAGTCTCGATCGCCCATGCGCAACCCGGTTTTCCAGTGGTCAGCCCGCGCCGACAGGGTGTTGGCGGCATCATTAACGTCAGAGCGATAGAGCATGCCTTGACCATCGGGGGCCTGGGGGTCAATCAATTGCATCACCAACCCGGCCGGAACATGCCCCCGGGTTGCGATATCAATCATCTCATCAATTTTGACCACCGCCACGGCGAAACCGAGCATCTGGGCCATCTCGTTCTTGTCACCCGCTGTTGCCGTGGCAGTGACGGGCAGGAGTTCCAAAACGCCGATCCGCTTTTTCTGCTCCTGCACCAACTGGATGGGCGCAGTCACCGCCATGCTTTTCGATGCTCTGGCTCGCTCGATGGCGGCTCGACGAATTGGCTCGGAATTGATGTCGAAGCCAACAGCCGGTTGGTTGTTGGACAAGGGCACGATGTAGCGCACTGTTACATACTCGGGTCTGGCGACAGCACGGATCAGGTTCCGCTGACTGTCACGTTCGGTGATCTGAAACGGGCCAAGGGGTGACAGGCCGCTCACCATCTGTTCAAAGGCAGGTCGCTGGTCATAAGTGACCAGATCGTTAAAGCTCAGTGCGAAAATGTCAGGGTTATCTTGCAGGGTAATCAGAGTGAATTGTTCAAACTGCCTGAAGCTGAAGTCCGGAGTGGCCTCAATGAAATGTAGCAGCGACGAGAGTACTTCGCGGTGCGTGATCAGGCGGTCGGTGATTCGATAGGCAATGGCCTTGCCATCGGTCTGAAGCCGGCTGTCCTGCGCCTGTTTTTCCCAGTGGGCTGTGCCGTAAAAAGCCAGCCACACCAGTCCCATGGTCAACAACAAAGGCGCAACGATACGTCGGCGCCGTTCGCCCCACAGGCCACTCGGCCCGTTGAGAATGCACAAGGTAAGCGGCGCGAAAACAAATACGCCCAAGGCATCGCCGACATACCAGTTCCACCATGTGAAGAGAATTTCGGCGCTATCAATTATGCCTGCGGCATACAGCGCAGTCACACCGAACGAGGACGACAGCACAACCGCCACCATGCCCCCCATCAGCAGGAAAGCGAACGCGTCCTGCTCCCGCTCCATGTCACGCCAGGCAGCCCCCCGCCAGCGGTTCACAAGCCAGCCCCCTGTCCATGCCTGCAAGGTGGAGCCAGTGGCGATCGCAACATCTACGGCTGCTGCTATCGGGCTCAGTGTGCCGATCAGCCAGGTGTGCGACAGATTCAGCAGGGCCGAACCCAGCCATACGCCAAACAGCGCACGGCGGCCAAACAAGAGTACGCAAGCTAACGCCAAACCGGCGGCCGGAAACACTGGGCTGGCATAACCCGGAGGAATTGCCATTGTTAGACCGGCCGCGCCCAACAGGGCGTATGCCAGAGCAAGAAATGTCACAAAACGTGCGGTCGATGTGGAGTTTGACATGGATTCCATTCATGTTCTTGACTACAGAACTACAGATATCAGGTTATGGGTTGTATTTACGTAATCGATCACGCCCCCTCCCGGCGGGAGAGGTCCGAACGCTCGCGTATTTACAGATTCTTGGGAATACGAATGGAAAAAACAGTTCCGCCGGATTCGGGACAATTAACAATCAATGTTCCTTTGTGTTTTTCCACAATGATATCATAGCAGATGCTCAACCCCAAGCCGGTACCCCGCCCGGGTGGTTTTGTGGTAAAAAAAGGCTCAAATATCCGGTTCTGGATATTCGCCGGAATCCCGGGCCCGTCGTCTGTAATCTCACAGTAAACATCCGTTTCATCCTGCCAGGTTCGAATGGTGATCCGCCCCCTGTCCGACCGGTTTTGTGTTCCAATGGCCTGGGCGCCATTTACAATCAGGTTCAGGAACACCTGATTGAGTTTTTCTGACATGCAGCGGATCTCCGATAGTTCCCCCATATCCGTTGTGACATCCGCAATATATTTATATTCGTTTTTCGCAAGCACCAAGGTGTCTTCAATGCCGGAGTTGATGTTGAAAAACGTGAATTCACCGGTATGGTCAACATGAGAGAACCCGAGCAAACTCTGAATAATCCGGGATATACGATCAAGACCACGGCTGGATTCCTCGAAAAGGTCCGGAATATCGCCCATAATG
Organism: Deltaproteobacteria bacterium; assembly: GCA_037129415.1. GTDB lineage: Bacteria > Desulfobacterota > Desulfobacteria > Desulfobacterales > Desulfatirhabdiaceae > RAAP-1. The sequence goes on from JBAXVB010000025.1 coordinate 8,997, forward strand.
AAATCAACCCGCAGAGATGCTTCCTTGGTCCGAACCGTTTCTGATTCAGGCAAAGACGGATTCATATTTTGAATTGTCGCCGCCAATTTTCGATAGACCTGAAACATCTCGACAATATCCTCAAAATATTCGGCCAAGGTTACAAAATTCAAGGAAACAAAATGCAGGGGATTGTTCAGCTCATGGGCGACGCCCGCTGCTAATTGTCCAACTGAGGCCATCTTTTCCTGAATAACCATCTGAGCATGAATTTTCTCCAGTTCCTGGCTTCGCTCCCGAACCCGCAGCTCAAGCGTTTCATTGGCTTCCCTGATTTCGGCCTGTTTACGGTCAGACTCGCTCAATCTGGCAACCAGCACCTGGGCTCGGGCACCATAATGAACAGTTAGAAGAAATATCCCGATAACTCCCACACTGACGAGCGCCAGCGTGATCAATAGGGTCAACGGTCCATGAGGATCGACAATCTGCTGGTACTCAAGAATATGGAATAAACGGATGTCCATACCCGCAAGTCGGGCCATAACGGCAATAAGAATTTTGCCGCCGCCGGTATCGACCCACTCAAAAAACCAGGGTTCATTCGGATTTCCACTCAGTGATGAGGCCCGGTTATTTTCCACCAACATCCTCTGAATGTCGGAATCCGGTATCGTTTTCCGGGTATCGCCCGCAACATGGCCATCCTTTCCGGCAACCAGGATGATCGTGTCGATCGAACTCGATATCTGCCCGCCAGGCGACCTCCGAATTTCAAGAAAATGGTCATGAATGACATCAAATGGCACCCAACCGGCGACAAATCCGATGATCCGCTCCTCTACGAGAACCGGAGCTGTGAAGAGCAGAAAAGCGGGATTGGCCCTGTCCACCGATACGCTGACAGCATTTGCCGATGTTTCCGAAATGGTTTGCCAGTCCAGTTTCTGTACCGGATATGGAGATACGATCGCATATTCAGCAAGAATTTCCCCCTCCGCTGAAAACAATGCCAGCCTGGAGTAGTTGGCTCTGGTTTTGATGAGGGTACTCTCATTCAGGTGTTGGAATTGCCTGACAATATTGTTCAGGCTTTCCTTCAGGCCATATTCCATGGACATCCCCAGGGCCTTGTTGGTGAAATACGCTACAGCAGTGTTGCCGCTAGCCAGCTTCTGCAGATCGTTCCTGCGCTCCAAAATGAAATAATCCACCGCCTGCGCCAGACCTTCAAGATTCTCCTGCAGCCGGATCATGGCGGTTTTCTGCAGGCGCTGTTGCGTCCGGTAAGTAACTCCCAGCAGATAGCAAACGAATACGACAAGCAGAAATGCCGCAATCCCGGAGGCCCACCGCCATCTCCAGGAGGAGCCAATGACAGAAGACGGTTTTGCTGAAAACTGATTTGTTTCTTGCCTGGCCATTGTTCCTTTAGGATTTTCTCTGCGATCACCGTGTATTTACACGGTTGAACGCCTTGTGCAGATCAGGACTGTCGCTTCGATCAATGTTCGGAAAGGCAATCCATTTTCTGCGGACCCAATCACGATGATTATAGCCATTTTTATAAAATGATTCAATCATTGATCTTGCAAATATCCAAATAATCAATCAAAATTACCAATAAACATTGGGATAAAGTGATGACGACAAACAAAAATAAATCATCTGAGACCGTCAGTATGGGGGATCAGAATACAATATTGTACGAAGTACTCGATTCCATACCAGACATCATTTTTTTCAAGAATATTGATGGGGTGTACATTGGGTGCAATACTGCGTTCGCCAGTTTTGTTGGAAAGAATCGTTCCGGGATTATCAGCCAAACAGATTATGATCTTTTTGGCAGAGAGATAGCAGACTCTTTTCGTGCGAACGACCAATTAACGATGGAACAGGGCGAATCCCATCATAACGAGGAATGGATTGACTATCCGGACGGCCGACATGTTTTGTTGGATACACTGAAATCCCCCATGCGGGATTCTGAAGGCCTGATGATCGGCATTCTCGGTATCAGCCGGGATATCACCAATCGTAAAAAAACGGAAGATGAATTGCGGCGAGTCAACGCATTTTTGGAAGAAGCAACAACCAAAGCCAATGACATGGTGGGACGATTTGAATTGGCGAACACCGCGAAAAGCGAGTTTCTTGCGAATATGAGCCATGAAATTCGTACCCCGCTAAACGGTATTATTGGCATGACCCAATTGATGCTGAGAACAACTCTGACAGATAAACAACGTCGGTACGCAGAAGTGGCGAAATCAAGCAGTGAGTCTCTGCTTCGCGTTGTCAACGATATTCTGGACTTTTCAAAGGTTGAGGCGGGGAAACTGGATATCGAGCGCATCCGGTTTTCCATTGACGCCGTCATCGGCAGCACCCTTGACTGCTTCTGGGACAGAGCTGCGGAAAAGAACATCGAAATTCACACCACCATCGATCCAACAATCCCCACCTGGCTCATGGGCGATCCTTTGCGACTGGCCCAGATACTGAACAATCTGATGAGCAACGCCATCAAGTTCACGGATGGCGGCGATATCCGGTTATCCGTCAATATTCGATATCGGGATTTTCACACGGTTGTGATAAACTTCACCGTGCAGGACACAGGTATTGGTATCACGGAAGAACAACTTTCAAAACTCTTCACTGCTTTTGGTCAGGCGGATATGTCCACCACCCGCAAATTTGGGGGAACAGGACTAGGCTTGACCATCTGCAAACAGTTGTGTGGACTGATGGGAGGCCGGATCAGGGTGGAGAGTACTCCAGGGAAGGGAAGTTTGTTTTCCACTGTCCTTCCTTTTACAATTGCAGGAGATGCGGATGTTCATATATTGCCCGAACTGAACTGGAGGGATACGAAAGTACTCGTCGTGGATGACAATCCAGCAACCCGGCATATCCTGTCGAAACTGCTGTCCACAAGGTCTTTCGGGGTACAGTGCGTCGCCTCTGGCATGGAAGCACTGGAGGCGCTGCACAAGGCGGATGTAAATCTTTCCCCCTTTAGGTTGTGTCTGCTGGACTGGCGAATGCCCCTGATGAACGGCATCGAAACAGCGTGGCGAATCCGCCAGGAAAAATTTCCCACACCGCCACCGATGCTACTTATGGCTACTTCACGTGATCGACTCGAGATGAGAGAGCCGGCTGAATCGGCTGGTATCCGGGGTTTCATTACCAAACCCATTCGCCCATCCACCCTGTTTGAGGAAATCCAGTCCGCTTTGGATGTCGATACATCTGATCATGTAATAAAAAAGAATGTTTTTTTGGAGGTACGGTATTCAGGCGTTCGCGCCCTGATGGTGGAGGATCACGAGATCAACCGTGAAGTCGCCGTTGAGCTGTTGAAAAGTATCGGCATAGAGACAGATATCGCCCGTAACGGTATGGAAGCAGTGGAGAAAGTCCGATCTCATGATTATGACGTGGTGTTCATGGACATTCAAATGCCGGTTATGGATGGTCTTGAGGCCACACGCACCATCCGCAGCCTGGGTAAGGCAGGTGCGGACAAGTTGCCCATTCTTGCCATGACAGCCCTTGCCATGAAAGATGACCGGGCAAAAATTATGAATGCAGGAATGAACGGTCATGTTACCAAGCCCATTGTCATTGACGAGCTCCTCAGTGTGCTTGCACAATGGCTTCCGCCGGGAATGCGCCAGAATGTTTCCGATGTCGGGTTGAAAACCGCCGATAACCCCGATCCGCACGACAGGGCGAAGTCCCTGCAGATACCTGGTCTTGACGTTACAGCAGGGCTTCATCGGCTGACCGGAAATCAGGAACTCTACCTGAGCCTGCTAAGCAAATTCGCCGAAGACGCCGCATATACGGTCACAAGAGAACAACTACTTAGTGATCCAGAGACAGTACACCGCAAGGTGCACTCCATACGATCCATAGCGGGTAACCTTGGCGCAGCCTCACTGGAGTCCGCCGCCACGATACTGGAGAAAGCCCTTCGTGATGGTAAGGAATACGAAGATCATTTACAAAAGTTTATCGAACAAAACGATGCGCTGCAGGCAGCGATTTCAGCCGCAATTCCCCGGCCAAAAGATGATACGCATGCCCCCCCCAAACCCATGGGAACAATGGATAACCTCCGGCAGTTGCTGAGTCAATTAAGAGGTCCCGTAACAAACAATGAACCCAGAGCTTGCCATGAAATCCTGAAATTGCTACAAGCGAAATGCTGGCCCGATGAAACTGTGGCCGGCATTACAGAGCTGAACCGGTCAATTGCTAAATATCGCTTCGGTGAAGCAACTAAAACTCTGAATATATTAATGGAATCAATTGACTCAAAATAGGAAGGTGAGATGTGAGGCCCGAAGAAAAGCAAACCATTCCGGCGTTGGATAACACGGAAAATGATATCAATTCTCTCCTGGAAATACTGATACCCGATAAGAAACAAACCATTCTGGTGGTGGATGACACGGAAAGCAATATTGATATTCTGATGGATATGCTGTCGGATGATTACATCGTGTGCGTTGCAACAGACGGCGAGTCTGCTCTCGACATTGTAAAAAAAAATCAGCCGGATCTGATTCTTCTGGATGTAGTTATGCCTGGCTTAAGCGGCTTTGATGTCTGTGGTCAGTTGAAAGCAAACAGGAGTACACAGCTCATACCGATCATTTTTGTTACTTCGCTTGCCGATATTCCGGATGAAACATACGGGCTCGAACTTGGCGCCGTCGATTACATCACCAAGCCGTTCAACATGGCGATTGTAAAAGCCAGGATCAAAAACCATCTCGAACTCAAAAGGCATCGAGACCAGATGGCCTTGCTGATGGCAAGGAAGTCGTATGAATTGGCCGAGGCATACAACCGATTAAAAACGATTAAGGATGCCGAGATGGAATTTCATTTAGCATTTTCCCATAAACTGGATGTTCTTACAAAAAGTCTGCTTGGCATCTCGGATCTAACCCTTTGGAACATGCAGGAAGAATGGAGATCATCCGAATATCCATCATTTTCAAACCCGCATGTGGAGCCAATTGAGGAGGAGTTGTGCAAACTACGGGAAATGCCGCCTATCTGAGTTTGGGCGATGTTAATTTATTTTTTTATCTTGACATGCCTGGCAATCGGGAAAATAATATCCGTTTTTAATGACTTTGAAAAAGAAGGTGTCTATTGCAACTGAATGTCAGGGACGTAGCTGGAATTTTCAATATTTCCGAAAAAACCGTTTTCCGCTGGATCAAGCACAAAAATCTTCCGGTTTATCATGTTGATGAAGAGTACCGGTTCAGCCGTTCGGAACTGCTGGAATGGGCCAGCGCCACGCGAACGGATGTCACATCCGAAATCATCAATGCACCCGACGAAGACCCCTTGCTGATGCCCCGCCTGGATGAGGCTCTGCAGGCAGGCGGGGTGAATTATGGTGTCAGTGGAACGGACATGGCTTCTGTGCTGGATTCGGTCGTCAAGGCTCTTAATCTTCCCAAGGAAGCAGACAGGTCATTTCTCTATCAGGTATTGCTGACACGGGAATCACTTGGATCAACTGGCATCGGCGATGGCATCGCCATACCTCATGTCCGCAATCCGATTGTATTGCACATCCCCAGATCGATGATCTCCCTGTGTTACCTGGAACAGGCGGTGGACTTCGGCGCTCTGGACGGGCAGCCGGTAAGCATCCTGTTTACCCTTGTCAGCCCGACGGTGCGCACTCACCTTAGCCTGCTCTCGAAGCTTTCATTCGCCTTGTCCGATGTCCAATTTAAAACCATCATCAAGCAGCAGGCTCCCCGTGCAGAAATATTTGCTGAAGCAAGACGCATTGAAGGGAAAGTGAAAGACTAACGATGCGGCTCATTCTGATCTCCATGATGATTTTGTTTTTCAGCGGCCTTTGCTCCTTTTTCACCGGCAGGAATCCCCGATTCGCCAATATAGTGGGCGCAGGGGGAACCGTTCTGGGATGCCTGATCGGCCTGGTTCCCGCTGCAACCGTGCTTTGGACGGGGCGGACAGTGGCTATTCATCGGCCATGGCAGGTTCCATTCGGATCTTTTTCCCTGCAAATAGATGCTCTTTCCGCGTTTTTTCTTTTTACGATCTTGATCCTGTCCGCAGTTGCCGCCATCTATGGCAATACCTATCTATGGGAATACCGGAAACGGAAAAATCTTGGCGCCTCATGGTTATTTTTCAATATTTTGGTCGCCAGCATGATCCTGGTTGTCATTTCACATAACGGCATGCTGTTTCTCATGGCATGGGAAATCATGTCCCTGGCGTCTTTTTTTCTGGTAACCTTTGAGGATGAAGACGAAAACGTCAGAAGGGCCGGATGGATATACCTGGTCGCAACGCACATCGGAACCGCCCTTCTTTTCGTTCTCTTTATCCTGCTGGCGCATAAGGGGCCGTCTCTGGATTTTGGCCATTTCATTTCTTTCGGCCTCAATGGTACTTCCATGGCCGGTCTGGCATTTCTGCTTTCGGTAATCGGTTTTGGAACCAAGGCCGGATTCATGCCTTTTCACGTCTGGCTCCCTGAAGCCCATCCCGCAGCCCCCAGCCATGTTTCCGCCGTCATGTCCGGAGTCATGATCAAGACCGGAATATATGGCCTGCTGCGTACCCTGACCTTTCTTGGTCAGCCGGAGCCATGGTGGGGATGGCTGCTGATCGCCATTGGACTGGGCTCAGGCATTCTGGGTGTCCTGTTCGCTTTGGCCCAACATGATCTTAAACGGCTGCTGGCGTATTCAAGTGTTGAGAATGTCGGTATTATCACCTTGGGTTTGGGGCTGGGAGTGTTAGGACTATCCTTGAATCAACCGGTTCTTGCGGTTTTGGGATTTGGCGGCGGTCTGCTGCATGTTCTAAATCACGCGCTTTTCAAGGGACTGCTCTTTCTTGGCGCAGGTGCGGTGCTGCATGCAACCGGTGTGCGGAACGTGGAGCAGTTGGGTGGACTGATGCGCCAGATGCCATGGACCGGAACGATTTTTCTTATTGGATCTTTCGCTATCTGCGGTCTGCCGCCGCTAAATGGGTTTGTAAGCGAATTTCTCATTTATGTCGGGGCGTTTATGGGCACAGGACTTTCCGGCGTTTCGCTTTCCAGCGTTGGTGTCATTACCGGACTGGCCGCAATCGGAGGCTTGGCCGCCGCCTGCTTTACCAAGGCATTCGGCATTGTTTTCCTTGGCGAGCCTCGGCGTACACCCGCCCTGCTGGGACATGAAATCGGCTGGGGCATGCGAATTCCGATGATGTTCCTGGCGTTTGGTTGCCTGGCCATCGGTTTTTTTGCGCCAATCGTCATTTCAGCAATGGCGCCGGTGATAGGAAACGTCACCGGTTTATTGAAAATCGACATTGACACTCACCTTGCAGTTGTTACCGTGCCGCTTCAGCGAGTAACAGCTCTTTCGTGCATTTTTATACTGATATTGGGGTTCCTGATCTATCTGCGCAGGCACCTTCTTTCCGACAGAACACCCGCGCAATGCAATACATGGGACTGCGGTTTTGTAAGGCCCACGGCCCGCATGCAGTACACTGCGTCATCTTACGCACAACCCATCACCACCATGTTCGGCTTTTTTTTGCAGACACATCGAAAGATTCACGCGCCGAGAGGGCTTTTCCCGGTCAAGGCCAGCCTGCACACCCATACCGATGATGTCTTCCTTCGAGGCCTGTTTCTGCCCATTTTTCGTGGCATAGAGCGGATTTTGCTGCCGCTGCACTGGTTGCAACAGGGCCGCGTTCAAATCTATATTCTCTACGTGGCGGTAACGATTTTAGCCCTTTTGATCTGGAATCTGAGATAATTTTTTTATGCAAACCATAAGCATACTGCATCCGCTAACCGCATTGATTCTGTCTCCGTTGCTTCCGGGAATCATCAACCGGACCAAGGCGTTTTTTGCAGGCCGGAAGGGTCAGCCGCTACTGCAAACGTATTACGATCTGGCCCGATTGTTTCAAAAAACCCCGGTTTACAGCCAAACCACAAGTTGGATATTCCGCGCAGGTCCCCTTGCAGGGTTGGCATCAGCAATAACGGCGCTGCTGGTGCTGCCCATCGGAGGCGGCGCAGCAATGTTTAATTTTACCGGGGATCTGATTTTCCTGATATATCTTCTTGGCGTGATGAGGTTTTTTACAGTTTTGGCGGCTCTTGACACCGGTTCAGCATTTGAAGGCATGGGCGCCAGCCGAGAGGTCCAGTTTTCCGTTTTGGCTGAACCTGCCTTGCTGCTCAGTCTTCTGGCAATGGGGGAAATCGGGGAAATTGCCTTGCCTGCCGGCATACAGGAAACCCTGCCCCATCTTTCGCTTTCCGGAATCTATACCAGCCTGTCGTTTTCAGCGTGGATGCATTCCGGAACAGTCCTCCTTCTGGCAGCGAGCGCACTTTTGATTGTCCTTCTAACTGAAAATTCCCGGATTCCGGTTGATGATCCAACTACCCACCTGGAACTAACCATGATACACGAAGTCATGGTGTTAGATCACAGCGGGCCGGATCTTGCGATGATTCTATATGGCGCGGCAATAAAATTATGGATATTCAGTGCGCTTCTGGCAGGTGTTCTGATTCCCGTTCGCTCGGGAAATTTTCTGCTGGATGGCGCAGCAACCCTCGGAGGAATCTTTCTTCTATCCATTGTTATCGGCGTGATTGAATCTTCGATGGCGCGGCTGCGGTTGCTGCGCATTCCTCAACTGCTGTCTGGCGCGGGTGTTTTAGCCATTCTGGCGATTGTTCTGGTGCTAAAGGGATAATGGATTAACTATGGAGCTGTGGATTGATGCACTGATTGTTCTGTTGATTCTAACCAACCTGAAGCTGATCGGCTCCAGCCGATTGAGCGCCTGCATTCGCATCGTGGCTCTTCAGGGAATTTTGCTCGGCATTCTTCCGGGACTGGTGGGCGCCGGTCAACTGACGCTTCGTGTCATACTGCTTTCGGCAATTACCATAGTACTCAAAGGCATTGTTTTTCCGTGGCTGCTGCTAAGATCAATGCGCTCTTCCAGCTTGCGTAGAGAAATGGAGCCGTTTATCGGATATTCCACCTCAATGCTGGTCAGTGTCGGCCTGCTGGCGCTGGCGATGTGGATGGGCAGTCAACTTCCGCTGCCCATACCCTTGAAATCCCAGTTGGTTGTGCCACTTTCCCTGTTTACCATAATGGTCGGACTGTTGGCGATTGTAAGCCGGAGAAAAGCCTTGTCGCAAGTATTGGGCTACCTGGTCATGGAAAACGGCATTTATGCATTCGGGCTGGCGCTGGCCCTGAAGGAGCCTCTTCTTGTGGAGCTTGGAACCCTTCTGGACGTTTTCATGGCCGTTTTTGTGATGGGAATTGCAATTTTTCACATCAACAGGGAGTTCGACCATATCGATACGGACCTGCTGAGTACATTAAAGGGCTGACATGATTCTGGCATTGATTTTTCTCCCGGTTGCGGCGGCTCTGGCGGTATTCGGGCTGAAATCCTCAACAACAATACGCGCTGTGCTGCTAACAACCGCCACTGGTCATGCCGTGCTGACGGCCTTGGTGTGGATTTACCCACCGGCGCCCGTTCTGGATGGATGGCTGCTTCTTGATGCTCCGGGACTGCTCTTTCTAAGCATTACCAGCGCGCTCTTTGTAACTGTATCCCTGTATGCAATAGGGTATCTGCAAAGGGAGAACTGGGGAAAGCGCCATGACTTTGAGGACGGTTTTCTGTTCACCAATTCCAGGGAATCAGCTTTTGTCTGCTGCTTGCTGCTTTTTTTGGCAATGATGACGCTGGTTGCCGTGAGTCAGCACTTCGGGCTCATCTGGGTGGCGGTAGAAGCCACAACGCTGGCAAGTGCGCCCCTGATCTATTTCCACCGGCATCGCAGATCCCTTGAGGCGACATGGAAATACATCATGATCTGCTCGGTTGGAATTGCGCTGGCGCTTCTGGGGAATTTTTTTCTGGCCGTCGCCGCCACGCTGTCTGAAAATGAACATGTACCGATGCTCCTTTCAAGCCTGACCGGGAAGGCTTCGCTTCTGCATGTCCCCTGGCTGAAGGCCGCATTTCTCTTTCTACTGGTGGGTTACGGCACCAAGTTGGGACTGGCTCCAATGCACACCTGGCTGCCGGATGCACACAGCGAGTCTCCATCGGTCATTTCCGCGCTGCTTTCCGGAGCCCTGCTGAACTGTGCATTTCTGGCCATATTGCGGGCCCAGCAGGTCTGCATTGCGGCAGGCCAGGGTCTTTTTGGTCAAAACCTTTTGGTGGGATTCGGACTTTTTTCAATGGTTGTCGCCGCAGCCTTTATGCTGCGCCAGGTTGATTTTAAACGAATGCTGGCGTATTCAAGCGTCGAACACGTCGGCATTCTGTCACTGGGTGTCGGTCTTGGCGCTAATGCCGGATACGGCGCCATGCTTCATGCAGTCAATCATTCCCTGACCAAGGGAATGCTGTTTCTGGTTGCTGGAAATATCCTGACTGTCTATCGTAGCAAATCCACCAGGGAAGTTCGCGGCATCATGCGCGTCCTTCCGATTTCCGGCGCACTCTGGATCATGGGCTTTCTGGCCATTACCGGCTCCCCCCCCTATGGAATGTTTCTAAGCGAGTTGGTCATCCTGAAATCCGCCCTGGATCAGGGGCGATTTGTTATAGCCGCCGCTTATCTATCAATACTGTGCATTATTTTTGTCGCAATGGCCGCTATCGTACTCCCCATGGCTCAGGGGAACCCTGAAGGATTGCCTGCCGGCGACCGCAACCACCCGCCTTCATTTTTTTCAGGAGAATCACCGCTTGCCGTAATTCCCCCCTTGATGCTCGGGGTCGTAGTTCTGGTTCTGGGCATTTACATTCCGCCCTTTCTTCAAGAGGTTCTGGAACAGGCGGCTAAAACCATCGGGGCGGTTTAATGCAGCCAACTCATGATAGAGGAGTGATCATCAATGTCCGATTCAGCCCATGAACGGTTTTCGCTTTCCAGCGGACAGGCAAAAGACATCCGGAATGCGCCCGTTATAAGCATGGATGCGTTTCAAGACGCCGTGATTCATGCAGTTGAAGAAGGGGGAAGGATTTCCGCCTTGTTTGCTCAGCCCATACATGATCGCTGTATGCGTCTGTGGGCTGTGCTGTCACAGGACAACATATCTCGCATTCTGCCTCTCTGCGCTGACACGGAGGAGGACGGTTTTCCTTCTCTGACACCGCTTTGCGCCCAGGCGCACTGGTTTGAACGTGAGATTTATGAGCAGTGGGGCCTTCTGCCCAAAGGCCATCCCTGGCTGAAACCCATTCGATTTCATGCGCCTTACGGGCAAAACCGTCACCAGTCCATTGCTAAAAATACGCCGGAAATCGGCGCGGCAGACTTTTTTCAGGTTAAAGGAGAAGAAGTCCACGATGTTGCTGTGGGACCCGTCCATGCCGGCATCATCGAGCCGGGACATTTCAGGTTTCAGTGTCATGGAGAAGAAGTGCTTCACCTTGAAATATCGCTTGGTTACCAGCATCGCGGCGTTGAGCGGCGCCTCTTATGCGGTCCCGACAAACGGACGATTCATTATATGGAGACGTTGTCGGGCGATACCAGCATTGGCCATGCAACTGCCTACTGCCAGACGATTGAGGCGCTTTCCGGGATTCAAATTTCCGCCAGAGCCCAGGTCGTTCGAGGCATTGCGCTGGAGCTGGAACGAATCGCCAATCACACCGGGGATATGGGAGCCCTTGCAGGAGACGTGGGCTTTCTTCCTACGCTCTCTTACTGCGGACGCATTCGCGGAGATATTCTCAATATGACGGGGCTGATCTGCGGCAACCGATTTGGTCGCGGCATCATCAAACCCGGCGGCATCGGTTTCGACATTGATGCGGAAATGGCCAAAACTCTGCTCAGCCATCTTGATACCGCTGAAAAAGATCTGACCGTAGCCATCAACCTGCTCTGGAAGACATCCTCCGTAATGGCGCGATTTGAGGGAACCGGCGCCATCAGCCGGGAAATGGCTGAGCTAATGGGTCTGGTCGGCCCTGCTGTCCGTGCCTGCGGCATCGAAAGAGATGTGCGAAAGGATATGCCTGAAGGAATTTTTCGGTTTACACAGATTCCGGTCTCCACCTGGAACACGGGAGATGTTCTGGGAAGAGCTCATGTTCGGTGGCTTGAAATTCAACGATCCATCGCATTTATCCGCGAGCAGCTTCAAAGCCTGCCCGAGGGTCAGTTGCAAAACACACTGCATACCCTGCCCCCGGACTCCTTGGCTATTTCTCTTGTGGAAGGTTGGCGCGGCGAGATCTGCCATGTAGCGCTGACCGATAGCCAAGGGCGTTTCGCCACCTATAAAATTGTCGATCCGTCGTTTCACAACTGGTTCGGTTTGGCCTTTGCACTGCGGAATCAGCAGATATCCGACTTTCCGCTATGCAATAAAAGTTTTAACCTGTCCTACTGCGGGCATGATTTGTGAGATGTGTTTTTCAAGCGAATACGCGAAAGCTCGATGAATATTTTTTTCGTGTCTTTCGTGTGTTTCGTGGTTTAAAAGTATTTTCATGGTAAATACTCAGTGCTATTTTTCAAGGATTTTACAGAAATGTTAGACACTCTTCTGGCGCGCATACAGCAGAAACACCGGACGATAAAATTCCCGGACGGCCCTCCGCCCGAGCTTCCGGATCGTTTTATGGGGCGTCCTGTCATCAACTCCAAGGATTGCCTTTCGGACTGCACACGGTGTGTGGAAATTTGTCCCACTCAAGCCATAACAAAAGCAGAAGGGCTAAGGCTGGATATGGGAGCCTGTCTTTTCTGCGCGGAATGCGCCCATGTCTGTCCGCACCAGAATATTCACTTTTCAAAAGATTATCGCATGGCTGTGAGCAAACGCGATGATTTGCAAATTGATGATATCCGAAAATATCAGCCTGCAATACCCCTGGATCAAAAATTAAAGCGTCTGTTCGGTCGATCACTGAAACTGCGGCAGGTTAGTGCAGGGGGTTGCAATGCATGCGAAGCCGACACGAATGTTCTGGGTACAGTGGGCTGGGACCTTGGCAGGTTCGGCATTCAGTTCGTGGCCTCGCCTCGTCATGCGGATGGGCTGCTGATCACAGGCCCTGTAACGGAAAATATGCGAATTGCGCTGCTGAAAACATACTCGGCTATCCCGGAACCCAAAATAGTGATTGCAGTCGGGGCCTGCGCCATTTCCGGCGGACCCTATAAAGACCATGAAGAAGTCCATAACGGAGCTTGTGATCTGCTGCAGGTTGACCTGCTTATCCCCGGCTGCCCGCCCCACCCGCTGACGATTCTGGATGGACTTCTAAGACTCATAGGTCAAATTGAAACCTGATGAAGAAAAATAGACTGGAACTGCCGGGTGAAGACTCACACTAAATAACGAGATGTATTATGAAAGGGTTTTGATAAATGAATTCAGCAATAATGGAGTATGTTCAACCCTCAGCGACCATCGACTCCCACCACACTGCGGTATCGGCGTTTGCCATGGAAAACGCTGGCGATGCACGTGATTCCAGGCAAAAGGCGATTCGGCTTTATTACGCGGTCCGGGACGGCATTCGGTATGACCCCTATTTGATCGAATTAACCGTAGATGGCCTGAAGGCAAGCCATACGTTAAGCATCGGCAGGGGCTGGTGTGTCCCGAAGGCAATTCTTCTGGCGGCCTGTTGCCGGGCCATGGGAATTCCCGCCAAACTGGGCTTTGCCGACGTCCGAAACCATCTTTCCACGGCTCGCATGCGCGAGACAATGAAAACGGACATCTTTTATTGGCATGGCTATACCACCATTTATCTCGACGATATCTGGGTCAAGGCGACACCGGCCTTTAATATTGAACTCTGCGAACGGTTTCGAATCCAGCCGCTTGATTTCGACGGTCGTAACGATTCGATATACCATCCACTTGACCAGAACGGAAACCGTCACATGGAATATCTGCAATATCGCGGCGAATTCACGGATGCTCCAATCAATCAAATTATCGAAACATTTCAGCGGGAATACGAGCAAAACCTATCCTGGAATTCAGCCGATTTTTACAATGATGTCTCTCTGGAAACTGCGGCCGACTCCGGACCCCGGAATGCAGTGTGAATTGCATTGTTAGCCCTCGCTTCTTTCTCTGATTTTGGAGTCAATTTGGACAGAGTCTGAGGTCTCAATGCAGGAATACCGAACAACATGCCAGCGGCACTGATATCCTCATCAAGTTCTGGCCAATGCACCCCATGACCGTCACCGATTATTTGCCAGTTTGCTCTCTGTTTGGGGGTCGCTTCAGATAACCGCCAAGACCATACCAATGGGACGCTTATTGTTCGCCCATCAATAAGTTGAGCCGTAATACTATCCTTGGTGACAGTTACATGTTTAATTTTCACTTCTTGTATTTGAACCGCAGTGTTCATACCATCGCTCCGATATTCTATTCTTATTTTTAATAATGATCGCACGGATTGTGTTCAACTCTTTCGCTGAAAAACCATAATTTTTCGCAAGAGCCAAGGGGTTGATCCAAAATTTACAGGTCATTTTTTCCTGCTGAACATGGACGTGCATTGGCTCGTTACAGTCAAAGCTGTAAAAGAAAAACCGATAAGGTCCTCGAATACCCTTAACTGTTGGCATATCAACCGTCCCTATAACACAAGCGTTTCTCGTATCAATTGAGATAAATTTCCCCACAGTTTCGTAGGATGGACGGCAAGCCATCATGTAGTGTCATCCAACCCGAACGATGGGTTACCACCCATCCTGCCGGGCTTGCATTCTCGCAAGCAAAAACACTCCGAATTTCACACTCTTTGTCGAAGATATAACATTGCCGGTGAACCTCGCCGCGCTTCGCGGCGTAGTGTTCCAACTGTTTGTTGGCCATCCGTTTGTCTATTAATCGCAGTGACTTCTGCAGTAATGCGATTCATGCGCCCCAAAGTCATACAACACAATGTTCACCTGCGAAGTCAGGTGCAACAGATGGTTAAGAACTTGTTGAAATAATTTGTGTTTCAACATAGCTATCAAGTATTTTTTTATCATATGCTGATACGGGATACCGGATTTTCCGGCATTTTCTTTAAAGAACTTTACAACAGGCACACTCAGATTTATTGTTATTCTGACCGACTGCTCTTTTAATACCAATTTATCCGGCAGCGGTAGGAAATCATCAATTATTTCTGATGAAGCGATTGCTTCCGCTATTTCTTTGGGAGCATTTTTGTAACTTATTTTTCGCTTCATATTTTTTCCGTCCTTCCCGCCATTTACCGGCACCGATTATTCTTATTTTCTTATCTCTGACAGTAAATCTGACTGTTATTATTTCGCTATCAATTCGCCCGAAACAGAAATATCGCTTTTCATTTTCATCACTATGCTTTATATCTTCAGCGATGATTCGGCTATTATCAAGAAATGCTCTTTTTGTGCAATTTCAAATGATATACCATGCTTTTCTGTGTTTTCCTGATTTTTATTGTCGTCCCATTCAAATTTCATATAATTGTAAAGGCTAATGTCATGTTAAATCATCCGCGTTCCGCTGAAACGCAATGTTAGGTCGGAGGTGTTTCTGGCATATGCTTACTGCTGGGTGATCCTGACAGCCAATTGCTTTCAATACCCGGCTTTGTCCTATAAGTTCGTTATATTTGTCCAATGTCAACTTATGGCTCAATCTATACCGGTACTCCGAGATTGGCGCACGACGAAGTCAGCCGTTATGCCTTACGTTTATTCATTTGACTCGCCTCCACGCCCAATGATCGCTAAGATTGCCAATCTGTGCTGCCACAATAAGTACAATAATAGGCTGATTACCGTTGCACTAAGAGCGTATATGAGTATTCGGAAAATGTGGGCTGCAATGATCTCCATCTGCAGGAAAAGGCCAACTGCAAAAGCACCAGCAAGCGTGAGCGGAAGCCATATCAGGAAGAACAGAATCGAAAAACTGAGGCTGACTCTAAAACACTCGCGGAGTCCTCCCAGTGGAGATATCCAAAACTCGAACGCCATGACATTGTATTTTATGCTCTCTGCAGCTCTTGCTATTGGTGGCATACGGTCCAATTGCAAATCAACAATAGGTTTTTTTAATGGCGCTGGAGACCACTCGGCGACAGTTCTGTATGCCTTCACAATAGGATTGCGACCCTCACCGGCCATTTTCGCCATCCTTCTTCCTCCCTGAGTCTTCATAATCGCGCCGTGTCTTCGAGCCCATCATATTGCCTACAACAAGGAAAACGACGACTCCAACAACAGCCAAAGCAATAGCGATGATCATATATGTCTTGAACATATCTGCGTTCTTCTGTGCTTCCTTAGCGGCGGCTTTGGCCGCCTCCAATTCTTTTCTTGGTGCACAGCCAGCAATTAGGATATATGTCGTTAGTAATATATTCTTGGTAGCATCAAACATGTGTCTCGTCCTGGAATCAGTTCTTCTGCCGAGAAATACGCCGCTCATGAAACCTCCTTTTTGTAGGTGAAAGCAGCCTAAAAACAAGCTAATCGGCGCACTCGTTGAAACTCAAACCACCCAGAACCAGTCCTATAGAGCGTCTGGTTGAGCGACTTGTTAGGCTATTTGTACTTTAAAAACATTATGTTAAGTAATTTCCCGATCCGTGACTGAAATCTTTGCTGGCCCAATACCCAATTCTCGCCTTACAACGCTGGCACGAAATTTAAGGCCACCGGGTAATCCCCAACATCGCTGAGCCAAGATCCAACCGCTTCCTGACTACACGCAACCCACTTGCAAGAAAGGAATTCGTTCACTCGCACGAAAACACTATTTTCCTAAACTTGATTAATTGCCGATAACATCTCAATCTCACGATCGACATATTTTTGGATATGCTGTTCTATTTGCTTTTTCGCCTCGGCAATTTGCTCCAAAGTTTTCTCTCTCACTTGTTTCTCAGCAATTCCCGGAAGAGCTGATGATTCTTGAGTCTAAGAAGATTTGAGGCAAA